>QQNE01000053.1 GCA_003402735.1 Verrucomicrobiota bacterium
AAAGCCGGGGATGCCGAGATCAAGGATGAAGCCCGTTTCCGGGCGGGGATTCTCGGTTTGGAAGCCCCGGAAGCGGCCAAGGGAGAGACGCTCCTCAAGGAAACCCTCAGCTCCAGCAAGAACGACTCGTTTCGGCAGCTGGCGCAAATGGCTCTGATGCAGAAGGCCTATGAACGACAGGATTACGACGAAGTCGTCCGCCTGCACTCGCTGATGCCGCTCCAGGCGGAGGGCACCACCCGAGCCCAGCTCGACCTGATGGCGGCCAACTCCTTGCGGCAGAAAAAAGCCCTGGCCCAGGCCATCCAGCTCTTCGACCAAGTGGAGCGGTCCTTTCCGGGAACCGCCGAAGCCACCGAGGCTGGGTATCGCAAACTCCTCTGCTACCACGAGGCGTCGGACAAATCCCTCCCCCGTTATGTCGATGCCTTCCTGGCGACCCAGAGTGCGGCGGACGCCTCCTCGCACTACATCGACCTCGCCTGGCTGCTCAAGGGGGAAACGCTCTTCAGTGCCCAGGACTTCAAGGGAGCCGCCGAGTCCTACCGCAACGTCCGTCCCGAGAATGTCGATGCCAAATACGGCCCGAGTCGGCTCTACAAAATGGGCTGGGCCATGATCGATTCCGGTTCCGCGCCAGAAGGCATGGCGGCGCTCGAGGATTTCATCAAAAAGTATTCTCTCAACCCTCTGATTCCCTCCGCCCTGATGAAGTTGGCGATCACCCACCATCAAAAGGAGGAATTCAAAGAGGCGCTCGAAGATTATCAGCGACTCGTGAAAGGCTATCCGGAATCCGCGGACGCCGAGAACGCAATGACGCAGATCGCGCTGATTCACCGGCACTTGCGTCAGCTTGAACCCATGGTCGCAGCCTATCAAGACCTGGTGAAAAAGTTCCCGAAAACCTCGATCAAGGCCGAGGCCCAGTTCTGGATCGGCGGTGGTCTCTTCGACCTCAAGAATTACAAGGATTGCCTTGAGCCGCTGCGCCAAGCCCGCTCCCTGGACGCCAAATCCTTCGGCCAAAACGCTTCCCTGCGAATCATCTTCGCCCTCTATCACCTGGAGGATCTCCAAGGATTGCTCGAAGAGACCCGCGCCTTCCGCGCCGCTCATGGCGAACAACCGGAGCTCCTCCCCATCTTCAGCCACCTCGGACGCTCGTTTTACGAGGCCAAGGAATACGCCATCGCCGAGCCTTACCTGGTCCTCCGCAGCGACCCCGCCAATCCGAAGCAGACGCCGGCGGATATCTGGCAAAAACTCGCGGATGTCCACATGCGCATGAAGAAGTTCCCGGCAGCCCTCACCGACCTGGACAACTTCCTCCTGCACCGCCCCAGCCTGGATCTGCGGGCCCGAGCCATTCTCGACAAAGCCATTTGCCACTTGCGGAGCGGAGCCACCAAGGAGGCACTCGCCTCCGCCGAGGAGGTGCTGGTTCTCGTCCGCTCCGGACCACTCAACAACGAGGCCCGCGTCTTGATCGGTGACATCCACATGTCTCAGAACGATCCTGCCCAGGCGATCCAATACTACAGCATTGTGGTCGAGTTCGGGGCCGACCGGAAGATGGTGCCGCTCGCCATGAGCAAATTGTCCGACGCTCTTGAAGCCAAGGGCGAGGCGGAAAAGGCGGAGAAATACCGGAAGCAGCTCGCGGCGGACTTTCCCGGGTTCAAGGTGGAGGACCAACCGTGACCATCGAAGACTTGCTCACCTCTGTGGCCCAGGATCCAGAGCCGCCCCAGGGACTCTCCGCGCCGTTGCGGGCTCTCTGGCTGACCAAAAAAGATCGGTGGGAAGAGGCCCACGATGTCGTGAACGATCTGCCAACCGCCATGGGGTCCTGGATCCACGCCCACCTGCACCGGATCGAAGGCGATCTCGGAAACGCGGCCTACTGGTATGCTCGGGCCGGACGCCCCACCCTGCGCTCCCGGGAAAATCTGGATGCGGAGTGGCGGGATCTCGTCCTCGCCAATCTTTGAAGCCACCATGAGGATGGTCCCACTCAAACTTTCCGCTTTGCGGATGGCACGACATCTGTGTAAAAATTTACCGTTCGCTGCCGAAGGGGAGACGCGCCCACGTCCAAGGTGCAGTAGTCCATGAATCTCCCGCAGATCCCATCCTACGAATTCGAAGAACTGATCGGTGAAGGCGGGGCCGGCGCGTCCTACCGTTGCCGGTATCGGGGGAATTCCGCGCGCGTCGTCAAGGTGTTCAATGGGATGGCCGTGAACCACTCCCTGCTGAATCACGCCCTCACTTCGGTCGGGGTCTCGGCTTCACACCCCAATCTGGTTCCCGTCCACTCCTTCAACCTGCAGCAGGCTCCCTATTATTACATCACCGACTACTACCAGGGGCTCGACGGAAAATCGGCCACCCTGGACAAAGTGGCCGGCCAACTCCCGCCCGCCTTGGCCTGGCGCCTGGTGGAACAACTCGTCAACGCTCTCTCCTTCCTCCATCGGCTCGACATCATCCACACCTGCGTCAAGCCGGGGAACATCTTCGTCGAATACAAGGGCTACGAACCCCAGGTGGTTCGCCTCGGCGACTTCGCCCAGGGCCTGGTCCCGGGCATCCATTACTTTGAAATCGGCGACACCTGCTACTTCGCCGCCCCGGAACAATTGCGCGACCGCGATTTCTCCCACGGCAAGGGCAAACGCTGGGATGTCTATGCCTTCGGCGTGGTCGCTTACTACATCCTCAACGGCAAACTTCCCCGGCTCGATGACCGGCACCGGGAATTCCAGAGCCGCCGCAACAACCCCCGGCATCCCACCTCGGCGCTTCAACAGGATGACCCCGTCGATTTCAGCCTGCTCCTCTACGAAGAACCGGACATTGCCTGGCCCAAACGCCCCCGCAACGAATACGAGGAACAGCTGCGCAATGTCATCGGCCAATGCCTCAGCCTGTCGCCGGACGACCGCCCCGCCGACCTCCGCGAAGTGGCCCGAACGTTCGAGACAATCCGTCACACCGCGGACATCGAACTGCTCAAGCGCCAGCATCACGCCCAACTCCACGGGAAGAGCATCAAGGTCCGCACCCTCTTGGGAACCACCGGCATCTTCCTCCTCACCTCCCTGCTCCTCCTCGGCGCCGCCCTGATGGGCTTCACCAACGTCGCAACGGAAGCCAACAAAGTCGTCAAAGCCGAACAGAAACGCCAGTCGGACCTGGCCAAACTGAAATCGATCTCCGATGCCAAGGTGGCCCAGGAAGAATCGTTGCGCTCCGCCGCCCAAGCCGAGACCAATCTCCGCCGCACCGAGGCCGACAAGGCTCGGTCCTTCCTCTTCGAATCCCAGGAACAGGCGGACCGCTTCTTTGCCGCCATTCTCCGCGCCGATGAAATCGATTTCCCCGGCTTTCAGGAGATGCGGCGCGCCAACCTGGAAGCCGCCGCCGTCTATTTCAGCAAGTTCGTCAACACCTACGCCAAGGACGCGGACTTTGCCCGCCAACTTTGCCGGGCCGATCTTTTCCTCGGAGAAATTCGGCGCCATCAGGGCCGCCCGGAAGAGGCTCTCAAACACCTCGTCAACGCCCGGGAAGCCATGAAATCCCTCGAGGTAAGCCCCGAAATCCGCGTCGAATTCCTCCGCGAGTGTGCCCTCATCGAACGCAGCATCCACGAAATCGAGCTCGCTCGCGGAAACTTTGTCATCGCGGATGAAGCCCTGACCCGCTCCAACGCCTTCTTCGAGGAACTCGTCAAATCCGCGCCCAACAGCGACGCCAACGCCGAGTTGGCCAAAAACCGCCTCGCCTCCGCCCGGCTCCTGCTGGAACGTGGTCAGCACGCGGAGGCTGAAAAGGCCTTCCGCACCCTGGTGGAACAGCTCTCCACCCTGCTCGCCGCCACCCCGTCAGATTCCCGCACCAAGGAACAGCTCGGCGAGTCCTACGTGCGCCTCGCGGCCCTCGTCCGCCGCCACGCCGATGAGAAAACCGCCCTCGACCTGGTGCGCAAAGCCGCCCGCCTTTTCACCGAACTCATCGAGACCAACGGGGAGATGGAATCTTACCAGTATCGCTTGGCGATGGCCCTCAATCAGCAGGGTGAAATCACCTCCGAGATCCCGGTGCTGCGCGATGCCGTCACCCTCCTCGACCGGGTGGTGCGCCTGCAACCCGATTCCTTGCCCTACCGCTTTGAACTGGCCAACAGCTACGGAAGGCTCGCCGAGGTCCTCCGTCGAGAAGGCCAGACCGATCAAGCCCTTCCCTTGAACGAAATGGCGCTGAAACTCTTCAAGGAACTCCTGGGCAAGGATCCTTTCGCCCCGGCCTATCGCCAC
The DNA here is from genome assembly GCA_003402735.1 of Verrucomicrobiota bacterium. Classification (GTDB taxonomy): domain Bacteria; phylum Verrucomicrobiota; class Verrucomicrobiia; order Verrucomicrobiales; family DEV007; genus V1-115. Next base: position 4,326 of record QQNE01000053.1, read on the forward strand.
GCCATCTCCCGACAAAACATCGCCCTGGCCCAGGCCCTTCTCGATTCCACCCGCGCCCGGGAAGCGGCGGAGCGTTTCGAGGAATCGATCGCCGTTTTGGAAAAGCTGGTCATCGAGGATCCCGAGCACGCCGAATATCTCCTTCTCCTCGCCCAAGCCCAAGGCCACGCCGGGCTGGCCCGCCAAACCATGGAGGACAAGGCCAAAGCGGTCTCCCTCTACCAGGCCGCCAAAACTTCCTGGACCGCGTTCTTGCAGCGGTTCCCCAATGACCCGGAAGCCACCGAAACCGTCGCGTGGATCAATGAACGGCTGCAACGGAAACTCTGAGCTTGTCCCCCAAGGGTTTCAGGCTTTGGTGTCCCCCCTCATGGAGATCCAAACCGACCGCATCGCGGACATCGCCCGGCAAGCCGGCGATGCCATTCTCGAAGTCTATCGCCAGGACTTCACGGTGGAACACAAGGCGGATGACTCTCCTCTCACCGAGGCGGACCGACGCGCCAACGAGGTGATTCTCCGGGAGTTGCAGAGAGCGTATCCAGACATCCCGTGGATCTCCGAGGAAACCAAGGCCACCCCCTACCCCCAACGGGCCGGATGGAAACGGTTTTGGCTCATCGACCCGCTCGATGGCACCAAGGAATTCATCAAAAAGAACGGAGAGTTCACCGTGAACATCGCCCTGGTGGAAGAGGGAATCCCGGTCCTCGGCGTGGTTTATCAACCCGCCACCGGCACGCTCTACACCGCGCAACGAGGTTCCGGGGCCACCAAAACAGATCCCTCCGGCGCCCGAACGCCTCTCCACGGTGGACCGCATTATCGCGAGCAGAAACAGGTCCGCGTGGTGGCCAGCCGCTCCCACATGTCCCCGGAAACCGAGGAGTTCATCGACGAACTCAGCGCCGCCGGACATGAAGTCCTCCTCACTTCCGCAGGAAGTTCCCTCAAACTCTGCCTCGTGGCCGAAGGAGCCGCCGACGTCTATCCCCGTTTCGGACCGACGATGGAGTGGGATACCGCCGCCGCTCACGCCGTGGCCCTCGAAGCCGGTCGCAAGGTGCTCCAACATCCCTCGGGAGAACCTTTGCGTTACAACAAAGAAAACCTTCTGAATCCCTGGTTCCTCGTGGAATGAACATTTGCTGGGTGCGGCTGCCAATCGCGGTCCGGTGCGGCGCAGCCAGCCTCCTCGCCCTCGCCTTCTCCGGCGCGGTCCTCATCCGCCTCACCCCGGTCCTCGAGCCCCTCACCCTGGCGCGCCCCTCTCTCTGCGCCATGAAACTTCTCACCGGTTACCCGTGCCTCGCCTGCCGCGGCACCCGGGCCGCCTTCGCCCTTGCCCAGGGCGCCCCCGGGCGGGCCCTGGCATTCAACCCGCTGGCCACCCTGTTGATCGGCTCTCTCCTCATCAGCGCCACCCTCGCCGTCGTCCGGGGCGAAGTCCCGACCCTCCGCTCAGTCTCGCGCCCATGGGCCACTCTCCTCTGGTGCCTCGGCGCCGCCGCCCTGCTCGGAAACTGGGCCTACGTCATCGCCGCCGGCGGCTGAAGCCCTCTCCGCAGCGGTCACGGCCCGCAAGGCCATCAGCATGGTCGGCCCCCTCAGCAAACCTATTGGTCCGCCCCGGGTTCGGGGGTGAGGTCCACGTCGAGCGCGGGCTCCAATTCGGTGACCGTGGGCTCTTCATCGCCGAACGCGACCACTTGGGCGATGTCCTGGATGGTCTCACCCTCGCGCAGGGTCATGAGCTTGACGCCCATGGTGTTGCGGCCTGCCTGACGGACCTGGGCCACGCTGATGCGGACGCTCTGGCCGGAGCTGGTCATCAGCATGAGTTGATCCTTCTCCTGGACGGAGAGGGCTCCCACCACCGGGCCTGTTCGCTCGGAGGTCTTCATGGTGATGATCCCGCGTCCGCCACGGTTTTGCAGACGATAATCCCCAAACGGCGTCTGTTTGCCGATGCCCCGTTCGGAGACGACGAGCAAGGCGGACGTCGGGTCCACGCGGGCCATGGCCACCACGTAATCCCCCTCAGACGGACGGATTCCGAAGACGCCCTGAGCGGTGCGCCCGAGGGCGCGGAACTGATCCTCGTGACAACGCAGGCTCATGCCCTCGTGCGTGATGAACACGATCTCATCGTTGCCGCCGGTCAGGGTGACATCGACGAGGTCATTGCCTTCAGCAATTGTGATGGCGTTGATTCCATCCTTCCGGATGTTCCGGAAATCGCTGAGATTGGTGCGCTTCACGACGCCATCCTTGGTGGCGAAGATGATGTGAAGATCTGGGGAGAAGGTTTTGTCGCGATCGCCACCAGGATCTCCCTGGATGCGCAAGGTGGCCTTGATCGATTCCTCGGGCCGAAGGTTGAGGAGATTCTTCACCGACCGGCCCGTGGAAGTCCGGGACCCTTCCGGGATGTAAAAGACGCGTTCCATGAAGACGCGCCCCGTATTGGTGAAGAAGAGGAGATAATCGTGGGTGCCTGCGGCGAAGAGGTGTTCCACGAAATCACCCTCCTCCTCCTCCGAAGCGGCCTCGGTGGTTTCCATGCCGCGCATGCCTTTGCCGCCGCGAGCCTGAAGGCGGAAGGCCTCCGCGTTGGTGCGCTTGATGTAGCCGCGGTGGGAGATGGTGATGATCTGGCCCTCGTTGGCGACGAGATCCTCGAGATTCATATCACCCTCGTCGACGGCAAAATCGGTCCTTCGCGGCGTGGCATACTTGTCCTTGATCTCGCGGAGCTCGGTTTTGATGATGTCGAGAACCCTTTGTTCCTTGGCCAGGATGTCCAAGAAATCCTTGATCTCCTCCAAGATGTTCTGGTAGTCATTCTGGATTTTGTCCTGCTCCAAAGCGGTAAGCTGATAGAGCCGGAGATCAAGAATGTAGTTTACCTGTTTGTCAGTGAAAACGTAGAATCCGGGCCGAACTTTCAGGCTGACCTGATCCCGGAGCAGAATGCCGAGCGCAGCCGCCGCCTCGGCGGTGAAGACCTGGGCCTTGACCCGTTCCCGGGCCTCGTCGCGGCTTTTCGAATCGCGAATCAAGCGGATGAACTCATCCAGATTGCCGAGGGCGAGCAGGTAGGCTTCAAGTTGCTCCGCCCGCTCCTCCGCCTTCCTGAGCAGGAACCGCGTCCGTCGCAGGATGACCTCGCGGCGGTGCTCGATGTAACAGACGATGGCGTCCTTGATGTTGAGCAGACGCGGGCGCCGGTTGTCGATCGCCAACATGTTGACGCTGAAGGACGTGGACAGCGGCGTATGCTGGTGGATCTTGTTGAGAACCACCTGGGGCTGGGCGCCCCGTTTCAGGTCCACCACCAGACGGGTGTTTTCGTCAGACTCATCCCGCAGTCCGCTCACTTCGTCGATGATCTTTTCTTTGACCAGTTCCGCGATCCGCAAGTGGAGTTTCTCGCGGTTCACATAGTAGGGAATTTCGGTGATGACGATTTGGGTCAGGGTGCGCCCCTCGACAATTTCGGCGCGCCCGCGGACCTTGATGTGCCCGCGCCCGGTGGCGAAGTAATCCCGAATCCCCTTGGTGCCGAGGATGGTGCATCCGGTAGGGAAATCGGGTCCCTTGATGAAGACGCGGAGCTCATCGATGGTGATCTTCGGGTTGTCGATCGTGGCGCAAATGCCGTCGACCACCTCACCGAGGTTGTGCGGAGGCAAGTTCGTCGCCATGCCCACCGCGATCCCGGTGCCGCCGTTGACCAACAGGTTGGGGAAAGCCGCGGGGAGGACGGAGGGTTCCCGGTTGGTTTCGTCGTAGTTGTCGACGAAATCGACCGTATCCTTGTCCATGTCATTCATCAGGGCGGCGCCCAAATGCGTGAGCTTGGCCTCGGTGTAACGCATGGCAGCGGGAGCATCACCGTCCGGTGAACCGAAGTTGCCCTGACCGTGCACAAGACACTCGCGCATCGACCAAGGCTGCGCCATGTTGGTCAGCGTTGGATAGATCGCTTGGTCCCCGTGCGGGTGGTATTTACCCATCGTCTCCCCCACGATCCGGGCGCACTTGAGGAACTTGCGGCCCGGTGTCAGGTTCAAGTCCGCAAACATCGCGTAAAGCAGGCGGCGTTGTGAGGGCTTGAGACCATCCCGCGCGTCTGGGAGAGCGCGGGAGATGATCACCGACATCGAGTAATCGAGGAAGGAACTCTTCATCTCCTCCGAGACGTTGATCGGAGAGATGAGACCAAACTCCTCGATGGGAGCTTCTGAGTCCTGAGGCGTGATATCGTCAGACATGAAGAAACGGAGAAAGCGTTAAAGGATGAAGCCGATCACACATCGAGATGGCGCACGTTGAGGGCGTTGTCTTCGATGAACTGACGGCGGGGCTCGACGACATCGCCCATCAGAACGGTGAACATCTTGTCCGCCTCGAGGGCATTGTCCTCATTGAGCTGGACGCGCAGGAGCTTGCGATTTTTCGGGTTCATGGTGGTCTCAAAGAGTTCTTTGGCGTTCATTTCACCGAGCCCCTTGTAGCGCTGGATATCGATGCCCTTTTTGCCGATCTCCACGACCTTGCGGAAGATTTCCGGGATGGAGAAGACCGGATGGACTTGGGCCCGTTCTCCGCTGCCTTCCACGACCTCGAAAACCGGTTCATCCTCCGAACTGAAGTGATCGACATTCAGCCCGGTGGTTTTGAGATCTTCAACCAATCTGGCGATGGAACGAGCCTCGTGGATTTCCACCAATTTGGCCCGCCGTTGCACTCCCGTGCTCGCCGCCGGAACGGTGGCCCCTTCGACTTCCCCAGGGGCTGGGGCGCTGGCGGCGAAGAGCCCGAGGTCCGGGTTGTCCTCCGCATAGGCCCGCAGATCCTTTTCATCCACGAAATAGCGGACGCTCTCCACATTTCCCTCCCGCAGCTTCACGATGAACGCGGGCAGACGACCGCCCTCCCCGTGGTGAAGGTAGTGTTCGAAGTCTCCGCCGTTGCGGGAGATCGCCTCGCTCAACCGATTCAATTTGCCCAGTTCAGCGAGAATCCGCTTCAAATCCTCGCTGCTGTATTCCCGTCCATCCGCACAATGCCGCAGCGTGACATCATCCGCTCCCAGATCGATGAGGATTTTGTTCAGGGCAGCGTCGTCCTGAACATACTCCTGACGATTTCTCCGGGACACCTTGTAGAGCGGCGGCTGGGCGATGTAGACATACCCACGGCGAACCAGCTCGGGCATCTGACGATAGAAAAAGGTCAGGAGCAGGGTGCGGATGTGAGATCCGTCCACGTCGGCATCGGTCATGATGACGATCTTGTGATAGCGGAGCTTGCTGATGTCAAAACTGCCCTCCCCCTCCCCTTCGCCGATCCCGGTGCCCACGGCCTTGATCATGGTGCAGATCTCGCTGTTTTGCAGCACCTTGTCGATCCGGGCCTTTTCCACATTGATCAACTTTCCACGAATCGGCAGGATGGCCTGGGTGCGGCGGTCGCGCCCTTGTTTGGCGGACCCACCGGCGGAGTCGCCCTCGACGATGTAAACTTCCGTCCGGCGCGGGTCGCGGTCGGAGCAGTCGGCCAACTTGCCGGGCAGACCGCCCCCGACGAGGAAATCCTTCCGCACGATCTCGCGAGCCTTGCGGGCAGCTTCCCGGGCCCGAGCCGCGTTGATGACCCGTTGCACGATGGACTTGGCGGCATCGGGATTCTCCTCGAAGTAGGCGGAGAGGGCGTCATAAACGACCGAATGAACCACGCCCTCCACCTCGTTGTTGACCAGTTTGTCCTTGGTCTGGGAACTGAAACGCGGGTGGGGATGCTTGATGCTCAGGACGCAGACAATCCCCTCGCGGCAATCGTCACCGTTCGGCACCGGATCCTTGTCCTTGAGCACCTTGGCAGACTTCGCGTAATTGTTGACCACTCGGGTCAGGGCATTTTTGAAGCCGGTGAGGTGCGTGCCTCCGTCCCCGTTGTGAATCGAGTTGGCAAAGCACAGAACTTGTTCGTTATAACTGTCATTGTATTGAATGACACAATCGACAAGCACCTGTTCCTCGGTCTTTTTTCCCTCCAATTCCAACTCCACGGCGCGCCGCCCGGATAGAACGATCGGCTTGGGATGAATCAATTGTTTGTTCTCTCCCAATTGCCTCACAAATTGCACCACGCCCTCGGGGTAATAGAACGTCTCGGCGCGGCGCGATTCGGGGCGCTCGTCGGTGAGGGTGATGATGACCCCCGGGTTGAGGAACGCCAGCTCCCGCAAGCGTCCGGCGAGGCGCTCGAAGACGAAGGTGGTCGTCATGGTGAAAATCGTCGGGTCCGGCATGAACGTAATCATGGTGCCCGTCTGAGAGGAGTCGGCCAGGGGACCGACCACTTCCAGCGGTTTGGTGGTGACCCCCCGTTCGAACTCGATGGAGTGGATTTTTCCATCCCGATATACCTCAGCCCGAAACCAGTCGGAAAGGGCATTGACGCACTTGGCGCCCACGCCGTGCAAGCCGCCGGAATACTTGTAAGCGCCCTGGCCAAATTTCCCGCCCGCGTGCAGACTGGTGAGCACCAATTCCACGGCCGGTATGCCGAACTTGGGATGAATCTCAACCGGAATGCCCCGCCCGTCATCCTTCACCGAACAGGAGCCGTCCACGTGGATGGTGATCTCGATCTTCTTGCAATATCCGGCGAGATGTTCGTCGATCGAATTGTCCAACACTTCAAACACGCAGTGATGCAACCCACGCTCGTCCGGATCCCCGATATACATGCCGGGGCGTTTGCGGACAGCAGCAAGACCCTCGAGTTTGTCAATTTGCTCCACCCCGTAGGCCTGACTGGCATCCACCTGGGTGTGCTCGGAGGTGTTCAATTCGTTGGACGTTTCGTCTGACATATCTTTCAGCTGAGTTCCTCACACATTCCCCAAACATTCGAGCCCGTATTCCGGATTGTCTGGCGAGTCGTTGAGCCTATCACCCGATGCCGCCTCACGCATGCGAAAAATAGACATTTCACGAGGTTTTTTCCTCGGTTCCGCCCGCTTTCCCGATCAGGTCCGACGGGCCCGCAACTCCGGGGCAAAATGCGTCAGACGCAGCCGGCTGTCCGCATCCCGAATCTCCCTTTCCCCCACGGTCAAGTGCCCCTCTCCACAGGGGCAGGGAGCCGGTTCCGGGAGCCGTTCCCGCGACCGCTCCCAACGCTCCAGTTTGGCCAGATCTTTCCCCGGAGGCCCTCCCAGCATCCGGGTGATGCGCGCCTCCAGTCCCTGCCAATCGAGCGCCAAGTCCGCGAGGTCGTTCTCCAGCAGCCAACGCCCCCGGAAAAGCCCCTCGACCTGCCGCCGGATGTCATCGACCGATTCCGCGTAATCCGGCCCGATTCGGTGAAGCAGGGCGACCGCTGAAGCCGCCGCGGAGATGAGCGAACCGGTGTGAAGAAGCAGGCGGTCGATCTGTTCCGGGGCTCCCTCGCGGAGCCGGGCGGAGGCGGCCGCGAATTCCTCCGCCGTGCGGGGCCAGGGAGGGCCGATGGTTTCCACCACCGCACGCAAGACGAGATCCGTCCGGTTCCCGCGCGGGTGATGTCCCAACTGATCGAGCAGGAGCAGCTGGTCCAGGGAGAGCCGCGGGGAGTCGCCGCGCGGGGCCGGGGATTTCCCGGTGGGGAGAGGAGCGCTGCCGCCGAAGGCCATGGCGAGGGAATTCAGCGAGGCGGAAGCTCCGCCCCGGGAAGTTGCGGTGGGTGCCGTTCCGGTGGCGAAGAGTTGGGCGCGCAGGCGCTTGGCGGCGTCTGGATCCAGCGAGAGGAGGAGCGTTGCGATCCCGATCCGGTGATGCCATTCCGCGCAATCTGCGGTGGGGAAGGCCCGCAATTCAAAGCCGCGCTCGGTCGTGGCCAGAGCAGGAAACACCGAGCCTCCGCCGGAAGTGGGCACGGAGAGCGGCAGCGCGCCGAAATTCCAAGACGTGACCGGACGGCTGCGAAAGGCGCGAGCGGCGGCCTGGGCCAGCGAGCGTTCGACTTCGGCGGCCAAGTCCTGTCGCAACAGGGCCAGATTCCGACCGGTGGCGCGGACTTCTCCCTGGTCCACGATGGAGAATCGCATGCGGAGATGGGACGGCACCCGGGCGAGATCGAAGGAATCGGGAGCGATGTTTTGTCCGCAATGGATCCTGAGATGCTCGAGCAGGGCGGTCTCCAAGGTGCACTCCGGACGATATCCTTCCCAATCATCCAGGAAACTTTCGCAGATTTCGGCCAGCGGAGGCAACACTTGGCGGATGTGTTTGTCCAGGGCGCGGAGCAGGGAGTGGACCTTGTCGGGGAGCCAACCGGGCACGAGCCAGTCGCCGCTCCAGGGCGGAATGCGGTGCAATTCGCTGAGGGGGATCTCGAGGGTGATGCCGTCCCCATCCGCCCCCGGATCGTGGAGGTAATGGAGGCGGAACCCGTCGAGATCATCCGGGTAATCGTCCTCGTGGATGGGGGTCAGTTGGGGGACGATGCAGTCTTCCAGGGTCAGGTGAAACTGGCCGGCCCCGGGCCCTTCGATCCATTGTTCGAACTGTTTGCGGGTGTGGATCTCCTTCGGCAGCCGTTCGTTGCAAAAGGCATAAATCGATTCCGGAAAGAGCAGGCCGTCGCGCCGCCGCAGTTTGTGTTCGAGCCGACGGACGCGTTCGAGCAGGGCCAAATTTTGTGAGAGGGCGGCGACGGGGGCGCCGATTCGCCCCTCCACGAGAGCTTCCCGGATGAAGACCTCCCGGGCCAGGGCGGGATCGATTCTGCCGTAGTGGATGCGCCGCCCTTCGATGAGCGTCAGTCCGTAAGCCATGACCCGTTCCTTGCCATAAACGGCCCCCTGAACAGGATCCCAATGGGCATCGCTGTAGGCATAGCGGCAGAGATGCGGCACGGCCTTCTCGAACCACGTGGGATCGAAGGCGGCGGCGTTGCGGGCGTAGAGTTTGGCGGTCTCGACCACCTCAAACGCCATGACCCAAGCCGGCGAGGAGCCGAACACACCCGACCCCGGGTGCAGGAAGAAGGTCCGGTCGCCGGCCCCTTTGTAGCCCAATTTCTTGCCGCGATGAAACCCGATTTGGGAAGGGATGGCGGTGAGGGCGGCCCGATGCAGATTCTCCGAGAAGGAATCTGCGGGGTCGGGCAGAGGACGTTTGAGTTCGGCCAAGTTCCACTTGAGCTCCCGCAGGACCTGAGTGAGTTCGCCGTGCAAATTGCGCCATTCTTGGGTGCGACGGTAGTTCAGAAAATTGCGCTCGCAGAACTTGCGCAGGGCGTTGTTGGAGTCGCCGGCTTCCTGAAGCCCGTGCCACCAGCGCAACCATCCGGTCAAGTCCGAGCGCTTGTCGCGAAAGCGCGCATGGGCATGATCGGCTTGCTCCTGGCGGTCGAGCGGTCGTTCCCGGGGATCCTGGACGGAGAGCGCGCTGGCCACGATGAGCGCCTCCCGCAAGCAACCTTCGTCGCGACCTCCGATGAGCAGGCGACCGATCCGTGGATCCACCGGGATTCGGGCGAGGGCATGGCCGATGTCGGTCAGCTGACGCCTGCGGGTGAGGGCGCCGATCTCCTCCAGGGTCTTGTAAGCCTGGGCGACGCGCTTGGGTTGTGGCGGGTTGAGGAAGGGAAATTCGAGGGGATCGCCGAGGCCGAGGGATTCCATTTGGAGGACGACGCCCGCGAGATTGGTGCGGAGGATTTCAGGATCTGTGTAAGGTTTGCGGGAGGCCAGATCCTCGTCGTCGTAAAGCCGGAGGCAGATGCCTTCGCTGACGCGGCCGCATCGTCCGCGCCGTTGGCGGGCGCTGGCCTGGGAGATCGCCTCGATCTGCAGGCGTTGGATGCCACTGGCGGGATCGAACCGGTTGATCCGGGCCAAGCCGGTATCGACGACCGAGCGGATATCCGGGATGGTCAGGGACGTTTCCGCCACGTTGGTGGCCAGGATGATCCGGCGCGTTCTCGGCGTGGGTTGGAAGACCGCTTGTTGCGCCTTTCCGGCGAGCCGGGCATACAAAGGGAGGACGACGGTGTCCCGGTAACGGCGTCCTTCCAGGAGTTCCGCGGTCTCCCGGATCTCCCGTTCCCCAGGGAGAAAGACGAGGGTATCGCCGAGAGGATCGACATCACCGAGCCATTCCACGGCTCTCCGAATCTGGTCCGCCATCCGCTCCCGATCATGGGAAGGGGGATGGAAATGATCCTCGACCGGGAAGGTGCGGCCCTCGACCGAAATCACCGGGGCCCCGCCGAAGAATTGGGCGAACAATTCGGCATCGAGCGTGGCGGAAGAGATGACGACCTTGAGATCGTCCCGGCGTTCCAACAGGCGGTGCAGATAACCGAGGATGAAATCGATGTTGAGCGAACGCTCGTGGGCCTCGTCGATGATGAGGGTGTCGTAGTGACGAAGGCGAGGATCGCCGCGGGTCTCGGCCAGAAGGATTCCGTCGGTCATGAACTTGACCCGAGTGTTGTTGGAGGTCCGGTCCTCGAAACGGATTTGAAAACCGACTTCCTCGCCGAGGGCGACCCCGAGTTCCTCGGCGACGCGTTTGGCCACGGAAGTGGCGGCCAGCCGACGGGGCTGGGTGCAACCGATGCGCCTGCCTTCGGTCCCCCGCGCCAGTTCCAAGGCGATCTTGGGAAGCTGGGTGGTTTTGCCCGAGCCGGTATCCCCGCAGACGATGACCACCGGGTGACGGCGGACCGCGTCCCGGATCTGGTCCCGACACCGAGAGACGGGCAACTCCTCTGGATAGGCGATTTTCAGACGGCAAGTTGGCGCAAGGCCGAGTGGAACTCAAGCGGGAGCGGACTTGCGCCCGGCGGCGATGCCCCGATGTTGAGCCGAAGTATGCGCATCAAGTCAGCCAATTTCGTGAAGAGCGGCCGGAGTTTGGAGGATTGTCCGGAATGGGAGTTCCCCGAATTCTGTTTCATCGGTCGTTCCAATGTCGGCAAATCCTCCTTGGTGAATCTGCTTTGCAATCGCAATTCCCTGGCGGCGATCTCGGGAACGCCGGGAAAGACGCGCCAGCTCAATTTCTATTTGATCAATGATGCGTGGAGTTTGGTGGATCTTCCAGGCTATGGCTATGCGAAGACAGCCAAGACCGAGAAGTATGACTTCAACGAGTTGGCCGCGGATTATATTGAGCAGCGGCGCAATCTCCGGCACGTCTTTGTCTTGATCGATTCCCGATTGGATCCGCAAAAGATCGACCTGAATTTCCTGGGTTGGCTCGGCGGCACGACGCTTCCCTATTCGCTGATTTTCACCAAGACGGACAAGCAATCCCCAACCCGAACGAGAACGAACGCCGGGGTGTTTCTGGAGGCGTTGACCCCGCTGGTTCCGGTCGTTCCGGAGATTCTGACGAGCTCAGCGAAAGATCGATCCGGGCGGGACGAAATCCTTGGGGCGATCGGGCGCTATTTGGAACCTACTTCTTGAAGCGGCGGTCGGCGGGGTTCCCGGCGGACATGAGGTAGGCGCTGAGATCGCGGAGTTCTTCAGGGTTGAGAACATTGATCAGACCCGGAGGCATCTGGGAGATGGGGGATTGCTCGATGGCTTTCACCTCTTGCCGAGCCAAGATCCGGGGCGCGGCCTTCGGGTCGGGCGGGTAAACCTCGAGTTTGTCCCCTTTCTCCACGGCCAGCCCCATGACCTGGCTGCCATCGGTGAGGGTGACGATGGCACTGTTGTATTGATCCGAAATCACCTTGCTGGGTTCGAGGATCGCTTCCATGACGTAGCGGGTATCAAACTTGTTGGGAATGCTGGTCAAGTCGGGTCCGACTCCGCCGCCAAGTCCGCCGAGGCGATGGCAGGCTCCGCACCCCGTGGAAAAGAAGAGGCTGCGCCCGTTGTTGAAGTCCGCCCTCCCGCGGTCCGCGGCGGCAACCGCTTGATCCATGGTCCAGGTGCGTCCCGGACCCTGGGGCGGGGTGATGGGAAAGTTGGGCACCGGATTGAAATTCTCCCCGGTGATGTCAACAAGAGCCGTCCGTTCCGCATCGCTGCAGTTGGCGAGGGCCTCCGCGCGGATGTTCTCCAGGAAACCGGGAAAACTGGCACCACCGGATCCTTTGGCCGCTTGATTGAGGAACTGGAAGTAGGCGCGGCGTTGTTCCACAGTCCATCCGGACTTGAGGTCGCGAAGGAGCATGGCATAACCGATCTCCCGAGACGGCGGATAGTTTTCGATCATCGCCAGGATGCCGCGTCCGTAACCGGGGTTGCGCGCCGCCAACTCCGACCAGTCCGGCACTTCGGGGGCACCGCGGTTCTCGATGAGGGCGAGGGCTTTGGTGATCACGCCAGGGGCGCGGAGGTATGCCAGGACCCGGATCAGTTCCATGTTCAGGTCCCCATTGCGGTGGGGAAGATGAGAATCCAACTCCCCAATCACTTGGTCACGGAGTGCCTTGTCAGGTGCTCCGAGGCGGAGGAAGGCGAGCTGATAGGCGCGCAGGAGGCCAAGAAACTGACTCTCCTCGAGTTCCGTGGGGTTGAGCTCGATCAGACGGGTCACCAACGGCGTCAGGTGAGCGGGCTTGCCCTGACGCGCCAGGGCCACCGCGCCGGTGATCAAGGCTTGGGTCTCTTTTTCCTGAAGAACCCGGTCCGCCCAGGTATCGACTGGTTGCGATTCAATGGCCACACGGGCGGCGTTGCGCAGGAAGCGGTCGCGGCTGGAGAGATGAGACCAAGCGGTCCCGAGGGCGGCAGGATCGACTTTCCCGTGGAACGCCTCGAGTTGGCGGCGTTGCTTCCGCGCGGCGATGGATTCCGGCGTGTCATTCCCCTCGCTGAGGGCGGTGGACTCATTCCCCACGTAACGGACCCGGAACATGGCGGATTGGGTGCCGCGTCCGCCGACCAGGAAATAGAGGTGACCGTCCTGGCCGACTTCCGCGTCCGTGACCGGAAGCGGGGATCCGTAGACGAACGGCTCCTTGGTGCCCCGGTAGCTGGAACCGTCGGGAGTGAGATGAACGGCGTAGATCGTGCCGAAAGTCCAGTCCAGACCGTAGATGGCGTCCTGGTATTTCGCCGGGAAGGCCGCTCCCTTGCCGGACACGACACCGGTGGGTGAACCGGGACCGATATCGACGACCGGCGGCAGACTGTCCTCGAAATAGACCGGCCATTTCCCGGAGCCGCTCCGCCAGCCGAAGTCGCCACCGCTCACGACGTGACAGATCCGGGTGGGACGATACCAGGGGGATCCCATGTCCCACTCCATGTCGGCATCGTAGGTGAAAAGGTCTCCGTTTGCGTTGATGGCCACGTCGTATTGGTTGCGGAAGCCCATGCAGTAGACCTCCTGTTCCTTGGTCTGGGGATCGAACCGGTTGACGAAACCGCCGGGCGCCAGCAGTCCCCGAGCGTGTCCCTTGGCGTCCCACATCCGGGAAAAGAGATGGTCCTCCGCCCAACCCTGGACGCGAGTGGATTTGAACGGCGCCATCGGGGTGTGGTTCCCGGAGACGAGGTAGAGGGCTTTGCCGTCTTCCGTGGGCAGCACCGCGTGATTGCCGTGTTCACCGCCCCCGGTCGCCGTCGGCTGGGCTTCGGCGGTGTCGGGCTTGTCGTCGCCATCGCTGTCGCTGAGCCGGAACAGAGGGCCACCATTGCGGTGCAGCCAGAGACTGCCGAACGCCCAGGTCAACCCCTGCGCTCCGGAGAGGAGCACGGCGGGATCGCTACCCGGGGTGTTCACCGGAATCGGTTCGATGAGCGGCGGACCGTCCTCCCGAACGGTGATTCGGAACAATCCCTTGTCGCCCTGGTCGCAGACATAAAATCGACCCTTCGGATCCTCGGTCAGCGCCACCCAAGAACCCTGCTCCGCCTTCGGAACCCAGTGCAGGCGGTCCACGACGAAACCGGGCGCGGTGAGGATGTTGAGGGGATCGATCGGATCCCGACCGCTGCCAGAACCCCGGGACCCGGCTCGGCCCGGGATGTTCCAGGGGGCGAGGCCAAGCGGGCCGATGACTTTGATCTTGTCTCCGGTGGCCCAGGCCGAATCATCAAACGCCGCGCCCTTCCAGCCCGGAACCTCAGTGGGGCTGAACTTCCACGAAGCGTCGGAGAGCACCGTGACCTTGTCGCCCCGCTGACTTTCGGTGACCAGCTTGAGGACAAACGCCGCCGATCCTCCGGCATTCTGGGCTTCAGCGGCGATGACGTTCTTGCCGGGCTGGATCAGGGCGGTGATGTCTCTCTCGATCGGCTGAGGCCAGTCCGGGCTCTCGCCTGCGAGCTTGCCATTGATGTAGAGTTTGAGCCGGTTGTCGCAGGTCGCGTAGACCCGGGCACTCTTGAGCACCGTTTGCACCGACTCAAAGGTGTGGCGGAAAAAGAGTTGCTGGTCCGGGCCGGATTGTTGGGCCCAGATCCAGGACGGAAGAGGCGGGTCCAGCAAATTGGAACCGGGCGCAGGCGCCGGGGCGTCGACGGCGGAGACCGGTTTGTCCCCGATTTCGGGCAACTCGCTCAGGGGACGCAGACGCAGGTTGCGGAACTCCACCCGCATCGGCGGACCCGCGTGCAATTGCAAAGCCAGGATGCCCTTGCGCACCGCTTCGGGATGATCATCGGTCACATCGACCGTGGTGATCCCGTTGATCTGGTGAATGAGCCGGTTTCCCACCGCGATGATGCGGAGCTCATTCCATTCCCAGTCGACGAAGTTGGCGTCGTTGCCCACCGTGCCGGTCTCGCTTTTCTCTCCGGCGGCATTGACGACGACTTTCTTGCCCCGGTTGGCGATGATTCCGCGCTTGCCGAGCTTTTCGCCGTAGAGCATGCCGAAATTCGCCTGGGCCGGATGCAGATCCGCCTGATACCCGGCCACGACAGACCCGGCGGGATCGACGAGCTTGCTGCGGTATTGCACGCCGGAGTTGTTGCCCTGAAAGCGGACCTGGCAGAGAAATTCAAAATTCTCAACTTCGCCGCCCTGCCACACGAGGAAGGTGTTTCCCTTGGTCGGCTTCTCCGGGGTGGTCTCGCCGACGATCGATCCGGATTTCACCGACCAAAACCCGGCAACGCCGTTCCAACCCGTGAGGTCTTTGCCATTGAAGAGGATCTGATACTGCGGCGCGGAAACGGCAGTGGCGGCGCAGGCGAGCCAGAGAGCCGCCGAGCGGAAAAACGGGGTCTTCATGAAGGATACGGGGCGAAACGCAAAAATCGACTGATCAAAGGACTTTGTCCATTCCGAACACGGCGGGACGCGCCGTTTCTTGCAAATGGCGACAAGCCCGTGTCGCGAGCCGCCTGCCCGGTCACAACAACATTCAAGCGGGATGATTGTTTGGCTCCGGTTTTGAGCGGGCAACGGCGGGATCCACGATCCCGCCAGCAAATTCCCGGTTGCGTCCTCCGCCGCCATCGCCGTTTACTCAGAGCACCCCATCATGAAACCCCTCGCTTTTCTTCGATGCGCCACCAGCCTCCTGGCGCTTTGCCTTCCGGTGACCGGCGCGGAAAAATCAGTCCTGGCCATCGGGCAGCCGGCGCCGGATTTTGATCTTCCTGGAATCGATGGCAAGAACCATCGATTGGCCGAATATGCCGCGAGTCCGGTCTTGGTGGTGCTCTTCACCTGCAATCACTGCCCGACGGCTCAGGCGGCCGAAGGGCGGGTGAAGCAGATGGTCACGGCCTACCGGGACAAGGGAGTGCAATGGGTGGCGATTTCACCGAACGATCCGAAAGCGGTGCGAATCGATGAACTCGGTTACGCCGTGCACGGGGACACCCTGGAGGAGATGAAGCGGCACGCCGCCGAGCAGGGCTTTGATTTCCCCTATCTTTACGACGGCGACACCCAATCCGTCAGCTTGGCGTTCGGGGTGATCGCCACCCCGCAAGTGTTCATTTTCGACAAGGACCGCAAACTTCGCTACCAAGGCCGGATCGACGATTCCAAATACGAGGATGGAGCGACCCAACACGATGCCAGGAACGCCATCGACGCCCTGATGGCGGGCCGTCCTGTGCCGGTGGAGACGACGCGGACGTTCGGGTGTTCGACCAAATGGAGCGACAAACGGGACGCTGTCACGGAAGCGGAGGCAGCTTGGAAGAGCCGTGAAGTCTCGGTGGAGCCGATCGATGAAGCCGGGGTCAAGGCCCTGGCCGGGAACGCCACGCCAAAGCTGCGGCTGGTCAATCTCTGGGCCACTTGGTGCGGGCCTTGCGTCGAGGAGTTTCCTCACTTGGTCACCTTGAGTCGGCAGTTTGAGGGACGCGGTTTCGATGTCATCACCATCTCGCAAGATGATCCGGACCAGATCCAAGCGGTGCGGGACTTTTTGCGGAGTGAACACGCCGCTCTGGGCAAGCGGGCGGAGGTTTCCGTGCGGGACGAAGGTCGGCGCACCAACAACTACATCTGGGCGGGCAAAAGCACCGATGCTCTGGCGGCGGCCCTCGATCCGCAATGGGATGGATCCGTTCCCTACAGCCTGCTGATTGCTCCCGGAGGCAAGATCGTGCACCGGGTTTCTGGGGAGATCGACCTGACGGAGATGCGACGCAAGATCATTGGCCAACTCGGCCGATTCTACGCGAAGCCAACCCGCTGACACCGCCTGATCCGATGCGACCGCTTTTTGTTTCCGTGCTCGGCTGGCTGCTCGCGACCAGCCTTCTTGCAGGTGAAGAACACCGCGTGCCCCGAGTCCGCTCGGAACCGTTGCCCCATCACCAAGTCTCTTTCCTGGCCGGGGAAACGGAAAAAACCCGGTGGCACTTCGGGGCCGACGCGCCGCGCCCCTTTTTTTACCCATGCAACGGTCCATCCGGCTCGTCGTTGACGCGGATGGGACATCCTGGGGACGCCGGCCACGACCACCACCGATCCATCTGGTTTGCGCATCACGACGTCGGAGGATTGACGTTCTGGGCGGACGGCAAGGGGACCTCGATCCGGCAAAAGACCTGGTTTTGCTACCAGGACGGCGACGAGGAATCCGCCATGGCGGTGCAGTTGGGTTGGGTTGGCCCGGACGGACGCGAGGTGTTGCAACAGGATTTGATCAGCGTGATGCGGCCGATGGCGGAAGGGGAGTTCACCCTGGAATTGCAGTCTCTGTTCCGGCCCGGTGGCGATCTCCCGGAGATCAAGCTGGGAAAGACCAACTTCGGCTTTCTCGCGGTCCGGGTGGCGAAGACGATTTCCGAAACCTTCGGTGGGGGGCTGCTAACGAACAGCGAAGGACAAACTCATGAACCGGCCATTTTTGGACAACCCGCGGCCTGGGTGGACTACAGCGGCCCGGTGGCGCCGTCGGGAAAGACCGAGGGAATCACCTACTTCGATCACCCGTCCAACCCGCGATTTCCATCAAAGTGGCACGTCCGGGAGGACGGCTGGATGGGCGCATCGTTCTGCATGGACGAGGGATTCAACATCACGCGGGATCAGCCCCTCCGCCTTCGCTATCTCCTGCACGCCCATGGCGGATCCCTGGTTGTGGAAAAAGCCAGGGAAGTGCAATCCGGGTTTGCCAACCGCCCGGCCCTGGAAATGGTAGAACACCAGGGGAAACATGGTCGGTGGGATATCCGGCGCGCCACGGCCTCCCCCACCCCCTGAGGTTCATCATGCATTTTCTTCCAGGCCAAGTCTATCTGCTGCCCGGGCTCGATACCGGAGCCATCGCGACAGTTTGTCACGTGGATGACGATCCGTTCGGCGCGGTGGTTCACGTCCGCATCGATGGCGTGAGTTTCCCGGATCCCGAGGGACTGGGCGACCCCTCCGAAGGCATTCAACTGATGCCCTTCACGGAGGAAGCACTGGCTGTCAGCGTCGGCCCGATGATTGCGGAACACGTCGAGTTGAACGACTGGGAAGCTGCCTACGATGCCTGGCGCAACGCTTACGAGGAGGGAGAGGCCACGGTCTGGTCCCTCCCCGTCTATGACGCCGTGCAGGTCATGCAAAGCATGATGGCTTGACCCGGCCCATCCGCTCACCGTTCCCCGCGGTTCCAGGCCACGCATTCGGCGTAACTCACGCCGCTACCCCCGAAGAGGTCCAGGGCGCTCCCGATCGTGAGATCGACCCGACCGCCACTCAGCGTTTCCACCAGGCGCAAGTCCTCGAGGCTCCGGGCACCACCGGCGTAGGTGATCGGACAACCGCCCCATTCCCCGAGAAAGCGGACGAGGTCCTCGTCGATCCCTTGGCACTGACCTTCCACATCGGCGGCGTGAATCAGCAGTTCCTCACAATGCCGGGCGACTTCATCGAGGTGTCGGGGGCTGAGGTGATACCCGGTGATGGTTTGCCAACGGTTGGTGGCCACCGCCCACCCACCGCCCGGGATGCGACGACAACTCAAATCCACAACGAGACGGGTCTTGCCGATGAGAGCTGAGAGTTCTTGCAGGCGATCGAGGCGGAAAGCCGGTCCCTCAAAAAGATGGCTGGTGACGATGACGTGGGAGGCACCCGCCTCGAGCCATTCCGGCGCGTTGCCGGGACCGATGCCACCGCCGATCTGCAAACCGCCCGGATACGCCTGCAACGCGGCCCGCGCCGCCGTGTCATTCCCGGGCCCGAGTTGGATGACATGACCACCCGTCAAGCCATCGGTCCGGTAAAGCAAAGCGAACTCGGCGGCGGATCGGTCCGATTCGAAATTGGTGCGCAGACCGGCTCCGTCATCCCGCAGACTGCCACCGACAATCTGTTTCACCTTCCCCTCGTGGAGGTCGATGCAGGGGCGGAACCGGGTAACGCCAGGGACGGGTTGAGAACGGAGACTTGATGATTGCGGGTTGATGATTCGTGGATCTTCCGCCAATATTTCAACCCATCAACTCTCATCCCTCAGCTCTTGCCCCTAGCCGGGCCCTCCTCGCCCTGGCGGTGTTCCTCACCGGTCTGATTGGTTGCAGCAAAAACGAGCCTGCCCCGTCCTCAGCGGAGACCGAGACCGCGCCACCGTCAATTGCGGGGATGGTCTGGATTCCCGGGGGCTCGTTCCTGATGGGCTCCTACAGCGGGATGCCGAACGAGCAACCGGCGCACGAGATTGAGCTGAGCGGCTTTTATCTCGATGAAACCGAGGTGACGAATGCGCAGTTCCGCAAATTCGTCGAAGCCACCGGGTATGTGACGGTGGCGGAGCGGCCCCTGAGCGCGGCCGAACTGGCTGGCATCCCGGAGGCGCAGCGTCCGAAGAATGGCGCGAAGTTCGGGAGCATTCTGTTTCAGAAGACAGAAGGACCGGTGCCGCTGGATCAACCGGTGTGGTGGCGCATGGATTTCGAGGCCAACTGGCGCCAACCGGGCGGCGCGGGCACCAGCCTCGAGGGCCGGGAAAATCATCCCGTGGTTTGCGTGACCTGGGACGACGCCGCCGCCTACGCGAAGTGGGCGGGAAAACGGTTGCCGACCGAAGCGGAATGGGAGTATGCGGCCCGCGGCGGGCTGGAAGGATGCAAGTATGAGTGGGGGAACGAACCGCTGCCGGCGGAGGAAGGAAGCCAGCCGTCCGAGTGGCGTTGCAACATTTGGCAGGGATATTTTCCCTACAAAGACCTGGGAACGGACGGCCATGCGGGCCTCGCCCCGGTGAAGAGTTACCGGCCCAATGGCTACGGCCTTTTCGACATGACCGGAAATGTCTGGGAACTCTGTCAGGATTTTTTTGGGGCGGATTTTTATGCCCAGAGCGAACGGCGCAATCCGCAGGGCCCGCCTGCCGCGAGCGGAACCCAAAGTGGAAGCGACCTACATGTGATGCGCGGAGCCAGTTGGCGGATCCACCGCAGCTACGGTCCGTCGCCGCGTCCGGGCGCGCCACCGATTCTGGAGTTTCGCGTCTCGACCCGCAACGAGGCCGCGACCGACACCGCGACCAACGACGTCGGCTTCCGGTGCGCCCGGGATCGCTAACGTCCACGCCAAAAAGCAATAGGCGAGTGGGCTCGAAAGGAACCTCGATTGCGCCATCAATCGAGGAATCAATCAACCTGCTTGACTGTGGGGGGCTCGGTGCGCACCGACACTATCAAGCAGGTTGACTGTGGGGGACTCGGTGCAGACCGGCACTATCAAGCAGGTTGACTGTTGGGGGGGCGGTGTCCTCAAGCTCTGCGTGCTGCGGCTTGTCCCATGGCATTCCTGCTGCGTTCCGCTCGGATTGCAGGAAAGGCCTTGCGGCGAGTTCCATGGGAGAAGCGGGTTGAGGTCCGTCAACGAATCAACAACTGCTTCTCCTCCGCGGTCAGAAGATTGGAAGCTTGTTCGCGGGCATTTTTGCCTCCCGAGGCATCCCCCAGGGCCTCGAGCACTGAGGCATAATTGAGCCAGATCATCCCCTCCCGGGGAAATTTTGTGGAGGCCTGGGCCAGGAGATCGCGAGCCTCCTCGTTGCGACCGGACTGGTGCAGGAAGTAACCAAAATTGGCCGGCCCCTTGGGGTCCTGAGGAGCGAGACGCATCCATTCCCGATACGCAGCCTCCGCGCTGGGACCATCCCCCAGGATCGACTTCGCCACGGCCAGCACTTGCCAGGCTCGGACATCCGTCGGGAAATCCCGGGTCAACTGAGAAGCCAGATCGGCCGCCTCCCGGGCCCGCCCCATCCGGAGGTGGCCCGAAGCCAGCGCGAAATCACGGGTCCGGTCCTCGGGATCGAGGGTGGCGGCTTTTTCGAGACGCTGCAACGCTTCCGCGCGTCGCCCGGTCAACGTGTAGTAATCGGCGGCGGCCGCCTCCACTTCGGCGTTCGGAGTGTTTTGCGAGGTGAGAGCCTGGCGGATGATCGAGTCCGCACGCTCCTTCTCGCCGCTTTGCCAGAGAAGCACGGCATATTGACGAAGCGCGTTGGCATCGCCCGGGACGAGTTGCAGCACCCGGACCCAGGCCTCCATCGCGCCTTTGACATCGCCTTTCTGGGTCAACGTCAGTGCGAGTTCGCGTTGGGGGCGGGGATCATTGGGATTTCGTTCGATGGTCTCGGTGAGGATTTCCTTGGCGCTGGAATCATCTCCTTCCGCCCGGCGCAACGCGGCGGTGAGCACCTCGTTGTTGACGTTGGCCGGGTCGAGCGCTTTGGCCCGCGCCAAAGCTTCCCGGGCGCGATCGAACTGACCCATCCGCAAGGCAACTTCAGCCCGGATGAATTGAAACGCCGGGTTCTCCTGAAACTGCTCCTGACGCTTCTCCAAAAGCGGTTCCGCAGAGGTCAAATCGCCTTGGGTGGCGGCTTCCAGCGCCTTCTCCACTTCCGCCTGCACCTCCGCCGGCGGCGGATCCTGAGCGGACTGGGTGCGGAAGCCTAACACTTTTGTAAAGATCGCGCCCCCTACCAAAACGCCGAGAACGAGAGCGGAGACCCATGCGATGGAACCAACGGGAACCGACAAACTCGGAGAGGGACACAGGGAAATCACGGTCTCCAACCGCTCGAAAATGTCGGCGACCTTCCGACAATATTCCGTCCAGTCCGAGCCCTCCACCCGATCCGCGGTGGTCTCCCATCGGTGATCGATGGTCGCCCGCCCCTTTTCACGGGTGAGATCACAGGTATAACGAAACGCCGGTCCATCGAAGGAGCGGCGCTCCGGGCGGGCGGACCGGATCTCCGGATGTTCCACCACGATCGAGTGCCGGGCCCGCATCGGATGCCGCAAAGCCCGGGCCACTGTGCGCGGGCCGGGCGTCCTTTCGCATTCGACCACCCCAATCAATCCGTAGGCACGATGCCGGAATTCCCCAGCCGGGCCCGCTTCCGGCAAGTCGTAAGATCCCTGCAGCTCGACGGCGTCCGCCGTCCCATCCTCCTTGAGAACCAGAGAAGTCGGCCGGAGCGTGGGAAACTGCGTTTGCAGCGCCTCGATCTGCGCCGTGAGAAAGGCCTGCCGCCCCTTGTCGTGGACGGTCTCCCGGATTTCCTCCGCAAACTCATCGGTGGCCCGCAGTTTCTGCTCGACCACTCCCTCGGCGAGGCGAAAGGTCTCGGTCAGGATCCACTCCGAACCGTTTGGGGCTGGCAGGGAAATCAGCCCGGAAGCGTTGGGATCCACTTCCAATCCGCAGCCGAACGCGGGAGCGGTCCAGCTTTCGAGCGGTCCCGGCCGGCTCCGTTCCGTCGGGTCCACGAAATGGCGTTTTCCAGCGATCTGAAAGGTTACGATGACGTGATTGAAGGCTCCGGGCGTGGGCAGGAGAGATTGCAGTTTGTCCCGCCAATCCAGATTCACCAGCAAGGGCCAGGCTTTCACCTCCGCCTGGCGCAACAAAACCGTGAG
The DNA here is from genome assembly GCA_003402735.1 of Verrucomicrobiota bacterium. GTDB lineage: Bacteria > Verrucomicrobiota > Verrucomicrobiia > Verrucomicrobiales > DEV007 > V1-115. Next base: position 26,644 of record QQNE01000053.1, read on the forward strand.
CAGGACCGCCTTGGATGCTGCGTCCCCCTGACCATCCCGGAGCACGCTCTGCGGATCCTTGGGAGCAACGGTGAGCCAGTTGGCCGGGCCATCCTCCTCATCCCCGATGTCATCCTGCACCAGGCGGACCAGTTCCGGAACCGAGGTCGGCAGGGGGCGACCGTGCGGCCCAAACGAGAGGGAAGGCGCGGACAGGGCCGGCCCCCAAATCTGATGCGTCCATGCGGCCACCTCCTTCCAGTCCCTCCAGCCGGAGACTTCCAACACCGGGAAATTCCAGACACCGGGAGGGGCATCGGCCTCGAGACGCGTGATCGGCGGCCGTTCCTGCTTCCAGTGATGGAGACCGGGCACGGAATTCTCATCGGGCCGGGCGATTCCGTCGGGACAATCCATGCGAAACCGGACCGGCGCGATCGGGTCATCGTGGATCGTGAAATGGGTGACGCCGCAGGGGACTTTCCAGAAAAAGGCGTGCAGGCAAGCAAACGAGCGTTTGGCAATCGCGGCCAATGGCGGCAAGGACCAGGTGAGATCGAGGGCATCCCCCACTTCGAGGAAATCGACCTCGGCCACCACGGTCCAGCGCCCCGATCCATCCTGCGGGGGACGGAGTTGCAACCGGATCGACTCCGTCAAGGACTGCGATTCCCACCCGCCCCCGGGTTCCCGGCGCCAAACCGTCAAATCGTGGAGACAGAACCGGCGGGAAGCGGCGTCGAACTCGAACTCCACCTCGCGAAACCTCGCCACGGCCTCCGGCGTCAAGAGCCTCCGGACGATCCGGTTCGTGAGGGTGCGGGACGGAACGTGATGCTGTTCGTCGACCAACAAAAGCGCGGTGGGATTGCCGGCGGGAACGTCAAACCCCCAGTCTGGTTCCCGAGGATCCATCCAGCTTGGGGGAGCTTCTACGCGGCAATCCGGATCGGAGATGGGGAGGTTCTCACGGATCGACATGCCTTAGGAATGAAAACGAAGGGCTCAAAAGTCAAGGGAAGCTGGTCGGAGCCGATTCCAAGAGCGAAACCGGCGACAAACTTCATCACATTTTTTCATTCGACGACAAGGAGTCTTGCAACCGACAGGAGAAACGTCTAGAAGCGCCTTCCTGTCTCGCGATTTCCCCTCCCCCATCAGCGAAATGTCTCCCTTAGAGTCCCCCGACGCCGAGTTGGCCCGTCCCAGCGGAAGGAAACTGCGCCGTGTCGACAAGACATCCGGCTTCGAGTCCCCGATCCAGGAAAACAAGATCCGTGAGGAAGCGTTTTCGCCGGCGAGCTCGCCAACGGATTCCATGACCCGCCTGCGGAAGTTGAGTCCGGCCGTGATTCCTGTCCCTTCGGCGCCCAGTCCGCAGCCTTCATTGGCAGCGATTGAGGAGATCCAAGCTGCGCCAATCAGCATACCCGCGCCGTCCTTTTTTGCGCCGTTGCAACCGGATCGTGAGCCGGAGATCGTCAACAACGACGAGCCGATCTACACCCTAGGCGACGAACCAGCGCTGACGCCCGAAGAAGAGAAACGCGCCGCCGCATCGGAACTCCCGGACACGTATGCCTTGAGCGTCGAAAAATTCGAAAAACGCGAAAGGGAGGAAGCGGAACGCAAAGCCGAAGACGAACGCCGTCGCAAGGCAGATGAGGCCCAACGATTAGCGCGTGAACTGGCCGAAGCCCAGCAGCTTTTGGAAGCGCAGAAGACGGCCCTACGACGGCTTCAACGAGAAAGGGAACAACAACGAGCAGCCTCCGAAGCTTTGAAACAAGCCCTGTCGGAGAAGATCGAATCCGAAGAAACCGGGGTGGTCCGCGAGAAGGCAATCG
>QQNE01000054.1 GCA_003402735.1 Verrucomicrobiota bacterium
AAAGCAAAGGCGGTCTTCCGGTTCCAGCGCGGAGTGGTCGCGCAGAACAAGGTAGTCCAGCGGAGCTTTGGTTTCCACTTCCGTGTCCGAGTCCGCCACGACCGGCCGCAGCAGGGCAACGACGGGACAATCCGGCACCTCTTGCTCCAGTTCCGCCAGTCGCTCCCCGAGAAACGCGTGATGGATTTGCGGGAATGGGTCCGTTGCCGTCGGCAGATGACCACGATCCCCGAAGAGGACAAAGGCTTCGACTCGGCGCGGCAGGTAATCCCGCTTCCGGCAATCCTCCGCGGAATTGATCCGCCGCCACTGGGAAAGCCGGGCGATCTCGGTGCGCGGGAAGATGGAATGATCGTGGTAGAACTGAAACTCACAAACCACGTGAGGCTCCAGGAGACCGGATGATTCCAGCACCAAGTCACATTCCACCTTCGGCTTGAACACTTTGGGATGCGCGGAAACGGCCAAGGGAAACTCCCGACCCGCGATCAACGCCAGCCAATCCGGCCGATGCCCAAAAATCTCCGCGAAAGCGCGATCCGTTTCCATACGGATGCCCCTTCGAACGAAATCACTTGGGCGGCAACACGAAGGTTAGGAAAGCGTCTCGGGACCATCCACTATCACGCCCTCCCTGCCCGACACACATTCAACCTGCTTGATGGTGCCGATCTGCCGATTTCACCGATTTCCGCCGATTCAATGGACCTTTCCTCCCCACGGAAGCCGATTCACTTCCTTCCACCTCCCCGTAGCGGAATCGCCCACGCCGTCCGACCCCCATCGACTCCTCTTCCGTGGCTCGCCCTGGCGACAGGCGCCTCGGCCGCTGGTCCTTGGGAGGCTCGGGAAATCGCCCGGCGGGAGCGCGACCAAGGGGAAAAGCCGCGCACTGAATCCCGCTTCGGTCATCGGCACCACCTCGAGTGCCTCATTTGGGCGTCTCCGCCGTCTTCAGCTCCGCCAGCATCTCCAGTAGGTTGTTGGTCAGGATCACGCTCGTCCTCCTGCACCACATTCGTCCCCAGCCACGTCTCGTAGCCGCCCAACTGGTGCTGCGCCGGCGTGGGCAGGTAGCCGTGCCGTCCGTTCGCCAGCCCAATCACCATCGTCTGCGGAAAGGGACTGCGCTTTTTCAAATCCAGCCCGATCTCGACAAACGTCTCGAACGGAATGCCGCAAACCGCGAAATCACCGACGCGGATCGCCTGGATGATCACCGTGATCGTCTCCTCCGTTCGCTCCGCCGCGCCCACCACGTTGCGCGCGTAGTTTTGCGCCAAGGGCGGCAGCTTTTCGATCGCTTCCTTGTCCTTCACGGCCAGCACCGCCTGAGCCTCCGCCACATCCCGGGCCGAAGGGCGACGATACTTGAGCGTGATCGCGCGCTGCCGCATTCCGAGGCGCGCGCCAGCCTCGTGCCGCTCGATTTTGCGGTGTGCCAGCCACGCCGTGTCCGCCGCCTTCTGCGCCACGATGCGGATCTGCTCAAAAGGCTCCCTTGGAGGACGCGTGACGCCGAACGGGATGTTGTTGATGTCTCCCGACGTGCCGTTTGACATCATCGCCACCATCTTGCCATTTCCGCGCAGCCGACTGGGCATCAATCGCGCAAATTCACCAAAGTAATCCGCCGACATCTCGCCTGCGGGCGCTCCTCCGACGTAATGCAGCGAGTAGTTCGCAAACAGCGCGATCTGCCTCCGCTTCGTGTCTTCGACCGAAAGGATCGTGATGTCCGGATCGGTCGGCCCTGCGGGTCTGTCGATCACATCGGGACTCGTGCCGGGATTCATCTTTACCGTGTCGAGACGGCCAAAGGGATTGATCGGCATCTTCCCCGGCTTCAAAAACCAGCGCCGGTTGAATACCTCGTCCGGCAGCGGATGCGCCGCAGCGCCGACGGCCGCCGATTGCAGCGCCGCATGCGCCTGGGAGATGGATTCGGCCACGCCCTCGACGAATTGCTTGTAGTAGGCCGCTGCCGGCTCACTGCGCGTGTTCAACGAAGGGCCGCTGTGGGTGTGTGTCGATGAAATGAGCATGTTTTCCGGTTTCATGCCCGTTTTGCCCGCAGCGAGAGCTTTTGCCTCGTTCAGCACATCTGGGCCTGCCCCTAGCTGATCGACCACGACCATCGCCAGCGTCGTTTGTCCGTCATCCAGCACCAGCGCGCGCGCATGGAATGGATCGTGCGCCCTCTGCGCCAGGTTCGCGCTGAAGCCGCCCGGCATGTTCATGGGGAACTGCGTCGGCGTGATGTCCACGGCCGCAGCTCCGGCCCGCAGCGCCCGGGTTTGAGCAAAAGCGGGCGTCGTGGCGATCAGCAGGGCGCAAAGGGCGGGTTTCATGATCTTTGTCTACGCACTCGGGGCGGTGGATCAACTGGCGGCGCGGATTTTCCTTTTGGAACCCGTCGGCCCACGAGGCAAGCGGTCGGCGTGGGATGGGCCAGTTCAAAGGTTCGTCTTGAATTGGCGTGGCTTTAGGAACATCGCTGCAGGGAGCGAAGAATCGAGCAAGAGGTCCCCACCGGAGAGCGTGTCCTTTTGTGAAATTCGGACGCACCGACGAACCATGAGACTGTTTGCCGCCCTCCTCGCGTTGCTGTTCGCGCCGCTGCTCGCCGCCGACCCGGCAAAGCCGGCTTCCAGACCGAACATCCTCCACATTCATGCCGACGATCACCGACCGGACGGTCTGCACGCGCTGGGTTCCCCGCATTTGCAAACCCCGAATCTCGACGCGCTCGTGGCGCGCGGCATGACCTTCCGTCGCTGTTACACGATGGGCTCCATGATCGGGGCGGTCTGCACGCCGAGCCGCACCATGATGCTCACCGGCCGCTCCTGGCAACGCATTCCGGGCGCTCCGGGGGCCATGGCCAACGCGGGCGACCGCAACACCTTCCTTCCCAGCGTCATCGCGGAGGCCGGCTACGAAACGTGGACGATGGGCAAGCCCGGCAACGCCTTCACGGCAGGAATTCGCGCCTTCCAAACCTGCATCGAAGATGCCGCCATGGGAACAGGGCCGGAAAACGATCGGGTCCACGCCTGTCAACGTCTCGCCGACCGGACGATCTCCTTCTTGGAGAGCCGTGAAGCGCGCCGCGATGCCCGGCCCTTCTACATCTACCTCGCACCTCCGGTTCCCCACGATCCCAGGTCAACCGAGGCGCGTTTCCACGATCTTTACGATCCGAACGAAATGCCGCTCTCGCCGGCCTTCCTCCCGCAGCATCCGTTCGACAACGGAGAGATGACTGTCCGCGACGAGTGGCTCGCCCCCTGGCCGCGCACGCCCCAGGACACGAAACGGCAGATCGCGGAGGTTTCCGCCTGCATCACCGCTTTGGATCATCACGTCGGACGCATCTTCGCCGCGCTCAAAACCGCCGGAGATTGGGAGAACACCCTCGTCATCTTCAGCGCCGACAACGGAATTTCGCTCGGGGAACACGGGCTTTTCGGGAAACAGAATCTTTACGAGTTCGGCGGCATGCACGTGCCTCTCGTCATCGCCGGCCCCGGCATCCCCAACGGACGGAGCGAAGCCCTGGTCTATCTCATGGATCTGTTCCCGACCCTCGCCGATTATGCCGGGGCCAAACTCCCCGACGGAATCGAGGGCCGATCGCTGCGGCCCGTCATCGAAGGAAAGTCGCCAGGGCTTCGCGACGCCCTCTACACCGGCTACCGCGACTGCATGCGTGCCATCCGCGACGACCGATGGAAACTGATCCGCTATCCGATCGTGGACCAGACGCAACTCTTCGATCTCGCCGCGGACCCGCTCGAGCTGAACAACCTGGCCCCCCATCCCGCCCAAGCCGCCAAGCTCGCCGAACTGACCGCACGGCTCGAGCGGGAGATGATGGCCCACGGCGACAGCCATCCCCTGAAGGTGCCGAATCCCAAGTCCCCGGAGTGGCACCCGCCGTCGCTGGGCGACTTCCGGCACCTCGTTCGCGCGGAGACCTGGACCGAGGCATGGCCCGCCCCCTCGGGCGCGATGGAAACCCGCACCGTCACCGCGGAGATTTGGACCGAGGCGATGCAAGCCGCGCTCGACCGATGGAAAACTCTCCACATCCCCGCCCGGGACCAGCCCTATTATCTCGACGGGCCGCTCGTCCTGAAGTCCGGAGCCAAGCTCACCGCCGATCCCACCGCCGAAATCCGTCTCAAACCCGGCACCAACACCTGCATGCTCCGCAACGAGCACATCGTCGGTTTTGCGGACAAACCGGTGCCCGATAGTCTCAGGCCCGACGCCAACCTCACCATCGAGGGCGGCATCTGGACCACGCTGGCCACCGCTCGTGCCGAGTTCAACGGAAACGCGCGCGGCAACTCCTCAAAGAAGAATCCCGTGCCCGGCACCCACGGCGTCGTGCTGCTGCACAACGTCCGGAACGTCACCGTGCGAAACGTCGCCATCCGGCAAAGCAAGGCGTTCGCGGTGCATCTGGGCAACATCCGCGATTTCACCGTCGATGGTCTCACCCTCGACCGGCACGGACGCGACGGCGTGCATATCGATGGCCCTGCGAGTGAGGGCATCATCCGCAACGTCAGCGGCGATTCCCACGATGATCCCGTTTCCCTCACCGCCTGGGATTGGAAGCAATACAGCGCCTCCTTTGGCCCCATCCATCATCTCATCATCGAGCGGATCACCGGAGCTCCCGAGGAGAAACAGGGCACCGACGCCATCCGCTTGCTCCCCGGCGTCAAACAATTCAGCGACGGATCCAGGCTCGACTGCCCGATCCACGACATCACCCTGCGCGAGATCACCGACATCCGCGACTTCAAGCTCTACGACCAACCCAACCTCGAACTGGGCCGCACCAATGACTTCAGCCACAGCATCGGCACCCTGCGGAACATCCTGTTTGAAAAACTCACCTTCAACCGCCCCGGCCACATCCAGGTCCACGCCCACACGGACGGCCTGACCGTGCGCGACGTCAAACTGCTCTTCCCGCTTCCCGCCGACTACCACCTCCTCGAACTCGGCCCCAAATCGATGACTTACCAAGGCGCGCCCGGCACGGATCCATCGCGCTGGACCGAAATCTTCTCTCCCGACCTCGACTGCACGGTGCGCAACGTCAGCGTCGCCGATGTCCGAACGCGCGACTCGGATTCCGCCCTGCCCATCGATCAGCTGGTCAAGGTCATCGAGTTGACCCCCAATCCCGATTACCCCAAGACCACGCCAAAGGGCGGCACGGGCAGAGGCATCTGGGTTCGTTGACTCAAAAAGGATCGCCCTCGTTCCGGCCCACGGCCCGCCCTCCCCAGGGAACGAAGAATGGAGCAAGAGATTCGAACCGCCGTCCGTGTTTTCCAAGGGGATCCGGACATCCCCCCAGACCGATGCAACCTCCTTCCCCTCGTTCTCGCCGAAAGATCGATCCGCCCTCGCTGCGTCGCCGCGAATGGCTTCGGGTCGGCGGGCTCGGAGCTTTCGGCCTCGGACTGCCCGCCCTGCTGGGTGCCGCATCGGCCGCAGCGCCCTCGCGCCCTGCGTCCTTCGGGCGGGCCAAGTCCTGCCTCCTCATCTTCCTGACCGGGGGACCGCCCCAACACGACACCTTCGATCCGAAGCCTGACGCGCCGCTCGAAATCCGCGGCCCCATCGGCTCGATTCCCACCAGCCAGAAGGGCGTCCACATCAGCGAATTGCTGCCGCTCACGGCCAGGAGAATGCACCAGATCGCGCTCATCCGCTCGATGACCACAGAGATCAATGCCCATTCCACGAGCGGGGCCTTCATGCTCAGCGGCTATTTGCCACCGAGCAAAGCCGAAAATGTTCCGCCGAGCTCTCAGGACTGGCCCAGCATCGCCGCGGTGGCCGGGGCGCTTCTCCCGGGCGCGAAATCCCCACTCTCTTCCGTCATCCTCCCCAGCTTGGTCTACAACAACGGCTTCATCGACTGGCCCTGCCAAACCGGCGGCTTCATGGGAGCCGGCTGGGACCCGCAGGTGCTGAAGTATGATCCCTCCGCCCCGGAGGTGCGCATCGAGGGACTTTGCACGGAGGCCGGAATGGGCACCGTCCGCCTCGAACACCGCAGACAATTGCTCGACCAACTCGAGATTCATCGGAGCGCTTTCGCCGGCACCGAGGTCGCCACCGAGTTCGACACGATGCACCACCGCGCCTTCGATTTGCTGCATTCAGAAAAGGCCCGCGCCGCCTTTCAAATCGACCACGAACCGGACGCGGTGCGGGATCGCTATGGACGCCACAAGTTCGGTCAAAGCCTTCTCATGGCCCGGCGACTGGTCGAGGCGGGCACCCGGCTCGTTCAGGTGAACTGGGCCCGCGAAGCCGAGGAGATGAACAATGGCAACCCCATGTGGGACACCCATTCCGCCAATGCCAAGCGCCTCCGGGAAGTCCTCTGCCCACGCTTCGATCAGGCCTACTCCGCTCTCCTTGAGGACCTCACCGCCAGCGGTCTGCTCGATGAAACGCTGGTCGTTGTCATGGGCGAATTCGGTCGCTCACCCAAAATCAACGCCGCCGGAGGACGCGACCACTGGGGCAACGTCTTTTCGGTCGCCCTCGCCGGAGCCCGCACCGCTGGCCAAGTCATCGGTGCCAGCGACAAAATCGGAGGGTTTCCCGCCGATCGCCCGGTTCGCCCGCCGGACCTCGCCGCCACCTTGTTCCATCTGTTGGGAATCGATCCAGGCACCGAATTCATCGATCCTTCACGGCGCCCCCGTTCCGTGACCGACCACGGAACGCCGTTGCACGAGATTGTCGGCACCTGAACCCACAGTTTTGTTCTCACTCCCCCATCCTTCCCACCCATTCCGATGAAGAGATCCCTATCCATTGTCGCTTTGCTTCTGACTGTCGGATTCGCCAACGCTGATCCCGAGCCATCCTCGCCATCTCGCTGGAGAGAGGATTTCTCCGACGAGACCGCTTTCTTGAAACACTGGGCGTCCTACGGCTGGCTGCCCGATGGGAAGGTGGTCTCGGGACCGGAGAACATGCACCGCTGGTGGCAGATCCACGACGGCGAGCTGCGCGGCCAGACCTTTGGCAAGCTGCATCCCTCGGGACTCACCAGAAAAGTCAGCGGAACGGACGTGCGGGCGAGCCTCCGCTTCAAGCTCGAGGAGGGCGGCATGGCGGCGGTCGGCTTCAACGGACCCAATCCGATCCTGGAGGCCAATTTCCACTTGGCGGGTGTCCACATCCGGCCGGGCAGCATCACCGCCTGGGACGAGGAAAACCTGCATCCGAAAGGTTCCCCGGAGGCGGAGGCGATGAAAAAGGCGAAGCAGATGAACCGCAAATTCATCGGCGCGGCGAAGGTGGAGAAGATCACCCTCACGACCGGCGCGTGGCATGATCTGGTGATCGAAATGCGCGGGAGGACGATCACGGCCTTCATCGACGGGAAGCAGGTGCTGACCTACCTGACCAACGCGGGCGACGCACCAAAGCAGACCCTGCAATTCGCCGTGGGCGGCGGGAGCCGGGAGGTCGTCAACGGCTGGTATGACGATGTGAGCTTCGAACCCCTGGAGACGACGAAATGATCGGCTGGGGATGGCTTGAACCGGCGAGGACCGGTCTCACCCTGCTGGCGATGGCTGCGTCGGCGCAGGCCCTCGACGTGGAGTGGGTGACGGTGGGCGACCCCGGCAACCCGCCGGACAAGACTGGCCATGGCGCAGTGGCGTATGCCTTCCAGATCACCAAGCACGAGATCACCGTCGCCCAATATGCGGAATTCTTGAAGGCGGTGGCCGCGAAGGGAGATCCCCGCGCCCTTTGGAACGCCGGGCAGAAAATCGTTCGCACCGGCAACCCGGGGGCCTTCCAATATGCTCCCGCAGCAACGCGCGAGCGGGAACCGGTGATGCAGGTGAGCTTTCTCGACGCGATCCGCTTCGCCAATTGGCTGCATCATGGGGGTGGTCCAGGCGACACCGAGACCGGCGCCTACCTGATCTCCCGAAACGGCGGACTCGCCAGCCGGGATGCCGGGGCCAAGGTCTGGATTCCCAACGAGAACGAATGGTACAAGGCCGCCTATCACCAACCTGAGACCGCGGGCGGACCTGCGGGAAACTACTGGAGCTACCCAACCCGGAGTGATGCCCCGCCGAAACTCGCCAAACCCGGCGATCCCGGCCCCAACCTCGCCAATTTCCTGGCTGACATCACTCCACAAGTCAATGGCGGTATCCTGCGGGGGTTCAACGACGTCATGCCAGTCGGCAGTTTCTCGGGCTCCGCCAGCCACTACGGCACCCTCGACCAAGCCGGGAACGCCTGGGAATGGATCGAGACGACCGTTTTCGAGACCCAGCGCGTCATCCGCGGCGGCAGCATGTGCGGCAGCCACGAGAAACTCCTTTCCAAGGTCCACACCTCCACCAATCCGGCCAAGCGTTACCCCGACACCGGCTTCCGTCTCGCCCGGGCCATGCCCAAGGCTGAACCCCGAACCGCAACCCAGCCATGAAGATGCTCTACCTTGCCGTCCTCACGGTCGCGCTTGGCTTCAACGCCTCCGCCGCTGAACTCGGGGGCAAACTGGAGCCGATGTTCGACCAGCACTGTTCCGAGTGCCATGATGCCGATGCGAGAAAGGGTGGGCTCGATCTTACCGCGCTGAAATGGACGCCGGACGACATCGAAAACCTCCAACAGTGGACCAAAGTCTTCGATAAGGTCGAGCGCGGCGAGATGCCGCCGAAGAAAAGAGAACGGCCCGCCGCACAATTGAGCCGGGCCTTTTTGAAGACCCTGGGCGATGAACTGCACGGCCACAGCCGAAGGAAGCAGCAGACCGAGGGCCGCGTCGTTTACCGGCGGCTCAACCGCACCGAGTATGTCCACACGGTGCACGACCTCCTCGGCATCGACACGCCCCTGCGCGATCTTCTTCCGGAGGACGGCACTGCGGGCGGGTTCGACAACATCGGCGCCGCGCTGAACCTCTCCGCAGTCCACCTCGAGCGCTACCTGGAGGCCGCCGACCTCGCCCTCAGGGAGTCCACCGTGACGAGCCCGAGACCGGAGTCGAAGAAGATCCGCACCGACTACAACGAGACCTGGCATGACTGGATGTCCCCGGGCTTCCAACACAACCAGTGGGCGCATTCCCCCGAAGGACTGCTCGCGATCCGCTGGAATGGGGGGAACGGCCCGCATGGCGAACTCGGTGCCTGGTCCCCGCCGGTGCCGGATGCGCGCTACCGCTTCCGCATCCGCGCCAAGGGGATGATCGACAAGTCTGGCCCCAACGCCCATCCGAGCCACGCCACGCGCCCCGACCGCCACATCATCCTCAAGGTCGCTCTCGCCGACTGGCCGCGCACCGGCCTGACCTTTGGCAATACCTACTTCGAGATGAGCCCCACGGAGTTCCGCGAGTTCACCTACGAGGCCCGTGTGCCGCGCGGCAAAACGCTCTGGCTCTCCCCTTACCGCACCGTCCCGGAGCTGCCAGACGAACGCGCCATGGTCGCCGGCATCTGCGCGGTCATCGAATGGGTCGAGATCGAGGGACCGCTGCAGGAGGAATGGCCTCCGCTGGGGCATCGCCTGCTCTACGGCGATCTGCCGCTGCAGCCCGCCGATCCCAAAACGCCGGGCAAAAACCTCCGCGTGGTCTCCACCCAACCCGAGGCGGATGCCCGCCGCCTCCTCGCGGCCTTCCTGCCGAAGGTCTTCCGCCGTCCCGTGAGCGAGGACGAAATCAACGAGCCTCTCGCACTCGTGAAGGAGCAGATGGCCAAGGGACGCCGCTTTGACGAGGCCCTGCGCGCCGCCTACAAGATGGCGCTTTGCTCGCCGCACTTCCTGTTTCTTCAGGAAAAGCCCGGACCGCTCGAGGATCACGCGCTCGCCGCCCGCCTCAGCTACGGCCTCTGGGGCACCGCGCCGGACGAGGAGCTCACCGCCCTCGCCGCGCAAAAAAAACTGCGCGATCCAGCCGTGGTCCGCGCCCAGACCGAACGCCTGTTGGGTTCTCCGATGGCGAAACGCTTCACGCAGAATTTTCTCGGCAGCTGGCTGAACCTGCGCGACATCGACTTCACCCAGCCCGACACCAAGCTCTACCCCGAGTTCGAGCAATACCTCCAGCAATCCATGGTAGCCGAGACGGAGCGGTTTTTTGAGGAAATGCTCTCCCAGAACCTCGGCGTCCGCAACATCGTGCACAGCGATTTCGCCATGCTCAACGAACGCCTCGCCGAGCATTACGGCATCCCCGGGGTGAAGGGCGAACAGGTCCGCAAAGTCAACCTCGCGGCTGATTCCCGCCGTGGCGGCTTTCTCACCCAGGGCGCGGTGTTGAAAGTCTCCGCCAACGGCACCACCACCTCGCCCGTGGTGCGCGGCGCCTACGTCCTCGACCGAATCCTCGGCACGCCGCCCGACCCGCCGCCGAAGAACGTGCCCGCCATCGAACCCGACATCCGCGGGGCGACGACCATCCGCGAGCAGCTCGACAAGCACCGCAACCAAGCCGCCTGCGCCGGCTGCCATGCCAAGCTCGATCCGCCCGGCTTTGCCCTCGAGAACTACGATGTCACCGGCCGCTGGCGCACCGTTTACCGCGCCATCCCGGACAGCGCCAAGGACAAGGTCGTCACCATTCCCGGCACCGACGTCCGCTATTACACCCAGGGCAAGCCAGTGGACCCGAGCTTTGCCATGGCCGATGGCCGCGCCTTCAAGGACGTGGATGAGTTCAAGCAGATCGTCCTCGCCGATCCACAACAGCTCGCCCGCTGCGTCACCGAGAAACTCATTGTCCACCTCACCGGCGCGCCGATCCAGTTCGCCGACCGCGAGGTCATTGAGGCCATCGTGCAACGGGCCGCCCCCGGAAAGTATGGACTGCGCACCCTCCTCCACGAGGTGATCCAGAGCCGCATATTCACCCACAAGTAGGCCCGCCATGAAAACGATCCCTCCGCAAATTGACGATCTCTGGAAGCACCTGCTCGAGCAGGCCTCCGCGCCCGGCTTTTTCGAAAGGAACGCGGCGCGGTTTTGCCGCCGGGCGATGCTAGCGAAGAGTTTCAACGGGATGGGTCTGCTGGGCATGGCGGCCGCGCTGGGAGGACGGGCCTCCGGGGCGGAGATGCCCGGCTCCGGTCCCCTGGCCCTGAGACAGCCGCATTTCGCCCCCCGGGCCAAGCACGTGATCCACCTATGGATGAACGGTGCCCCCTCGCAGGTGGACACCTTTGACCCCAAGCCCGCGCTGGCGAAATACGCGGGACAACGACCGGAGAGCACCGCCAAGCTGACCACGGAGAACCGCACCGGGGGCCTGATGCCCTCTCCATTTCCGTTTTCCAGGCATGGCCGCTCCGGCCTCGAGATCAGCTCGCTCTTCCCCCATGTGGCCAGGCACGCGGACGACCTCTGCGTGATCCGCTCGATGCACACCGACGTGCCGGTGCACGAATCCTCGAACTGGATGATGTTCACCGGCAGCATCCAGCCGAACCGACCCTCCTACGGCTCGTGGCTGCTCTATGGCCTGGGCAGCGAGAACGAGAACCTGCCGGGATTCGTGGTGCTGGGTGAGCCGGGCCAGCCGGTGAATGGCCCATCGAACTGGAGCAGCCGCTTCCTCCCGGGCATCTACCAGGGATGCCAGGTGGCGCTGCCGCCGGGCTACAATCCCCGCGAGGTCATGCCCTACCTCCGAAACACCGAGCTTTCAGCGTCGAGCCAGCGCCGCGAACTCGACTTTCTGCAGCAACTCAATGCCCTGCATGTGGAGCGCCGGGGCGCGGAAAACGCCCTGAACGCGCGGATTGAATCCCTGGAGATGGCGTTCCACATGGGAGACGCCGCGGCAGAGGCCTTCGATACCGGCGCGGAATCCGCCGCCACTCTTGCAGACTACGGTCTGACCGGCCCGGAGGCGGATCTGGTGGCCGGCAGCGTGGATGGCGGGTTCAAGCGCTCGACCTTTGGACGAAACTGCCTGCTGGCGCGTCGTCTCGTCGAGCGCGGAGTGCGCGTGGTGCAGATCTACTGCGGCAAAAGCCAGCCTTGGGATCATCACGGCCGCAACAGCGAGTCCCACCGCAACCATGCCGCCGTGGTGGACCGCCCGATCGCCGCGCTCCTGGCCGACCTGAAAAGCCGCGGTCTGCTGGAGGAGACCCTGGTGCTGTGGGGCGGTGAGTTCGGCCGCACGCCCACGACGCAGGGCAATGACGGGCGGGACCACAACCACCACGGCTTCAGCGTCTGGATGACGGGCGGCGGCGTAAAGGGAGGCCTGGCCTACGGAGCCACCGATGAGTTCGGCTTCAAGGCGGTGGAAAAACCGGTCCACGTGCATGACCTGCACGCCACCATGCTGCACCTCATGGGGCTGGATCATGAACGGCTGACCTACCGCTACAGCGGCCGCGATTTCCGCCTGACAGATGTTCACGGAGAAGTGGTCAAGGAGGTGATCGCATGATTTCCACGTCTCCCGGAAACCGAATGGGATTTGGCTGGCTGTTGGCGTTGTTCATGGTCACCCGCGCAGCGGCCGAAACCGACCCGTCCGCGCTCGAATTTTTCGAGGCCAAGGTGCGGCCGCTGCTGGTGGAGCATTGTTACCAGTGCCACAGCGAAGCCGCGGCCCGGGCCGGCAAACTCAAGGGCGGTCTGCTGCTCGACACCCGTGAAGGCGTCCAAAAAGGTGGGGACAGCGGCTTGGTGGTGGTCTCCGGCAAGCCCGAAGAGAGCCTGCTCGTCCGCTCGGTCCGCCACACCGATGCCCAACTCCAGATGCCGCCAAAGAAGCGGCTCTCCGCCGCCGAGATCGCCACCCTCGGGCAGTGGGTGGCCCTTGGCACCCCGGACCCCCGCGAGGGCAAGGCGGCCGGGAAACGGGTCATCGATATGGAATCGGAGCGCCGGCAATGGGCTTTCCAGCCCCCCGTGAAGCACGATCCCCCGGCGGTCTCCGATCCCCGCTGGCCGCGCAAGCCACACGATGCCTTTGTCCTGGCCGCGCTGGACCGCGGCAAGCTCCATCCGGTCGGCCCGGCCTCCCCACGGGACCTGATCCGCCGCGCCGCCTTGGATCTGACCGGTCTGCCGCCCACCCCGGCCGAGGTCGAGGCCTTTGAACAAGATGCTTCTCCCGAGGCCTTCGCCCGCGTGGTGGACCGCCTCCTCGATTCACCCCACTACGGCGAGCGCTGGGGCCGCTACTGGCTGGATGTGGCCCGCTATGCGGACGACCAGGGCAATTCTTTCCTCACGCCTTCGCCCACCGCCTTCCGCTATCGCGACTGGGTCGTGAAGGCCTTCAACGACGACCTTCCCTACGACGACTTCATCCGGCTGCAAATCGCGGGTGATCTCCTCCCGGGGCCGGTCACGGATTATCCGGCGCGGCTCGCGGGCCTCGGTTTCCAGGGCGTGGGACCACAGTTCCGCAAAGGTGCCGCAGGCGAGGCCAAGGCCAAGGCCGATGAGCTGGAGGACCGCGTGGACACGCTCTCCCGCGGCATCCTCGGCCTGACGGTCTCCTGCGCCCGGTGCCATGATCACAAGTTCGATCCCATCCCGACACGGGATTATTATTCCCTGGCCGCCGCCTATCATGGTGCCCAATGGCCCGCGCGGATGCTGGCAGCCCCAGCCATCGTGGATGCGCATGGAAAGTGGGCGCAAGGTCTCGCCGCCGAGAAGGACAAGGTCAAAAAATGGACCCAGGCGCGGGCCACCGCGCTGGGGCGCGAGCCGCTGCAAAACGCCGCCGCCTATGCGCTGACCGCCACCCGGGTGGTGGTGCTGCGCCACCACAAACTGCCCCTCGATGAGGCCGCCCTCGCCAGGCAGGAGGGTCTGCACCCTTACTTCCTGAACCGCTGGGCCACCGCCCTCGAAGGGACTGAAACCCCTCCGGTGCTTGTCGGCTTGCGCGCCGCCGTGGCCCGGGCGAAGGCACAGGGCAGCGTCGTTCCGGATCAGACGCTGCGAGAGCAGGTGGAATCGCTGCAAAAGCTCACGCTGGCCGCCTTGGCCGCCCTCACGACGAGCGAGGCCGCCCCCGCCGCCGATGGCAAAAAACCCGCCCCCCTCGCCGCCGGGCATGACCAGGTGCTGAAAGCCCTGTGGAAGGATCCCAAGGCTCCCTTTTTCATCGCTGAAACCGATCTCGCCGGCCTGCTGGATGCCTCCGCCAAGAAGGAACTGGCCGCTCTGCAGGCGGGCGTCGATGCCCTCGCGAGCCGGGAACCGCCCTCCGGACCGCTCATGCCCAGCGTGCAGGGCGGCGGGCAGGCCATGCGGGTCTTCGTGCGAGGCAATCCCGAGAATCTCGGCGAGCCCGCGCCGCCGGGCTTCCTGCAGGCCCTGCGCCCGCCGGGCGGACCGACCGCGGAGGGCAGACCCTTCACCCGGCTCGAGCTGGCCGAGGCCCTCGCCGACCCGCGCAATCCGTTGACCGCCCGCGTCTTCGTGAACCGCGTCTGGCATTACCACTTCGGCCGCGGCATCGTGGCCACCTTGAGCAACTTCGGGAAACTCGGCAGCCCGCCGAGCCATCCGGAGTTGCTCGACACCCTCACGGTGCGCTTTATCGAAGCAGGCTGGTCGATCAAGTGGCTGCACCGGGAAATCATGCTCTCGGCCACCTACCAGCTTTCCAGCGACCCGGATGCCGCCAATCTGGCCAGCGACCCCGGCAACGTCCTGCTCTGGCGCATGTCCCCGCGGAGGCTCGACATCGAGGCCTGGCGCGATTCCCTCCTCAGCATTGCCGGCGTGCTCGATCCCCGCGTGGGCGGCCCCTCGATCGACCAAACCACGCCCGCGCTCAAGGAGGTGGCCGGATTCAATTTCTTCACCCGCATGAACGGGATGGAGGCGGACAGTCCCGGCGGCCGCCGGCGCACGCTCTACGCCATCATCAGCCGCTACGCGCCCAACCCCACCCTCACGCTCTTCGATTTTCCCGAGCCGAACGTCACCAGCGACCAGCGAAACTTCACCACCGTGCCCCAGCAGCAGTTGTTCGTGCTGAACAGCCCCTTCATGATGGAAATGAGCCGCGCCTTTGCAAAGCGGCTGGAAACCTCCGCCACCGAAGACGCCGAGCGCCTGCGAAACGCCTGGGCCCTGGCCTACGGACGTGCCCCCGAAACGCGGGAGACCGCCGCCGCGCTGGCCTTTCTCCAGGCACCGGCCAAACCCGAACCCGGTGACCGGCTGAACCGCTGGGAACAACTCGCGCACGCCCTGCTCTCCAGCAACGAGGCCGCCTTCCTGCCCTGATCTCCCACGAACCGTCACCGAACCAAGAGCCGGGAACCCCATGAAATCCATCCTGCTGACCGCCTTCCTCCTCGGGGCCGCTGCCCTCGCCGGTGCGGAAGAACGTTTCCTGCACACCTTCCGCAAGCTGCACCTCAGCCCGCATTTCTGGAGCGAGGGCGCGCATGTCGCAGATTTCAACCGCGACGGCAAGATGGACGTCGTCTCCGGTCCGTTCTGGTATGCGGGGCCGGATTTCAAGACCCGCCACGAGATCCGCCCGGCCGCGCAGACCTTCAAAAAAGCCGGTGCCGATGGCTCGGAGCAGGTCATCCCCGGCTTCGAGGGGTCGCTCGGATCGAAAAACAGCTACTCGGACAGCTTTTTCTCCTTCGTGCACCACTTCAACGCCGACGGATGGGCGGACGTGCTGGCGTGGGGTCTGCCAGGGCAACAGGCTTCTTGGTATGAAAATCCGCAGGGCAAGCCCGGAGCCTGGAAGGCGCACGTCGTCTTCCCCCAGGTGGACAACGAATCGCCCACTCTGGCCGACCTCACCGGCGACGGTCGGCCGGAGCTCGTGTGCAACCACGGCGGAAATTTCGGCTACGCCACGCCCGACCCGGCCGATCCGGCGAAACCGTGGACCTTTCACCCCTTCACCCGACTCGGGAAATGGACCCGCTTCACCCACGGACTCGGCGTGGGCGATGTCACCGGCGACGGCCGTCCCGACCTGATCGAGGCCGGCGGCGTTTGGGAACAGCCCGCGTCTCTGGCGGGTGATCCGGTGTGGAAAAACCACCCGGCCCCGTTTGGCAACGGCGCCCAGTTTTACGCTTACGATGTCAACGCCGACGGCCTGAACGACGTCGTCGGCAGCCTTGCGGCGCACGGTTACGGACTCGCCTGGTGGGAGCAGGTGCGCGAGGGCGGGACGATCACCTTCACCAAGCATCTCATCATGGGCGACAAGCCGGAGCTCAACCCCTACGGCCTCGTCTTCTCCCAGCTTCATGCCATCGATCTCGCGGACATCGACGGCGACGGCCTCAAGGACGTCCTCACCGGGAAACGGTTCTGGGCCCACGGCCCCGTCGGCGATCCGGAGCCGAACGCGCCCGCGGTGCTTTACTGGTTCCAGCTCACCCGCCAGGGCAAGGAGGTCAAGTTCATCCCGCACCGCATCGACGACGATTCCGGCGTCGGCACCCAGGTCCTCGCCGCGGATGTGAACGGCGACCAACTCCCGGACGTCGTCGTCGGCAACAAGAAGGGGACCTTCGTGCACCTCCACGAAAAGAAGGCCGTGAGCGAGGCCGAATGGCGCGAGGCGCAGCCGAAGACAGTCGCCGCCCCGGCGGATCGGGAACGCCAACTGCGCCTCGTTCGCGAGACCGATCCGCTCCCGCCGGAAGAGGAACGCACCCGCCTCCGCGTGCCGGAGGGCTTCACCGTGCAGCTCTTTGCCAGCGAGCCGATGATCAACAAACCGATCAACCTCGCCTTCGACGACCGGGGCCGCCTCTGGGTCAGCAGCACCGTCGAGTATCCCTACGCCGCAGCCAAGGATCGCTGGGCGGATCCGCAGGGTTCCCGCGTCAAGGACAGCCGCGATGCCATCAAGATCCTCGAGGACACCAACGGCGACGGAAAGGCCGACAAGGTGACCGACTTCGCCGACGGGCTCAACATCCCCACCGGCGTGCTGCCCTGGCACAAGCCGGAGCACAAGGGCGGATGCATTGCCTGGAGCATTCCGAACATCTGGTATTTCGCCGACACCGACGGCGACGGTAGGTGCAACCTGCGCGAGGTGCTTTTCGGGCCGCTCGGCTACGAGAGGGACACCCACGGCATGTGCAGCAGCTTCCGCCTCGGCGGGGACGGCTGGATCTATGCCACCCACGGCTTCAACAACACCTCCCACTTCAAGGCGAAGGACGGCTCCACACTCGACCTCCACAGCGGCAATGTCTTCCGCTTCCGTCCGGATGGCTCGCGGATCGAGCCGTGGTCCTGGGGCCAGACAAACCCGTTCGGCCTCTGCTGGGATCGGCGGGGCAACCTCTACAGCGCCGACTGCCACAGCAACCCGATCACCCAGCACCTCCCCGGCGGCTCCTACCCCAGCTTCCGGCAGTCCCAAGATCCCCTCGGCCACGCGCCCGTGATCTGCAAGCACGGGCACGGCAGCACCGGCTTGTGCGGCGTGGCCTACGTGGACGGCGGTGTGTGGGGTCCCGAGTGGGACGACCACATGTTCCTCGGCAACTGCGTGAACTCGCGGCTCAATCTCGACCACCTCACCTTCACCGGCACCACGCCCCAGGCCCGGGAGAAACCCGACTTCATCACCAGCGAGGATCCATGGTTCCGCCCGGTCGATCTCCAACTCGGACCGAACAACGCCCTCTACGTCGCCGATTTCTACAACCGCATCATCGGCCACTATGAGGTGCCCCTGGACCACCCCGGACGCGACCGGGAACGCGGCCGCATCTGGCGCGTCGTGAAAACCGGCGCAGCGAAAAACCCCCGACCCGCGCCGCCCGCGCCCGAGACCCGCCACCTGGCCGACCTCCGCGCCGCGGATCCCTTTGTGCGGCGCGATGCCGCCGCGTGGTTTGCCGATCACCCCGAGGCCGCGGCCACCCCGCTCCTCTTGGCAGCCCTGCAGAGCGTGGACCCAGCCGACGCCCAGTTGCAGCACCAACTCCGCATCTCCCTGCGCGAACACCTCAAGCTCGACGGTGCTTTCGCCGCACTCTCCACCCCCGCCGACATCGCCACGGCCCTCTCCATCGCCACCGCGGTGCCCACGGCCGAAGCGGCGGCGTTCGTGTTCCAGCACTGGAACGAAAGTCCGGCCCCGGAAACCGGGCGGCTTACGCACCTGGCACGGTATGGCGCTCCCGATCTCCTCGAATCGGTCATCCAAGCCCGAAGCGCGAACTCCGAAAGCCCCCAGGCCGAACAAGTGGCCGCGATCACCGCCCTGAACAACGGTCTCATGGAGCGCGGTCTCAAGACCCCCGCCAGCCTGCTCGCCTGGGCCACCACCCTCACCGAAGCCCTGCTCGCCGAGACCGGGCGCTCCGAGCCCAACTGGCAGGAGTTTCCCCACCCCGGATCCTCCGCCGGAGCCAGCCCCTGGTGCCAGGAAGAGCGCAAAAGTGCCGACGGCACCGGGATTCCCGTTCTCAGCAGCCTCGACCGCAGCCGGGGCGGAACCGAGAAACTCACCGGCATCCTCCGCAGCCGGGCGTTTCCCGCACCGGAAACGCTCTCCTTCTGGCTCTGCGGGCACCGTGGCGCGCCCGGCAGCCCCGCTCATGAAAAAAACCTTGTCCGGCTCGTGTCGGGCGGTCGCACGGTGCGGCAGGCTTTCCCGCCGCGCAGTGACATCGCTGGTCGCATCGATTGGGATCTCCGCGATCTCAAGGAACAAACCGTGACCCTCGAAATCGTCGACGGGGACGAGGGCGGTGCCTACGCCTGGCTCGGAGCGGGTCGCTTCGACCACAAGGCCCTCGATCCCTCCACCTTCCGCTCCGCCGGACTGCGGACCAGCCACTTGCAGACGCTGGCGGCCCTCCTCCGCACGACCGCCCCGGTCGGTCTGCGCGACCGCCTCGCCCCTTACCTGCCCAAGAGCGCCTCCCCGGCCAAGGCCGCGCCCCAACCCGAGATCGATGCCCTGATCAAGAGCCGCACGGCCACCTTCGCCTCCTCCAAGCCCGATCCCGGACAAGGTGGGACAGTTTTCAAGACCCACTGCGCCGCCTGCCACCAAATCAAGGGCCAGGGCGGGCTCATCGGTCCCCAACTCGACGGCATCGGCAGCCGCGGGCCGGACCGGCTCATGGAGGACATCCTCGATCCGAACCGCAACGTGGACACTCACTTCCGCCTCCACTCCCTGAAACTGCGGGACGGCTCCACCGCCACCGGCTTCATCCGCGGAGAGGTCGGCCAGACCACCCTGCTCGTCGATGCCGCCGGCACGGAGCAGCGCATCGCCAAGGGTGACATCGCCGAGGACGCCGAGCTGCCGCAGTCACTCATGCCTCCGGCCTTTGGCCAAATGATCGAGCCCAGATCCTTCAACGATCTCGTCGGCTGGCTGCTCATACAGTGAACCCCGCCGAAGCCGCCTTCTCGCTCCCCCTCCTCCGTGACCGCGTTCCGCCCACCCGCCAAAAAACCCATCACGCACGTCACCGGCGCTCAGATCCAGTTTGTCGGCCGCGAAGGGGCGGACGCCATCGGGCAGCGCGCCGCGTCCAACGATTTCGGCCCGCGCACACTCCCGCATGAAGTGATCCAGAGCCATGCCTCACTCCCAAGCAACCCAATCAAGCAGCCAACATGAAAAACGTCACCTTCACGACCCAGCGCTCCCTTTCCCGCCGTGCGATGCTCAAAGGCACCGGCATCACGCTCGCGCTACCTTGGCTCGATGCCATGTCCGCTGCGTTTGCGGAGGACCCGAAGCCGCCGATGCGCTTCATCGGCATCCTGAACTACTTCAGCTTCCACGCGCCGAACTTGTTTCCGAAAGAAGCGGGAGCCAATTACATTGCGACCCCTTATCTCGAGGGCCTCCAGCCGCACCGCAACGAATTCACCGTCATCTCCGGCCTCAACCACCCCGAGGTGCGCGACGGACATTCCTCCGACAAATCCTTCTTCACCGGCGCCCCGCATCCCGGCTCCCCCTCGTTCAAAAACACCGTCTCCCTCGACCAGCTCGCCGCCGATCAACTCGGGCGCGACACCCGCTACCCCTCCCTCAATTTCTCCACCAGCGGCGCCTTCAGCTGCAGCTACACCCGCAGCGGCGTGGCCATCCCGCCGGAAACAAGCCCCGCCCGCGCCTTCGCCAAACTCTTCATCGACGGCACACCCGCCGAAGTCGCCGAAGAAGTCGCCCGCGTCCAGGAGGGCCGCTCCATCCTCGATCGCGTCGCCGCAGAAGCCAAGCGACTCCAGAAGGATGTCGGCGCCGGCGACCGCGACAAGCTCGACCAATACTTCACCAGCGTCCGCGAACTCGAACAGCGCATGGTGCGCTCGGAAAACTTCGCGAAGCAACCCAAACCCAAGCCCGGCGTGCCCATCATGAAAGATCCCGGTTCGGGGGAGGACACCACCCGCTTCGGCCTCATGCTCGAAGTCGCCCGCCTCGCCATCCAGACCGATCTCACCCGCATCGTCACCCTCTACTCCGTCGGCACCAGCAAGACCCCCTCGAAGCCCGGCACCAGCTACGCCTACCACGACCTCAGCCACCACGGCCAAGACCAGGGCAAGCTCGCCCAACTCGCCATCCTCGAGCGCGATCTCCTGCTGGAATGGGGGCGCTTCATCGGCCGGATGAAGGACGCTCGCGACGGCAGTTCCCGACTCCTCGACCACACCATCAGCGTCTTCGGCGCCGGCATGGGGAATGCCTCAAGCCACGAGTCCACCAACCTGCCCATCCTCCTCAGCGGCGGCCGCTTCAAGCACGGCCAGCACCTCGCCCACAATCCCCAAGACCCGCCACCGCTCTGCAACCTGTGGGTCCAGGTCCTTCAGCAAATGGGCATGGAAGTGGCCAAGTTTGGCACCAGCAACGCGGAATCCCTCACCGGCCTCCACGTGTGATTCGGTTTCCTTGATGTCCCCGAACCCCTTGCACCACTCCATGACTCCCCAGGAAGCCACGGCCCACGGCGAACCGGATGGGTTTCCTCACGCGCTCGACTGGATCACGCCACCGGTGGCGCCCGGCAGCGGCCCCGGACCGGACCTCCTCGGTCGCCGGGTCAAGTGCGGCATGTCCCTCCCGCCTCAGGGCGCGGACGAACCGTGAACCAAGCCGAGGTGTTCTCGAATTGAGAACCTGCCATCCATGAAACTCACCTTCCTCATCCCCTTCCTGCTGCTGCCGCTGGTCGCGTCGCACGCCGCATCTCCAAACACCTTCCACATCACCACCTACGGAGCCAAGGGCGACGGCCAGACGATCAACACCGCCGCCATCCAGAAAGCGATCGATGCCTGCCACGCGATCGGTGGCGGCACGGTCCTCGTGCCCAAAGGAGTCTTCGTGTCAGGCTCATTGCAACTCAGGAGCAGGGTCACGCTGCAAATCGCCCAGGACGCCCTCCTCCGCGGAAGCCCCAACATCGCCGATTACGCGATCGAGACCGCCGAACTGCACTGGAGCGCATACTGGAAATTCGCCGCCAGCCAATGGAAACAGTGCCTCATCTATGCGGAGGATGCGGAGGAGATCGGAATCGAGGGACCGGGAACGATCGACGGACAGGGCGGACGTGAACGCAAGGTCTTCCCAAACGCAAACGATCCCCGCCGTCCGATGCTCATTCGGTTCGTCAGTTGCCGAAAGGTGACCGTTCGCCATGTAAACCTGATCGATCCCGCGTCCTTCACGACCTTTTTTGTGCGCAGCGAGGATGTCCACATCGAGCGCGTCACGATCCGCAGCCGCCACTCCCCCAATGGCGACGGTCTGGATTTCGATGGCTGCCGCCGCGTGCGCATCAAGGATTGCGATCTTGCAACCGGCGACGATGCCATCGGCCCGAAGACCTTTCATCCCGACTGGCCCAACGAGGATTTTGAGATCAGCGGATGCCGCATCACTTCGCGCTGGCACGCCATCCGCATCGGTTGCGAGTCCATCGCCCCCACTCGCCGACTGACCCTGCGCGACTGCACCTTCACCCAGTGCCAGGGAGGCATCAAGATCGAGGCGAACGAAGGCGCTCTTCTGGAGGACTTGTCGTTCTCCGGCATTGAGATGAACAAAGTGTGCCAGCCTTTCATGGTCCTGGCGTCCCGATTTGCCTTCAGCGCCCACGGCAAGTCGACCCGCCCTCCGGTGGGGCGGATTCGGAAGGTGCGCTTTGCCGAGATCCGAGTGAACGCCGGCGTGGGAGACGATGTCGGTCTCCAAACAGGCAAAGAAGGCAACGGAGATCCGTTCGAGCGCCTCTGCGCGGCGGTCGTTACACGCCCAGGGAATCGCATCGAGGACGTGTCGTTCACCAACATCGAATTCACGCATCCCGGAGGCGGCACCGCAGAGCAGGCATCGCGCCTGGACGTGGGCGAACTCCTGGAATCATCCAACTACCTGAAATGGGCCACGCCCTTCGACGGCGAACTGCCCGCCTCCGCCCTCTATCTCCGTCACGTCAAGGGCGTCCGCCTGGAAAACGTGCGGATCACGTTGGAAAAGCCGGATGCCCGAGCCTTCATCGCCGGGGATGACATCGAGGGCCTGACCCTGCAAGGCGTCCTGGCCCGCTCCCCCGCACCCGTGCCCGGCCTCGCGAAACTCGCCGATGCCAGGGACGTCGTCGAAATCGATTGCCGCGTGGACTGTGGCGCGAACGTTCCGGTGCTCGTCCCCCCCACGGAAGGGGAACTGCTCCGCCTCACCGAGCTTCGCACCCGCTCCGCCGCCCTCGACCAGGAAATCCAACAAAAGGCCGACCAAGCCGACGCCGCGGAGCGCAAGCCCAAGCCCAACCTCCTCATCATCTACGCCGACGACCTCGGTTACGGGGATCTGCAGTGCTACAATCCGGGGCGAGGCAAAATTCCGACCCCGCACCTCGATAAGCTCGCCGCCCAGGGCATGCGCTTCACCGACGGACATTCCTCCTCCGGAGTGTGCTCGCCTTCGCGCTACACCCTTCTGACCGGCCGGTATCACTGGCGGACGCGACTGCAGAACGGCATCGTCGGCGTGTTCGGAGCACCGTTGATCGCACCGGATCGCGTCACCATCGCCACCGTGGCCAAAGGCGCGGGGTATCGCACCGCCTGCATCGGCAAGTGGCATCTCGGCTGGAACTGGCCCATCCCGGCCGATCAACGACCACTGTTTGATGTGGGCAAAACCTCCCCGGTGACCACGGACGCGCATCGCGCCGCTTGGAGAAAGGCCTTTTCCCAACCCATCGGCGACGGGCCCACGGCCCATGGATTCGACGAATACTTCGGTGTCGATATCCCCAACTGGCCGCCTTTCTGCTTCATCGAAAACAGCCGCCTGCTCGGCGTGCCATCGGAGTTTCTCCCTGCGCCTCTGCTCGAACAGAATCAGGCCAGCATCGGGGGCCCCGCCTTGCAGGGCTGGAAACTCGAGCCGATCCTCCCGGCGTTGGGCGACCGCGCCACGCATTTCATCGCGGAGCAAGCGCGAGCCGGGCAGCCGTTCCTGCTCTACCTCCCGCTCACCTCGCCGCACACCCCGCTCGCGGTGAACCAGGCATGGAGGGGCCGGAGCGGCCTCAACGAGTATGCGGACCTCGTGATGGAGACGGATGCCCTCGTCGGGCGCGTTCTCCAGTCCTTGGACGACCGCGGCGTAGCGGAAAATACTCTCGTGGTGTTCACCAGCGACAACGGCTGCGCTCCTTACATCGGCCTTTCGGATCTGGAAACAATGGGCCACCACCCCAGCGGCCCCCTGCGCGGCGCCAAGGCCGACGCTTGGGAAGGCGGGCATCGCGTCCCCTTCATCATCCGCTGGCCCGGCACCGTGAAGCCCGGCAGCGTCTGCGGCCAACTCGTGCAGCAATCCGATCTCCTCGCCACCTTCGCCGAAATGCTTGGCGCCAAACTCCCGGACAACGCCGGTGAAGACAGCGTCAGCCTCTTGCCCCTCCTCCAGGGCCGTGACCAACCGGTGCGCGATCACGGAGTCGGCACCTCCATCGGAGGAACCCCCGCGCTGCGCAGCGGCAGCTGGAAATACATCCCCGCACCCGGTTCCGGCGGCTGGGGCAAAGGCGGCGACCAGTCGCAGCCCGTGCAACTCTACAACCTCGACGAGGACCTCGGCGAAACCAGGAACCTCGCCGCCGCCAGGCCCGAAAAGGTCGCGGAAATGAAGGCGCTTCTCGATCAGCTCATTGCCAATGGCCGCAGCAATCCCGGCACCACGCAGAAGAACGACGTCGAAGTGGTGCGCTACCCACGCATCACCACACCAAAAAATCGAGGAAACCGCGCGGACGATTCCAAATAAAACCTCATGAAACCCACCCTCTTCCCCATCGCCGCCCTGCTCGTCGCACCGATCGTCGCCCTCACCGCCGCCGAACCCGCCAGCCTCTCGAACTGGAAGGAGGATTTCTCTGACCCGGCCTCCTTCGCCAAGCACTGGTCCAGCTACGGCTTCCTCGCGGTCGGCATCGACGCCAAACATCCGCTCGGCAAACCCGTCGGCGGCGCGGACTCGCGGCCCGAGTGGTGGCAGCTCGTGGACGGGGCACTCCGGGGACAGAATTTCCCGGAGGAAAAGCACGGCTCCGGCATCTCACGCAACGCCTCCGGCAAGGACATCCGCCTGAGGTGCCGCTTCAAGTTCCCGCCCGGCGGCATGGTCGCCGTCGGCATTCGCGGCCCCAATCCGATCCTCGAACGGGTCTTCAACGTGGTCAGCCTGCACATCCGGCCCGACACCGTCGTGGCGGCGGAAAATGACACGCTGCATCCCAAAGGCTCGCCCGAGGCCGATGAACTCAAGAAGAGAGGCGAGTGGAATCGACGGTTCTACTACGCCAAGACGGAGAAGGTCTCGCTCGCGCCTGATGCCTGGCACGATCTCGCTGTGGAAGTTCGCGGCAAGGAACTGAGCGTTTCCATCGATGCCAAGCCGGTCCTGCAATACACCACCCTCTGCGGCGATGCACCCAAGACAAGCATCGGCTTCGGAACCGGCGGCAACGGCAGGACCGTGATGGCAACCTGGTATGACGACGTGAGCTTTGAACCCCTGCCCCCCGCACCATGATCCCTCGGTGAGAGCGCTCAGAAAGCCTGGTCTCTTGCCTTTGCAGGTGAAAAACCGCTGGGACCATCGTTGCAGCCCCACGTTTCTCCACAAAGGCTAGTGTAGTCCGTCCAGCAGAATGCGTCTCCCGAAAAAGAATCGCGAAGCGACTGATTTCCCTGCTTGAAACAAAAAAACCATAAAGTGCAGAATGTTGAGCGGGCGACACTAGTGGCCCGTCAGTATGGAGATGACGAATGATTTGCGCGGTGTTTTGGCTCCGACCAAGGCGCGAGGCGGGCGGCTGTGCGGACACAACCAACCAACGAGCAACGCAGGTCAGGGCCAAAAGGACCGCAAAGCATCGATCAGATCAATGTTGACGGGCCACTGGCCCGCATTTCTCAAGGATCGCGTCGCGAGGCGCCGCCAAATGGCATTGCCTGCAAGGCGCGCGAAGGATTCCAGGTTGAGCGGTAGGCCGACATCCCGTGAATCCTGGAATTCGAGCGGAACGCAGCAGGAATGCCATTGGGCAAGCCGCAGCAGCGAGAACTTGGGAAATGCCAGCTAAAATCCAGCCGCCCACGGCCTTCACGCCACAATGACCCGGAACCGGCCCGGGTCATTGGTCCTACCCAGTCAACCTGCTTGATCGCCCGGGTATGGAAATTCTTTGAAAAACTTCGCCGGATCGCCCTGGCTGAGGTTTGCTGCCGAGTCCCGGGCCCGATGCCTGTTGCGAGACAAACCAGGGAGCATGTCATCCGACGGGACCCACGCGAGAGTGGTGGGTAGGCGGACGATCTTGCGCGCTCGAAACGTTTTCCCGGGCGCAACCCCGGGCAGGAGACCGGTTGCCCCCTGGAGCGAGAATCTCACGGGGCCCTTGATCGGACAGGTGTCCCAGAAGATCCCGGTGGGGCCGGGACCGGTTCTGGAAAGCACTCCGGCCGACTCCGCCAGGAGTGGATCCAGGTGGCGGAGAGCCTCTTCAACGAAATGGCCCGGGCTTAAATCAGCTCCTTCATCGGCTGCCAGCCATCCACCAGATACTGGGGACGGCCCGATAGATCCGGCAGGGTGGTATGGACCAGGTCAAGGCCAAGCCAGTGATACAGGGTCGCGAAAACTTCTCCAAAGTGCACCGGCCTTTCGGTCGGTTCTCCCCCGAGACGGTCGGTGGCGCCGATCACTTGCCCCGTCTTGAATCCGCCTCCCGCGAGCACCGCGCAGCCCACCCGCGGCCAGTGGTCACGGCCACCGGTCGCATTGAGCCGCGGTGTGCGGCCGAATTCTCCCCACGCGACCACGGCCACATCCTTGTCCAGGCCGCGCTCGTGGAGGTCCTCGACGAGGGCCGAGAATCCTTGATCGAACCACGGGAGATGCGTGAGCAACTCGGCATGGTTTCTGTCGTGAAAATCCCAGCGTCCGTAATTCATCGTCACGCAACGAGCCCCCGCCTCGACCAACCGACGCGCCACGAGGAAATGCTCGTTGTTGCGCGGGGCTCCGTCGCCGTAATTCCGCGTGTCCCCCTTGCCGTAGCGCTCGCGCGTTTCCGTGCTTTCCTTGGAGAGATCCAGCGCCTCCAGGAGACGGCTGGATGACAGGACATCGAAGGCCTGCTGGTTGAAAACGTCCAGCCCCTCCATCAGGCCGCTCTTGTCGACGTCACGCCGCATCTTGTCAAAAGCGGCGAGCAGCGCCCGCCGGTCCCCAAGCCGGTCGCTGGAGATGCCGTTCAACCGGAGATCGGCGATGCCCTCTCCATTGGGCCGGAACGCCGAGCAGGCAGGTCCGAGAAATCCGGGGTGTCCGGGGGAGCCGTAGGGTGGATGACCCGCCTTGGGCGCCAAACCCACAAAAGGAGGCACCGCAGACGAAGCCGCCTTTCCACCGGGTTGGAACTTGCTCATCACCGCGCCCAGCGAGGGCCATCCGCCGGGCGGAATGGTCACCCCTTTGGCACTTCTCCCCGTGTAGCAGATCTGGGAATCGTGATCTCCCGTGACTGAGCCGACCATCGAACGAATCGGCACCAGCTTGTCCATGATCCGGGCCGAATAGGGCATGTGCTCGGAAATCCGAATCCCCGGGACCTTCGTGGAAATGGGACTGTAGGGGCCACGGTAATCGAGCGGCGCGTCCATCTTCAAATCGAACAGGTCCTGATGCGGCGGCGCGCCCGCCATGTAAATCATGATGATCGACTTCGCCGAATGTCCGACCCGCGCCATCGCTTCCGCTTGGAGGATTTGCGGCATCGACAAGCCGCCCATGGCGAGCCCCCCGATCCTCAAAAAATCCCGACGTGCCACGCCATCGCATAAGGGGCGTCCGGATCTGCCAGTGATCGTCAGCATGCTTCCAAACACTCTCCGGAGCGCATCCTATCTTTCAATCGCTTGCGTGGGGCCTGCTCCACCGGAGACGGCAAAGGGATGGAGGTGAGGGTTGACCGAAGGGCCCCGGGGCTCTCCTTTCAACCTGCCGCCAAAGTTTCCGAACTGCTCCAAGTTTGCTTTTCCGCCCCGCCCGCCCACGAGTCGCCCTTCGGCGTGGGATGGTGGGGGTTCAGCTTGATGGTTGTTCAGTCGCCGATGGAAGTGGTTGCGACATAGCGCAACGCTCCAGCACCTTCGTGAGGGGGCGGGTGATGGAGTCAGCCTCGGGATAGGCCGGTCCGGTCGATGATCACGTGCGCTTGAGCAATCATCGCGCCGAAGGCGGCCATGAGACTGATGGCCTGCACGGAGCTGAGGAACCCGGGGGCGTTTCCTAACCAACTGATTCCGAAGCCCGCAACGCCTCCGAGGAAGGAGAGAACGGGAATCTGAGCCTCCCCCGCGATAGTGGACACAGATCTCTTTACATATTAGTTCATTGAAAGGGCGTGTTGCGCAAGGAATTCCTCCGGGCTCTTGTAGCCGAGTGAGGAGTGCTTGCGGCGGCGGTTGTAGAACGTTTCGATGTATTCGAAGATCGCCAAGTTGGCTTCGCGACGCGAGTCGAATACCTGATCCTCGGGGAAGGTCTCGTTTTTCAGTGTGGCGAAGAATGACTCGCAGGTCGCGTTGTCGTAGCAGTAGCCAGCGGCGCTCATGCTGGGGAC
>QQNE01000055.1 GCA_003402735.1 Verrucomicrobiota bacterium
CCGAAGATCCCTTCCCCGATCGCCCCCTGAAGCGACACCGTCTGCGCCGCGTCCATCGTCAGGATGGAGCGATCACCCGTCAGCGTGACGCTGCCTGTGAAGGTCAAATCATCCCCAAAGGTGGTGATGTTTCCATTCAAATGAATGGTGTTTGCCAGGGTCCGAGCGCCGATGGCACGCAGGACGTTCCCGTCGTTCTGCAAGGAGATCGTCCCGCTCCCATACGCGTTGTTGGAGGCGACCTCGTCGATCCCACCGTTCATGACGTAGGGGCTGAGCAAACCGGAGTTGTCTCCGCTGATACGCATCGTGCCGGCACCGGACCGGGTGATGCTGACATCGGAGGCGCCCACCAAGTTGGCGGAAATCACCAAGTCGGTGGCCGCGTTGGCCAATTGGGTGTCGTTGATGACAAAGTTTTTCGTGGCACCACCGCCATCGATGACCGCTGCGATTCCCCCCGTGGACTCCAACGTGCCGATGTTGAAGGTTCCATCGATGATGGCCGAAGCCGGACTTGCGCCGCTGGATCCCTGAAACGCGTTCACCTGGAGCGTCGCCCCCTGCATGGTCAGGGTGGCCCCATTGAGATCGATCAAGGAACTCTGCGTCACCCCATTGGTCAGGATGAGACGACCCACGGTCTCATTCTGACCGTTGAGATCGAACACCCCAGTGCTGCCCATCGTGACCGTCAAAACGCCGGTCTCGTATTGATCCAAGTGCCTGATTTGGTTGGCGTTGAGCAAACGAAGAGTCTTGGTCCCGGTCCGCTCGATGTCGTCGCCGATCACCACGGCACCGCCCAGGGCATCCAGCCCCGCCGTTTTGCCCAGTTCCAAAGTGCCTTGGAGCACTCGGGTCGCGCCCCGGAACACATTGGCCTCCGTCCCGGTGATCTGCAACGTGCCTTCGCCCACCTTGTAGAGGTTGTTGCCATTGCTCAACCCAGAGGCGATGACGCCGCTCAGGTTCAGCGTGCTCCCGGCATCCACGCCGATGAGGTTGTTGCCCCCGGCCAACTCAATCGCGCCAGACCAGGTGTTGCTTCCCGCAAGGCTACGGAGGGCCCCGAGCTGGGCAAACGCCGCTGGATCATCCCCATTGGCAAACCCGACACCCGCCTCTCGGATGGCCAGAGGATTGGCAACCGTGATCCCACCGGACAGACGCACCGAGGCCCCAGCCTGCACTGTGACCAAACCGGTGCCGAAGGCGTTTCCGTTGGAGGTGACCACCACCCCCTGACGAAGGTCCGTGATGCCCTCGTAGGTGTTCGCGACGCTCAACGCAAGGGCGCCCCGACCCAGTTTCGTCACGCTTCCCTGGCCGTCGATCGTCCCGCTGACATTGATGTTCCCGGCACCGTCAAACGTGAGCGCCGAAGTGTTGAACACAGAACTAGTCCCCAGCAACCCGCCGGTGTGAATTGGTCCGGAAAGATTCAGGACCGCACCACTGTTTGCGTTCATGATGGTCTGCGCGTTGACCAGGGTGATCTCCAGCGCCACGTTGTTGGTGCCCGTGGCGTTGTTGACGGTGAGTCCACCATACAACTCGATGGAGTTCCCGGTCAGGGTGAACCCGCTTCCATTGATCTGAATCGTCTGGAACCGGGTGTTGGGGGCAAACCCACTGAAATCGATGGTGCCCGCTCCGGCAGAGCCGAACACCAGGTCATCCATCGTGGACGGAGCCACCCCGCCCGCCCAGTTGGCGCCGTTGGCCGCGTTCCCATCCCCGGCCGCACCCGTCCAAACAAACGCGGCCGTCAGGTATTCCACACCGTCAGCCACCAGACTGACCTGCGCCCCCTCCGCCTGCCCAAGGGCCGGTAGGCGACGTTGCCCAGCCTGCAGGAAGGCATACATCACATCCGTTTGGCCAAACGACCGATCCGCCAGTCCCAGGACGTGCCCCTGTTCGTGCATCAGCGTGCTGAGCAGGTCGTAGCGGTCGAAGGCTTGTGTCTCCGCCACGGCGTTGACCCCGTCCACATCCGAGAGATCGAATTCCTCGTCCACCGAGGCGGTCCGGTCGATGAACCAGGACCGCCCAGCTGCGTCCGCGTCGATCACGATCACCATTCCGTCGGCATACCCAAGCCGATTGCCCTCGAGATTCTCGATCCGGTAGGTGATCCGCCCGAGCGCTTCGATCTGATCCGGTGCCAGCCCGGTGCTGGACCAACGCGAGATCGCTTCCCGGGCCAACCTCCCGATCTCCGAGGCATCCAGACCCGGATGCTCCCCAGTCGACGGGGCCACCCCGCCAAGCGGCCGCTCGCTCAACTCGAGTGGGGAACCGTCCGCTGCGTCCCAGAGCGATCCGCCCTCCTCACCGGAATCCGCCTCTTGCCCCGCCCGCCCCTCCGTGTCGAGCCCGAAGTCAATCGTCCCAATCTGCACGGTCGGATCCGCCTCCAGGATCCGGTCCGCCAACGCCGCCACTTCCTGACTCTGGGCCAACGCATGGGCCTCGACCGCAGGCAAACTCACGCTGGCAGTCGGTCCGGCTTCGGTCGGCAAGGCCTGGGCCACATCGGCAGCTTCCGCCTCCGCCTCTCCCTTTTCCACCGGGGCTTCCACCGGAGCCGCGGAGTAGAGAATCCTCGGTTCCAACTGTTCCCATTGCAGGCCGGTCCTCGGCTCAATCGACTTCGTGGAACGACGGTTGGAGGTCTTGGTCGACCTGGCCTTGGCGGGCTTGGTGGCCTTGCTGGGCTTCTTCGGTTTCATGACAACTAGCGAGCGGAAATGGGGTTGGAGGAAAGTTGGAGGAGGAAGGGTCCGGAATTCAGATCGAGCGCAAACCCGATGCACCCCGGCGTGAGGACAGCCAAATTTGACTTGTCGCAAAACAGAGGATTGTGACCGCCGACCACAGCGGCAAGGAGACGACGGGAACCACGCTGGTGGAGGCGGGCCTTACGACCCGCCCCGGGCTCTGAGTCGTCGCCCTGGTCGATCCCTGGTTCACCCTCGCCTGTGCCCGAGGATTCGACCGGGGCGGCCGTGACCGCCGGGCGAATCGGTGAGACCCTACAACGGATCTTGGACGAGACATTGGCTCGACAAGAAGGGAGCGCAGAAACCTGGCGCCGGGAGCGGGCTGCAGGGGCCACCACGTGGTCGGCGGCACCGTAGATCTGCGACGGAGCCCACGCCGAGGCCACTTCTCGGGTGTAGGACACAGCGACCGCTTCCCGACCAAGCCGATAGGCTTGAGCCAGCAGGGTCCGTTCCGGTCGGCGATGGCGAAATGAACGATGGTCGGAAGTGGGGGCGATCACAGGGAGTGTCGGCCATTCAACGAGAAAACCGCCGCCAAAAGCAAGCAGGAAATCGGAATTTGTGGAGAGATCGAGTCCGCCCTCGGACGGACTTGTTCCGGCGCCACCCAACCTTCCTTTTTCTGTCCGGGGACTTGCACCATCTCCTAACAGAGTCCTTACTGCGACAGCCCCTTCTCACCCGTTATGCCCCTGACCCGTCGTTTCCTTGGCTGGGATCGCCCCGTGCTCGAACTCGTGGCCGAACAATTGCTGGCCGAAGCCTCCCAACCGGTCCTCGACCTCAGCCATCTCATGGTCGTCGTCCCCACCCGCAATGCCGGGAGACGCCTGCGAGAAATGCTGGCTCATCTCACGGCCCGGGACAACCGCGCCATCTGTCCGCCGCGGGTGGTGCCGCCGGAGTTCCTCCTCAGCCTGATCTCCCCCTCCGACACCGGAGGCATCGCCAGCCCGCAGGAGGCGCTGCTCGGATGGAGCGCCGTCCTGGGTTCGATTTCGTTCGATGATTTCCCGGCTCTCTTCCCGGTGCCGCCCGCCACCCGGGACTTCCGCTGGGCCCTCAGTTCCGCCAAAAGCCTGAACGAGCTCCGCAGCACCCTCGGGGAGGCCGGTCTCTCGATCGCTGACGCCTGTCGTTCACTCTCGGGAAATCTGGAGGAAGAGGCGCGTTGGGAGGATCTGGCCCGACTCGAAGAACGCTTGGTGCAGACGCTGGCGGCATTTGGCAAGGGGGATCTGCTGACGCTGCGGCAGTCCAACCTCCACTCTCCCACCTTTCCGCCGGGCATCACCGGCATTCGCCTCACCGCCTGTCCGGACCCTGTCCCTCTGGCGCTTCAGGTCCTCCAGGGTCTCAACGAGGTTGTGCCCGTGGAGGTCTGGATCCACGCACCGGAATCGATGTCCGACTGTTTCGACGGTTGGGGGCGGCCAGTCCCGGAGGTTTGGCTGCAGCGCCGGATCGATTTTCCGCTGGAGGAAGCTCCGGTCCACGTCTTGGCTGGTCCGGACGGTCAGGCCGCTCTGGCGGGCGAAGCGATTCTGCGCTGCGAAGAGCCGTCGGCCACCGTGACCGTCGGCGTCCTGGATGAGGAGGTGACCGGCCCCCTGCGGCGTCTCCTCGAGCGTGGAGGGCGTCCCCCCTTTGATCCGGCCGGCTCCTCGCTTCGCTCCGAAGGCGTCCTCCACCTGCTGAGAATTTTTCGGGATCTGTTGGCCGAGGAAAGCTACGGATCGTTCGCGGAGTTGCTGCGATGCCCGGACTTCGATGCGCATCTGACCCGAACGCTCACCCGTTGGGACGGCCCGAGCGCGGTGTGGCACCTCGACCGCACCCACCGACGCCACCTCTTCCCGGATCTGTCGGCCGCGCGGCGCTGTTTTGCCGGGAGAGAGGACCAAAGCTCCATCGAACTGGTCGGTGCCCTGGATGAGGCTGGCCAACTCCTGGCGAAGTTGCGCCAAGCACCCCGGGCGACGTCCCTCTTGGATGTCCTCCGGCACCTTCTCAGCCCCCGCCTCGGCTCCGCCGCGCCGCGGATCGGCCGCATCTACCAAACCGTTTCGGAGGCGCTGCAACCCCTTGTGGAAGCCATTGAAGGTCCCCTCGGAGCCTGCCTGGACCTCACGGAGATCGAGATTTTTGATCTTCTGCTCACCTTTTTGGAGCAGGAGAAACTCTACGAGGAACGCCTCCCCGGTTCGGTGGAATTTCTCGGCTGGTTGGAGCTGCATTGGGACGAAGCCCCGCAACTGATCGTCACCGGATTCAACGAGGGCTTTGTGCCGGAATCGATCACCGGGGATGTCTATCTGCCCGAATCCCTGCGCAAACGCCTGGCCGAACGGAGCCCCTTTTCCACGAATGAAAGCCGCCTGGCGCGCGATGCCTATCTCTTCGAGGCGATTCACCAGTGCCGCAGGGCTCAGGGGAGAGTCGATCTCTGTCTCGGGAGGCACAGCCGGGATGGCAATCCTCTCCGCCCCTCCCGCCTGCTCTTTCTCTGCCCGGATGAGCAACTGGCCCACCGGGTCAAGTCGCTCTTCCACGATGCCCCCCCACCCCGCAACGATCTCCCCTGGACGCCGGGCTTCCAACTCCAGCCGTTCCCGGGCGACCCGCCCAAATTCGAACCCGTCCAGCTCAGCATCACGGCCTTCAAGACCTACCTGAACTCACCGTTCCACTTTTACCTCACCCAGGTGGAGAACATGGAACCATTCGATGCCGGTCTCCGCGAGATGGACGGGTCCACCTTCGGAAACTTCTGCCATGAAGTTCTTCGCCGCTTCGGCAGCGACCCCGAGGTTCGCGACTCGTCCGATGCCTCCGTGATCAAGGCGTATCTCCTTCGGCAAGCCATGGAACTGGCGCACCTCTGGTTCGGCCCCCACCCGACGCTACCGATCCGCATGCAACTTCAGGGTGCGCTCGCCCGCCTCGCCCGAGCCGCCGAAGTTCAGGCGGAAACCCGCGCGGAAGGTTGGGTCATCATCGAGACCGAACTCAATCTCAAGGAGCCGGGCTTTCACATTTCGGACATCCTCATCAAGGGACGCATCGACCGCATCGATCGGCACGAAACCAAAGGGACCCTGCGCGTGCTCGATTACAAGACCGCCGACCAGGGGGAGAAGCCGGAAAAGGCGCACCTCAGCAAGGTGACCAAGCGAACCAACACGGCTTGGCTGCCCGACTATGCCTGTTTTCAGCGCGACACCTCGATCCTCCGATGGAAGGACCTGCAACTTCCGCTCTATCGCCTCGGTCTGGCAGAGAAGTATGGAAACGACATCGAGTGCGGATATTTCAACCTACCCAAATCCCCCGCAGATACCGGCGTCTTCACTTGGCCGGGCCTCGGCACCGACGAAGTCGAGGCCGCCCTGACCTGCGCCAAGGGCATCATCCACGATCTCCGGGCCGGCCGGTTCTGGCCCGCGCGGCTGCCAAAATACACGGATTCGTTCGCCCGGCTCCATCTCGGCCTGCCAGAAAAGACCATCGCCTTCGACAACCTGATCCCCCCTACGCTGCCCCATGAAATCCCTGCGGAATGAAATGATTCTGGCTTCAGCCGGTTCGGGAAAGACCTATCGGTTGACCAATCGATTCGTCCATCTCCTCGCCCTCGGCGTGCCACCGGAGCGCATCATCGCCCTCACCTTTACCCGTAAAGCGGCCGCCGAGTTCCTCGATGAAATCCTCAAGAAATTGGCCAGGGCCGCCTCCAGCCAGACCGTGGCCAGAGAACTCAAGGAACAGCTCGATCTCGAGACGTTCGATTCCCGACGGGCCTTGGAATTGCTGCGGCTGGTCATCGACCGCCTCCACCTCCTCACCCTGGGAACGCTCGACTCGTTCTTTCACCGGATTCTCGCCTGTTTCCCCGCCGAGTTCGGTCTGGGGACCCGGTTCGAGGTGATGAGCCCTGTCGAAGAGCGTGAGGCTCGGTCCCGGGTTTTTGCACAAATCTTCTGCAACCGTCAGGTGGAAGCGGCCTTCTCGGAGGCCTTCAGTCGGGCCACCTTCGGGAACGAAGAGAAGAGCCTGCAACGGCTGCTGGATGATTTTGTGGAGAACCATCACGCGACCTTTCTTCGGCAACCGGATGGCGACCGGTGGGGAGCGGAGGCCACCATTTGGCCTGACGGTGTCCCATGGCTCGGGGAGGACGCCTCCTTCGCTGACGCCTGTCACAACCTGCGCGGGGCCTCCAACAATCTGGGGCTCGATCAAGCGGCCCTGAAAATGTGGCACGGACTCATCGATCAGTTCGAGGCATTCGCGCCGGACCGTAGCAACACCAAACCGAAAGCCACGCTCTTCGAACGGGTCGTCGAATCCTATCCACTCGCCCGCAAGGGAGGCCCGATCACCCTGAAAATGGGCCGCAAGGAGTATCCGATCGCTCCCGCTCTCTGCAACTCCCTGGTGATCCTGGTGCATCACTATCTGCACTGCTTCATCAGCCCCAACCTCGAGCGCACCCGAGGCATTCACCAGCTTCTGGATCTCTACGAACAGAGCTACAATCAGCAGATCCGCCGCGCCGGAAAGCTCGGCTTTGAGGACATCCAAATGCTCCTCAACGGATCCCTGATCCCCACTCAACACCGTCACCAACTCAGCCTCGATGGGGGCGAGGGCAGACTCCATGTGGATTATCGGCTCGATGGCCAGTTCGATCACTGGCTCCTCGACGAATTCCAGGATACCAGCAACGGTCAGTGGCAAGTCATCGCCAATCTCATCGATGAAGTCCTCCAGGATCCCAGCGGACAACGCAGTCTGTTTTATGTGGGCGATGTGAAACAGGCCATCTTTGGCTGGCGCGGTGGCGATGCCGCCCTGTTCAACGACATCCGCGACCACTACAATTCCCTGAGACCGGATTGCATCGCAAGCGAGCAGATGCAGGACAGTCGTCGCTCCGGTCCCGCCCTGATGGAGTCCATCAATCGGATCTTCGGGAATTTCGAACTGCTGCGAGATTTCTTTCCCAATCATCCGGAATTTGTCGAGCGATGGGAGGCCAACTGGGCCGACCACACCACGCATCATCAAAACCGCAGGGACTACGTCGAACTCCTCACCCTCACCGAAGACGAAGATTCCGATGAGGATCCGAGGGAACGACGCTTCGCCGCCATCGCCGGTCTCGTCGCGGAGCTCGCCCCCCACGAAAGACATCTCTCCTGCGCCATCCTGGTCCGGGCCAATGACAGGGCCCTCGCCCTCGCGGATGTCATCCGGTCCCTCACCAATGTGCCCGTGACCGTGGAGAGCGATGCCTTCATCGGCAGCGATCACCCGGTCGCCACCTCTTTCCTCTCCCTGCTGCAATCTGCCGCGCACCCCGGCGATTCCGCAGCCTGGAAGCATGTGCTCATGACCCCGGCTTTTTCGGCCCATCCCTGGCAGGACCACGAACAGTTGCAGCGTCAGGTCTCCCGCGAGATCCTGACCATGGTTCACGATAGCGGCTTTGGCGCTGCCTTGGAATCCTGGGTCGTTCGTCTCAAAAACGGTGGATTCAGCCCCGACGCCTTTGCGCTCCGCCGCATCGAACAGTTGCGCCAAATCACCCAAGACTTTGACGAGAAAGGAAACCGGTCCATCGCCGATTTCATCCGCCATGCGGAGGACGTTTCCTCACGGGAAACCCCGGCGGACGGAGTGGTGCAGATCATGACCATTCACAAATCCAAGGGACTCGGCTTCGACGTGGTCATCCTTGCTGATTTTGAAAGCAAGACCAACTCGGCCCTGTCCAATCTCGGTCAAGTCTCGCTGGTCGCGCACCAGAGCGGGGCCGGTCTTCACCGGGAGATCGATTGGGTTCTGGCCATGCCTCCCAAAGACGTTTGCAACCTGGATCCAACCCTCCTCGAAGCCCGGCGAACCCTCGAGATGAACCGTGCCTATGAAGAACTCGCCGTGCTCTACGTCGCCCTGACACGCGCCAAGTTTGCCACGCACATTGTCTGCTCGCACCCAAAGGGAGATCTGAAAGGAAGCGCACGTGATCTGGTCATCGCGGCACTGGCCCCCAGCCAGGAACCATTGCACACCAGAACCCTCGGAGGCGAGCCCACCCACGTTCTCTACGCCGCCGGAGACCCGCACTGGCATGAAGCCCAAACTCAGCGTGCGGTTCCTCAGCCTGCCCCACCTTCCATCTCCCCAGTCCTCCAACGTCGTCGCTTCCCCCCGCTCCACCGCGCCCTACCTTCCAGCAGCAGCGAGGACAACAGTTCGCACGCACTGGAAACCCGCTTCTTTTTCTCCCGCACCGCACGCGATGCTGCCAACTACGGCACCAAACTGCATGCCATCTTCGAGCAGATCTCGTGGACCGAGGATCTTCCCGACGGCTCGCTCCACGAGCGGATCCGAACCCTCATCGACGAGAACGACCCCTCCCAAACCCTTCTGCGCGATGAAATCCTCGAGGCCCTCCGAGCTCCAGACGTCCTCGCGCTTTTTCAAAGGGCCAATTTCGGGCACCAGCCCATCCTCTGGCGAGAGAAACGGTTCGAGATCATCCTCAATGGCGCCTGGGTCTCCGGCACGTTCGACCGGGTCGTCCTGACCTCCGACCAAGCGTGGATCTTTGATTTCAAGACGAATCGGGTGAGCACACCGAGCGAAATCGCTCGCGCGAGCGAATCCTACCAACCCCAACTCTCCGTCTATCGTCAGGCCCTTTCTCGCCTTGCCGCCATTCCGCTCGAAAACATCGAGGCCCGCCTCATCTTCACCAAACCTGCCGTGGTGGTTTGAGATTCTCCCTGACCGGAAAACAAAAAACCCCGTCCGGCGAACCGGACGGGGCGAATTGGAATCAATTCAAGGACCCTGCTCCCTAGACTCTTGACGAGTCAAAGGATGGTGCGGAAACCAATTTGTTTAAGTCTCTTGTGGGTTTGCGCTGCTCCTTGAAGTCTCTCGTGGGAGAACCGCCGAAGGCGCCATGCTTTTTTGCCTCTCTGACCCTACTGATGTGACCGGGTCTGTGAGCCGGACGGTCTGTCCTGCCCCCCTCCTGCTCGGGACGAACGAAGTTTGACCCGCCTACGGAAAGGCCATCCGGAAAAGGGTGATCATAGAGAATAGGTGACTCCCCAACACCCGCCGCAGACGACGACGGGGGCTGGCCGCTTGAGACTGTCGAAGTCTCGGGAAGCGCGGGCGCGGAGCCAGTCTGCGGAACAGCGGGCCCATTCCCCTGCAACGGTGCACTACCCGCCGGAGAGGCGGGCTGAGAAGCGAACTCAACGGCCTCTTCCCGAGTGGTGGTCGTCGTCGTCGACCTCCCGGCCAACGCAACCTGAGCCGCAACGGCTGGAGATGCGGGAGCCAGGCCCGGGGCCGACTGCGGAGAAGCAGCGGGAACCATCATCATCGGGGACACGGCTTGATGCACCGGTCCCACCGTCTGCAAGGTGTGAAGCTGCTGCTGCAGTAGATACTGGAGATACTGCGGTGGCAATTGCGCCGGGAACCCGGCCATTGCGTGCGAAACCTCGCTGGTCTCCTGCAGATGGGTCGGCACCGCGCGGCGACCGCCGTGCATGCTCCAAGCCAAAAGAGCCAGAGTGAACTCGGGAATCAGGAAGACCACCGATGCCCACATGATCAACCACTGGGCGGGATGCGGATGCTCGTCCGCCATTTGGAGAAGGATGTGACGCTCCGCATCGGTCACTGCCGTGGTCGATGCCGCCGTGATCGTCTTGGCCTGCAAATCATCCACACGGGCCTGAACATTGGCCAGGTCCGCCTTGAGCGATTCCGCGAGAGCGATCCTGCCTGGGATCAGACCGTCGTTGGCCCCGTTCCCGTCGTTGTCCATGTTGGTATATTCCTGGACAACAGTCGCAATCTGGGCCCGGATCGACTCAGCCTGCTCCTGGGTGGATTTGAGTTGAGCCCCAAGAGCCCCCTCATTGGCAGAAGCCGCATGAAGACCCGAATTCTGGGTCTCGTTTAGCAACTCCCACACAGAGACCCCATCCAAAAAGGAAGCCAAGGCCGTCATCAGGCACATGGCAACGAGATAGAGGGGGTTGTTCGTCACTCTGAACTGATAGGCACACGCGCTAGCGAGTCCCACCACCAACACGGCGATCGCAATCGCCAGATACCACGGAAACAGGGCGGCTGCTCCGATTGCGCTCAGTGTCCCGAGCGCAAGGAAGCCCACCGTCCAGATGAACCGAGGACCGTTATGGTCTTGTGAATACATGGGCTGGTCTATAACACGCCCCTAACAATCAGTCAACCTCAACATTACACAAACCTTAACAATCAACATTGCTGAAAACTCAGGAAGAATTGTGATTGTCCACAACCAATCTCGGATCACGTCGCGAAAGATCCTCACCACGCCACCATGATTCCCAAGTTTGCGATGCAGGTCATCCAACGTTCTCACACAGCAGCCAAGGCCTCCGCAATCTTTCGAAGCACCGGTCGATACAACGCCCGCTCCTTGCTCCAGGCCAACGTCTGCTCCACGTCGAGCGCCTCCAGCCCCGCCACGCGGTGCGCTTGAATGTCGGCGCTCATCCGGCCTTTGGCCAGGTGAGGCAGAAACGCCGCATACCCCATCTCCACGGCTTGTGCCACCTGGGTCAGGGAACTGCATTCCAACTGAATGTTCGGCTTCACCCCGGCGCTCTCAAAGAGACGCTCAATGGCGGCCCGCGTCTCCCCTCCACCCTCCAGCACCGCCAAAGGATAACGCCCCAGATTGAGGACCGTGGGCGGGGCGGGAAGTTTCGGCCGCAACCGACGAGACAGAAAAAAGTGGTAGGTCTCCACCCAGGAACCCGCCGTCTCGAACTCGTTGGCATTCACCAACCCACGCCGCAAGAGCCCGAAATCGAGCGTTCCGTCCTGCAGCCCTTTCACAATGTCTTGGGTCTGCCGGTTCAGGAACAGGGAGGTCATGCCCGGAAACTTGGCGCGGAGTTTGGGCAACATCTCGGGCATGATCAGCCACTGAATCAACCGCTCCCCCGCTCCGATGACCAGGCGCGGGCTGCCCTCGCGCTTTTCCGCAAGGAAATCATCCAACCCTACGAGAAAGTTCCGCGCCAGGCGCGCGAGTTCAGCGCCTTCGGGGCTCAACCGGAAAGGCTTGGTGCTCCGGTCCAAAAGAGCCATCCGGCTCTCCCCACCCAGAAAACCCTCCAGTTCGGCAATCTGTCGGCTGTATTGGGATTGCCGGTGCTGCAGGGTGGTCTTGTCAGATGCGGGCAAACCC
This sequence comes from Verrucomicrobiota bacterium, assembly GCA_003402735.1. Taxonomy (GTDB): domain Bacteria; phylum Verrucomicrobiota; class Verrucomicrobiia; order Verrucomicrobiales; family DEV007; genus V1-115. Next base: position 12,070 of record QQNE01000055.1, read on the forward strand.
TGCCGCGCCGCCGCCATGATGCCTCCACATTCCGCGACGCGACACAGCGTGGCCAACCGATCCAGCGAAAACCCCTTTTGTCCGATAAACTGCTCCCACATGATTTCACAGTAAAGGAGCCGAAAACGCCCTCAAGCCCTCATCCAGCAAACTGTTCCCACAGCAGCTTGGCCACCATGGAAAGGACCACCCCAAGAAAGATCCGGCGGATGAACAGGGCTCCGTGCCGCAACGCCATCCCGGCCCCGAGCCGCGCCCCCAAAAGCTGTCCCCCGATCATGGCCGCCGCCAGATCGTAACGCACCAAACCAGCGGGAAGGAACACGCAAAGGGCGGCCAGATTGCTTGTCAGGTTGACCACCTTGGTCGCGGCGGTCGCGCCCAGCAAATCTTTGCCCCGAAGGCTGATCCACCCCATCGTCCAGAAAGCCCCGGTGCCGGGCCCAAAAAATCCGTCGTAAAACCCCAGCGTCCCGCCAGCCAGCCACGCAAACAAACCAGGCCCGAGTTTGGGAAGATTCTCCCCTTGCCCGAACCGCGGACAAAAGAGGGCGTGGAACGCGACCCCCAGAAGCAGCCAGGGCACCAGTCGCTCCAACATCCCGCTGTCCACCCGGGTCACCGTCCAGGTTCCGGCCACCGCAAAGGCGAACGTCACCCCCGCCACCAACCTCAGCTCCCGGCCATTGACCAGGCCTGCCCGGAGATACTGCCAGACCGCCATCGTGGTCCCCACGCTGCTCTGCAGCTTGTTGGTGCCCAAGGCCAGTTGCGGCGGCAATCCGGCCCACAGCAACGCCGGCACCGAAATCATGCCTCCGCCGCCCGCCACTGCATCAATGAATCCCGCGCCAAGGCCGACGCCAAAAAGCAGCAACAAAATTTCCGCATTCACTTCGGATCGACCACCGACCGAACCGGAGGTGACCCCAGCACCCGCCGTTCACCCTATTCTCCAACCTTGCACTCGGGATCTCTCGCCACCGGCTTGCCAATTCTCTCAACCGGCTGGGTGTAGAGATAGCGCCAGACCGGCTCGAAGAGGTAAGCTCCGCTCCCGTCTTTGGGGGAGGCTCCACCGGGCATCACCGAGGAGTGGGCCCTGTCCGCATTGCCTCCCACATCCGCAGAGGAAATGAGACGCCTAGTGTTTCCGTAGGGCGGCTTGGCACTGTCCACACTCACGATCTCACCAAAGCGATGCAGATTGAGGAGCTCCCAGGAGCGACAGTAATGATCACCGGACCACCCACCGTCGAGCACGTGACTGAAGCCAAAATAGCGCGCCGGTTCAGTGGCCGAAGTGCCCGACTGCCAGTCCTGGTCCTGATCCCGCGGGCCGCACAACATCACCACCCGGTCCACCTTTTGATGCATGGCAAATCGAGCTGCCGTCGTGGACCCATGCGAGGCTCCCGACAGAATCACCTTGTCCCAGAGCAGCCCCTTGCCGTCCCGCGTCAAAAACTGTTTCCAGCGTCCCACCTCGTGTTCCTCGGCCAGGTGCTTCACCAACTGATAGGACCGCTCCATGATGGAGTCCGGTTTGGGGATGTCGATCTCATCGCTGACATCCTCGCCAATCGACGCTTCCAGACGGATATCGCCCCTGGCCTTTCCGTCCCTGGGATTGGGTTGACACAATTTGGAGAACCACTGGTTCGCGTAGCTCACCTGAATCACATGCAGTCCATAGCTGTTGAGCCGCTCAAAGAGGGCGTCGTTGGCCCCCATCAACCAGATCACCAGCTTGCCCTGAGGATCGACCCGAGTATCCACTGTGGCCACCTCCACATCGGCGGGCTTGCCGTCCTTGGTGAACACAAAACCGATCTCCGGATGCTCCCGGCACCTCGGGTCCAGCTCGCTGGCGCGGAACTGCAGCTTGTAGCGCTGGGGGTTCTTGTCACGATAGGAAGGAGGCCGTTCGGCTCCCTGGAGGCAACTGATTCCAATGACCAGACAGGAAAAGAAGATTCGAATCACGATGCCGATCTTCACAGACACGGGACGCAAATCAAGCTGGAAGAAGCTCGATCCGTCTCATCGCCCCGGATTCGCAGCCTGACGCGGCAAGACATAACAGTGCAACCGAGAATTCTCTCCGTCATTCTCCCCGACGAAGAGGCGCCCGCCTGACAAGGCCGGAACGCCCCAGGTTTCGGGATGATAGATCAACTGACTCAGCCCCAAAATCTTCATCCCTCCCGGATCCGGCGCCACCCATGCCAGGGTGCCCTGCTCCCCCAGCACCAGGAGCTTGCCGTCCACCGCCAACACACTGCCACGCCCCAACAACACCCGAAGTTTGCGACCTTCAAACTCCACCTCCAGGGGATTGCCATCCCGCCACCTCTCCTGTCCGGAAGCGATTTCCTGACAAACCAATTCCCCGCGCGACTCCGAGGCCCCGGAGAAACCGAAGAGCAATCCCTCGCTGACCACCGGAGTGGAAAATTGCGCGGAAAAACCGGGCGCCTCCCAACGGACCGACGGTCGCAGATCTTCGGGCGAGAACTGAAGCAACACACCCCCAGGCCCGTAGCCTTCCGTCAGGAAAACCTCGTTGCCCACCACCACCGGCGACGCCGCATTCACCGAAGCAAAATTCGTCGCCCGCCAGGGGAACTCGCTTTCGATCCGTCCCTGCGCCGGATCGACCACCAACAAGCCTCCGTTGGGCGGATCCGACATGCCCCCGGCAAACACGAGAACCCGTTCCCGCCCGTGCAACATCGCCGGGACAGGCGACGCATAACTTGCGTTCCAAGCGTGATCCGCTCCCCACAGCAAATTCCCGGTCCGCTTGTCGAACCCCGCCACGCACGGCCTGCTGCCGACATTCACGATCAACTGGTCCTTCCACACCAGGGGACAAGAGCCCCGGGCAAAGAAAAACGGAGCCTTGCCATACTCCTGGTCCAGGTTTTTCTGCCAAACCACCGTTCCATCCCCAAGCCGCAGACAGCGCAAATCGCCGGCCATCCCCAGAACAAAAACCAGATCTCCATCGATCACCGGGCTGCTGCGCGGCGCATCGTCGATCCCATAATTCTGTCCCGCCCTCACCGGTGTCGCCTGACGCCAAAACCGGTTGCCGGTGGCCACATCGAGGCAATCGACCGTCTCCTCCCCATTTGACAGATGCACCAGCACCGCCCTTTCACCGACCACCACCGGGGCGGTGTGGCTGCGCCCTCTGGGATAAGACCAGACCCGTTGCGGTGCCCGGTCCGCCGCGAATCCAACCTCGGTCGATCGCGCATCGTGGTTCGGACCCAAAAACCGCGGCCAGTCGGCTGCGAAAGCCGTCGGAACCGCAATGACCATCCACCAGATCCCCCGTTTCATAGTTCCACTGCGGCCGGAAGCTCCCTCCGCATTTCCGCGAGCCGATACCCAAATCCCGGCCCCGAGACCGTGCCCCGATCCAAAACGCCCTCCCGCCTCCGGTAAAGCCCCGGGTGAACCGCCTCTTCCGGCAACGAGGCTCCGGGCGAGAACTGCATTCCGTTGCTCTCCACCCCCATGATCGTCCCGGCATGGGCCGCGAGTTCCACGTGGGAAATCTGGGCCATCATCGGGTTGGTAAGATCCTGAACCATCAAGGTCATCCCGTGCGCCTTCGCCCAACAGAGACTCAGGAGCGCTCCGGTCTGGGTCTTGCACGTTTTCAGGGCCACCCCGCTCCACCCGAGGTCACGCCCCATGCGCACAAATCTCCAATCGTGCGCGCTCTCATCCATGAAGAGCGGTTTGCGGACGCTGACACTGCGGACATCGATCCGGTTGGCCTCCAGATCATAAGGGAAAGGCTGCTCCACATAGAGGGTCTGCTGAAAGGTCAACGGATCATCGTCCCGGAGCTTGTCCAGAATCTCATTCACGTAATCCGGCTCCGTCACCGCGCAGTTGAAATCCGCCGTCAACCAAACCACCCCCTCTTCCCGGCCGATCCGACCGATCCTCACCATTCGCTCGAAATCCCAGGCCGCATCATTGCCCCGCAACTTGATCTTGAGGCACTGCAACCCATCCCGCCGAATCCAATCCCGCAACAGCACCGGGTAACCATCCTCCGGCTCCGATCCGACCAGTTCTTCGGGCCCCAACGGATCCAGCCCTCCCACCAGATGCCAGACCGGCAACCGCCGGGGCGGTTCCACAAGAAAATCCGCGGGCCGCTTCCCGGCAAACGTCGCCGGACGATCCCCAACCGGTTCCAAAAAGGCCGTCAAATCCGGCTCCAGGTGGTCCGCCCCATAACTGTCGTAGGTCCGGATGCCGTGGGCAATCCCATACGCGTCGTGCAACGCCAAGTCGAACGCCGAGAAACTCACTAAAGCCGCCAGGTGCGGAAACCGGGATTCCACGCTCCGGTCCCGGTTGAAGGCCACCTGCAGATCGTGCAAACGCGTTTCGATGAACTCGTGCCCGATTTCCAGCGCATGGCCCCGGTCGGGAAACTGCCGCAGTTCCCGGGCGATCCGCAGGCAAAACTCGGTCATCGCCTCCAACCGCTCCGCGTAGGTCAATGGCGCTGGCCAAACCCAGCTCACGCTCAACGGCGTCTCGCCCCAACCATCCGCCACCGTGCCGTCCGCCGCCTCCACCCGGACCCGGACCCGCGCACACACGGATTCCGTCACCACTTGGTTCCCGAACTTCAGGGGCATCCGCATCGCCACCGGGATCAAGTGCAAAGCGGTATCGAGAATTCTGACGGCGCGTGAGGGCATGGGAGATCTTCGAATCGCGGATCCGCGAGGTCAAGCGGGCCCGAAGGCGATGTCACCGGAGATCACTTCTTTCCCTTGGCCTTTTCCGGCACGCCTTGGCCCGGTTTCAGGTCCAAGTTCGCCTTCAAATCCTCTTCGCTCACCGCGGAGACCACCCCTGCGGCCGGAACTTCTCCGTGCGCGGACCACAAAATGGCGTTCAAGACCAGCTTCCGCTGCTCTGGGTTGCCCCAGCCCCGGTGAAAATGTCCACCCGTGAACCCAAAACCCCGGCCCCCGTCCTTGCGCTCGCAGGCCCAGGCCACATGCTGCTTGTCCCCCCGCGCCACCGAGGCCCGCACCGCAGGGTTTCCACTGTGCGGCCCATCCCCCCGTGCCATCGTGCTCGCCGGAGCCACATCGCTCAAAATGGGCGTGACCCCTTCCATCCCCTGACGGAATCGCATGTGGAAATACCACTCGTCGTTGGTTCCGAAGGGCTTCACCCCCTGGCTGATCGGATGCATCGGCAACTCGCGGAAGTTCGCATCCCAATGAGGATTGACACTCCAATCCGTCTCGAAACACCCTCCCATCCACGCGAGAAACTCCCGGTTCCCCTTCGCCAACGTCGGCTCCACGGCATAGTGGAGAGTCAGAAAACCGCAGCCCCGCTTCATCTCCCGATCGAGCTGGGCCAGCCGATCCCCCTGCAACGCCGGATGCCCGCCCCCGCCGTCCGCATAAATCACCACCGTATCCGCCCCGCCCAGTTCCTCAGCAGAAGGCCACTCGCCGTTCAGGTGATGGTGGATTGACACCTGGTCGCCCACCGCCGATTCCAGACACTTTTTCAACAACAGGATGCCCGCGTTGTGCTCATGCTGCCCGGGCCCGTGCGATGGCTTGCCGGCAATCATGACGATCGATTTTTTGTCCGCCGCGAGGACGGAACCGGCGAGGACGAACAGGAGACAGAGCGAGGAGAACGATTTCATCAATGTTTGGGGCTTCCGCTGACACGTTGCCCCATCCCCCCGCGCTTTCAACGAATACCGACGCGCCCCGACCGTTTCCCGAGCGCCAACAGCCCCAGACCCATCAAAGATCTTGCGCCCCGGACAAGGTGAAGAAAGAATCAAACGATTGTTCCCATGACCCTTCACCGTTTCCTCCGATTGCTGCTGATCTCCGTTGTCGTGTTCCAGTCATCGGCTCAGGCCGGAGCCCACTTGGTCTGCCTCACCGTCGAGGAGCCGAACAACTACGATGCGGTCAACGCCTGCCGGAGTTTCGCCGAACGGGAGTGGAGAGACCTCGGGCACCGGGTGACCCTGATCCAGGGCAACCACGAGCGCCCCACTCATTTCGAGGGGTTCGTCGAGGCCATGAAGTCGGCCGATCTGCTCGTTGTCTTCGTTCGGCGCGCCACCCCACCAAGAGAACAGATCGAGGCCATCCGAGCTCATTTATCCGCCGGAAAACCGCTCCTAGGCATCCGCACCGCGAACCACGCGTTTGTCCCTCTCCCCGGCCAATCCCCCACCGATCCGGCTCTGGAAACTTGGCCCGGCTTTGCGCCCGAGGTGTTGGGGTGCCAAAACACCGGCTACGAAACCAAAGTGCTGCCCTATCGGGTGAAACTTCATCCGCTCGCCCCGACCGCCAGCCCGCTCCTCGCCGGAATCGACGCCTCCTCGATCCTGGGCCATGTGTCGCTCTACCGGGTGCTTCCCATCGCCGCGGATGCCACCCCGCTACTTCTCGGGCAGGCCGGATCGATCGAACCTGCCCAACCGCTCGCCTGGCTTCGCACCCATGGTCCCGCGAAAGCCCGGATCTTCTACACCAGCCTCGGGGCCCCCGCAGATCTCGGCCAACCGCCCGTGCGGCGCTTGATCGTGAACGCCGTGAACTGGGCCCTGGCCACGCCCCGTTGAGCCCGCCCCTCCCCATCGCCATGCATCCCGGGGCTTTCAAGGTCAGCTTGCATCCCGGCCGCTCCCATGGAAATTGCCGACATGGAATTTTGGAAAATGAACGGGGCTGGCAACGACTTCGTGGTGATCGACAACCGCGACCTCCGTCACAACCTCGACCGCGAAACCATCGCGCGGATTTGTCATCGCCAACGCGGGGTGGGCGCCGATGGACTGCTTGCAGTCGAACCACCGCACAACGGCGGTGATTACCGATTTCGCTACTACAACGCCGACGGGGGCGAGGCGGAGATGTGCGGGAACGGGGCGCGGTGCTTCGGGCAATTCATTCGGCACCAGATCCACGGCGGAAATCTGACGTCCGCCACCTTCGAGACCATCGCCGGACTCGTCACCGTCCAATTTCCGGGGAACGACGTCCAGATCGGTTTGAGCACGCCGCACAGCCTCCGATTGCACCAGGTCATCGAAGTCGATCACGAACCTTTGACCGTGCATTCGGTGAACACCGGGGTTCCCCATGCCGTCATCGTGGTCAAGGATCTGGACGAAGCGCAGGTGTTTCGCATCGGACGCTTGGTGCGCCAACACCAGGCGTTTGCCCCCAAGGGAACCAACGTGAATTTCATGCAAATCCTCGCTCCGTCCCGCATCGCCATCCGGACCTATGAACGGGGCGTCGAGGACGAAACCCTTGCCTGCGGAACCGGGATGGTGGCCTCCGCTCTCGTGCACCATGAACTTTCGGGTGCGCCGGGCCCGGTCTCGGTGCGGGTTCTGGGCGGGGACACCCTTCGCGTCGAGTTCACGCATGAGGGAACGGAGTATCGGGACGTCCGGCTCACCGGCCCTGCCCAGTTCGTTTTCCGTGGCACGCTCGAGACGGTTTGACCCCAGCCCACATCTTCGTGCATGTCCGGCTTGCAGTTTCCCCGGCCTGACGTTCCTTGGCAGGCTTTCGAACCTGAAATCCAGAGATGTTTGCCGGAGTCCACACCGCCCTCGCCACACCCTTTCGCAACGGACAGATTGATGCCGCCGCCTTCAAACGGCTGATCGACTTTCAGTTCGACAACGGCATCCAGGGAGTCGTGCCGGCTGGCACCACCGGGGAATCCCCGACCCTGGGCTACGAAGAGCACGATCGCATCATCGAACTGGCCATCGAATACAGCGCCGGACGGGGGCTGGTGATTGCGGGGACCGGCTCCAACGCGACGGCGGAAGCGGTCCAAATGACCCAGGCGGCAGAAAAGGCCGGGGCTCAGGCCTCCCTGCAAGTCTGTCCCTACTACAACAAGCCGTCTCAGGCCGGGCTCGTCGCCCATTTCAAGGCGATCGCGGATTCGACGTCGCTGCCGATCATTCTCTACAGCGTGCCCGGCCGCTGCGGCGTCGAGATCGGCGTGGAAACGGTGGCGACCCTCGCGGTCACCTGCCGCAACATCGTGGCCATCAAGGAGGCAGGCGGCAGCGCCGAACGCGTCAGCCAACTGGTGGCCGCCACTCCCGAAGGGTTTCAAGTCCTGTCGGGAGACGATTCCCTCACGCTTCCCTTCATTTCGGTGGGCGCTTGCGGGGTCATCAGCGTCGCTTCCAATCTCATCCCGTCGGTCATGAGCGAACTGGTGGCCAAGGCCAACGAAGGCAATTTCACGGAGGCGCTGGCCATTCACGAGCAACACTATGCCCTTTTCAATGCCTTCCTCAAACTCGACACCAACCCGGTCCCCATCAAGGCCGCACTTGCGCTGCGCGGGCTGATGGAGAACGAATTGCGCCTTCCTCTCTTGCCCTTGGACGCGGTGCGGATGCAGCAAGTCCGCACCCTGCTGGAAGATCTCAACCTCCTCTGACCCGCCATGTCTGCCACCGAAATCATTGTCACTGGCTGCAAGGGACGCATGGGCCAGGCGGTCATCGAGGCCGCCGCGGCTGCCAGAGTCAAGGTCTCCGCCGCCATCGATCTTGGGGACTCCCTTGACCAGGCCTTGGCAGGCGGGGGGACGGTCATCGACTTCACCGCTCACGGATTCACTCCGGCACTTCTCAAGGCCTGTCTGACTCACGGGAACCGCCTCGTCATGGGCACCACCGGCCACACGGACGAGGAACTGGCCGAGATCCGCCAGGCCTCCAAAACCTTGCCGATGGTCTTTGCCCCGAATTTCAGCGTCGGAGTCAACGCACTGTTCTGGCTCACTGCCAAAGCCACCGCCATTCTCGGTCCCGACTTCGATCTCGAAGTGGTGGAGATGCATCACCGTCACAAAACCGACGCCCCCAGCGGCACCGCGCGGCGCTTGGCGGAGATCCTCGCAGAGACCTCAGGCCTTTCCTACGAGCGCGATTGCCGTCATGGCAGGTTTGGCGACACCGGAGCCCGCACCCGCACCGAAATTGGCGTGCATGCCGTGCGCGGCGGAGATGTCGTGGGCGATCACACGGTCATCTATGCCGCCGCGGGCGAGCGGGTGGAACTCACTCACAAGGCGTCGAGCCGCCTCACCTTCGCCAGCGGCGCGGTCAGGGCCGCGGTCTGGCTCGCCGAGCAGCCCGCCGGGCTTTACGACATGCAGGACGTTCTAGGACTGCGGACATGACCAAGCATCACGTGGCCATCGCCTTGGGGAGCAATCTGGGGGACCGCCTGGAGCATCTGCGTTTTGGGCGGCAGGAACTCCTCTCCCGCGGAGATCTGCACAACGTGGCCTGCTCTCCCGTCTATGAAACAGCCCCCGTGGATTGTCCCCCCGGCTCCGGGCACTTCCTCAACGCCGTCCTCCTGGGAGACACCATCTTTGAACCCGACGAATGGCTGGATTTGTTGCTCGCGATCGAGGAAGACGCGGGTCGCATCCGCACCGGAGCCTTCAACGCCCCGCGTCCGCTCGACCTCGACCTGCTGAGTTGTGGGGACTTCCTCCGCGACACCCCGCGCCTTGTGATTCCGCACCCTGGCCTCCGCTCCAGGAAGTTTGTCCTCCAGCCGCTCTGTGATCTCGCCCCAGACTTGCTCGTTCCCGGGCTCGGCCGCACCGTCCGGGAGATGCTCGACTCCTGCCACTCAAGCGAACCGAATCCCTACACCTTTCTGCAGGACTGGTAACCCCCTGCCATGACCACCCAGGATCGCATTGCAAAACTGCGCCAGAACCGCGTGGTGGCCCTCACCGCTTACGATTATCCCACCGCGCGCATTTTGGACGAGGCGGGGATCGATCTCATCCTGGTCGGAGATTCCCTCGGCATGGTCTTCGCCGGGAACCCGGACACCACCTCGGTGACCATGGACCAGATGATCTACCACACGACGGTGGTTCGGCGAGGCGTGCGCCAGGCTCTGCTCGTTTCCGACCTGCCCTACCACAGCTACGACAGCACCCGGGAGGCCGTAACCAACGCCCAACGTCTCGTCAACGCCGGAGCTGAGGCGGTCAAGCTCGAGGGCGGCCTGGCAGTGATCGAAAAGGTCCGGGCCGTGCTCGCCTCGGGAATCCAGGTGGCCGGCCACATCGGCATGTTGCCGCAAAGCCTGCATCGGGAGGGAAGTTACAAGAAGAAAGGCAAGACCGACCAGGAAGCTGCCATGTTGCTCGAGGACGCCCGCGTCCTCGAAGAGGCAGGCGTCTTTGCCATCGTTCTCGAAAGCATTGTGCCGGAGGTGGCCTCGGAAATCACCCGCGCCCTCAACATTCCGACCATCGGCATCGGAGCTGGCTCGGGTTGCACCGGGGAAATCGCGGTAGTCCATGACCTGGCCGGTTTTTATCCGTGGTTCAAACCGCCCTTCGCCAAACCCCGTGCCTGCTTCGCCGACGATCTCCACCGCGCTGCGCTGGCCTACGCGGCCGCAGTGCGTGCGCCGGGCGAAACAACGGTGCCGTAACGGCTCTCACTTCGCCTCCTGGAGGCGACCATAGGACCGGAGCCGCTCATACCGCTGATCGAGCAGCTTGTCGATCGGCTGCGCCTTCAGCTCATCCAGATGCCGCACCACCGATTCCTTCAGACGGGCGGCGGCTTCAAAGTGATCGTGATGAGCCCCACCGGCGGGCTCAGGAATCACCTCATCGATGATGTTCAATTCCTTCAGATCCCCCGCGGAAATCCGCAGCGCCTCGGCGGCTTCCGGGGCCTTTTTGCGGTCCTTCCAGAGAATCGCGGCGCAGCCTTCGGGACTGATCACTGAGTAGTAAGAGTTCTCCATCATGAGAACGCGGTCCGCGATGCCGATGCCGAGCGCTCCTCCCGAACCACCCTCCCCGATCACCACCGAAACCACAGGCGTCCGCAGCAAGGCCATCTCGCGCAGATTGAACGCGATCGCCTCGGCGATGTTGCGCTCCTCCGCGCCGATCCCGGGAAAGGCACCGGGAGTGTCGATCAAGGTGACCACCGGAAGACCGAACTTTTCGGCCAACCGGAAGATCCGAAGGGCTTTGCGATATCCTTCAGGATGGGCGCTGCCGAAGTTGCGATGCAGGTTTTCCTTGGTGTTCCGGCCCTTCTGATGACCGGTCACGACCACTTTGTGATTCCCGATCCGTGCAAGCCCGGATGGCATGGATGCGTCATCGCCAAAATGTCGGTCCCCGTGAAGTTCCAGAAAATCTTGGAAGCTGTGCTGAATATAATCCAGCATGAAGGGCCGCTGCGGATGTCGCGAGATCTGGACCCGTTGGGCAGGCGTCAGCCGACTGTAGACCTCTGCCCTGGTCTTCTGGAGCTTGCGCTCGATCTCCTCAATCTCAGGTTCAACCTCCAAACGCTGGCCGGACGACTCCCGCTTCAACTGTTCCAGTTGACGCTGAATTTCAAAGATCGGCTTTTCAAAATCAAGAGGCTCTATGTTCATTAGGTCGGTCTGTGGAAAAAGGTTCAGAATCGTTCCGGTCGGCTCACTCGGTCAAACGCAACTCGGTCCCCGTCCGGATGTAGGTATACAACTCGTTCATGTCCGCCGGAGCCAGCAAGATCCCGGCGTTGCGCTCAACTGTGGCTCTCTGCGAATCCTCAGGGGCCGCCTGAAGCACCAACCCCGGTCGCGCAGTCTGCAACCAACGATGCGCGGCGTGATAGCCCGGCGTCCCAAAAACCGCCCTCTTGCCGTTTGATAGCCAGGCCGGTTTGTCGCTGATCTCCGCCGCGGACGGCAACTTGACCGTTGGCGGCAAATTCGCATCGAGAATCGGATACGACTTGAAGAAGACCTCAACCGGCCCCACCGACCCCGAGGCGGACACTCCCGCATCCGGAGAGGCGTCGACCACCTCCGGATTTTCCACGCGGTAAACGATCAACTCGCGTCTGGCCAGCTTTGCCTCCAACGTGAAAATCAGAGGGGTGAGCCAGTATTCGTCCCCCGGGTGAATGACGTTGCCGGTCAAACCGTTGGCCCGCACGATGCAGTCGACGGTGGTCTTGTGACGGCTGGCGATCGCGGCCAGACCTGAATCCCCGCTCTTCACCACGTAACGGATTTTGCCTGGCACCGGCGCATCCGAAAGCAAGAGATCGAGGTTGATCTCTCCCAGCACCCGCTTCGCCTCCGCGTGCTTGGCCGATTCCGGGTAATACCTCAGAATGTAGGCGAGACGCTCCCGGGCGGAGATCAGTTCCCCGGATCTGATCAACCCAACCGCTGTCTCGAATTCCTTGGCTCCGGGGTCCGGCACCGAATCCGGGGCCTCCTGTTGCTGCTTGATGGTTTGCAACGCCACGGTCTCGGGCTTGACCACCTGTTCAAGGAAATAGGTGACGCCCACGATGGCGGCTCCGACAATCCCCAACGCGACGACGGCGATCAGAATCGTGAACGGCTGGGTTCGGAGGGCCATGGTCCGGGTTCGCTCGCGCCGCCGCTCAAAGAAGCCCGCGGCGCTTGAAATCAAAGTGGTTGATGGCCTGAGACCGCTCGATCATCTGGAGGGTGAACCGCAACAGGGAGATCTCCCAGGCCTCGTCCACGCCGGAGATCACCGCCACCGAAGGATTGCCGCTATCCCGGACCTCCCGGAGAATCCGGTCCGCCACCACCGGCATCGAATCATGAACAATCATTTCCGTGATGTCCGTGCGCCGGAAATGAAACCCATACTGCAGGAAGGCAAACCGGCCGCGGTTCTGGCGAAGCCACTCCGCAAAGACAGTGGCCTGCTCACCAAACCCCTCAAACTGGAAATCTGCGAGGAACTCTGGACGCAGGATTTGCGGCTTCTCCGCACTGATCCGCCCCTCCCTCACCCGGACCCGAGCCACGTCATCGAGAAGTTCGGTCACCAACCGGAACTCGAAATGGGTCGAACCGAACGTGTCGATCCTCCGGTCCGGCTCATGAAGAACCTGGGTCGACTCGAACGCGAAGTGGATGTCGTCTTCCGAGTACATCGGGCGCAATCGGAGATGCTAGACCCGCGTGCCGCGTCAATCCAGCGGTAATTTGTGGAGATGACAAGGCCTGGGCAAGAATCCAGGCCCCAAACGTGGGAGGCACCACCCTGCGGTGGCGCCCCGTCCCTTCAGAAAACGACGGATCGGAACCGATCAACCCTTCTGCTTTTCTTCGACGTATTTGTAAACGTCTCCCACGGACTGAAGCTTCTCTGCGTCTTCGTCGGGAACCTCGATCTCGAACTCTTCCTCGAACGCCATGACCAACTCGACAGTGTCGAGCGAATCCGCTCCCAAGTCCTCGATAAACTTCGCCTCCGGAACGACTTGCTCTGCGTTCACGCCCAATTGTTCGATGATGATGTCCTTGACCTTCTCCTGAATACTGTCAGCCATAAAAGTTCCCTGGGTGAATTTCGGGTAGCCATACAGGCCCCCCCCGGGCAGCGCAACCAAAAAACCCCTTTGAAGGAGAGAAAGGTGTTTTTGTGAGGAAAAATACGGCATTTTGCCCCCCATCAGTTCCAAAAATGCACTTGATCATCAACGGACAGCCCACCCAGGTCCCCGATTCCTGTCAGGACGTGGAACGCCTTCTGGGCCACCTCAACCTCGGATACCCCGTTCTTGTTGAACTCAACGGTTTGGCGCTGTTTCCCCGCGAATTTCCCTCCAGCACCCTCCAGGACGGCGACCGACTCGAACTCATGCGGATGGTGGCCGGAGGTTGACCCTATTTTAGCCCGGGCACGCAGACGACCAGTTCCACCCAACTGGCACGCGCCACGTTGAAGCCTTTCACCTTGCGCATCGCAAATCCCTTTCCTTCCAAGGCAGCGGAGATCGCTTCCCGATCATCCCGGGAAGGATCCCTCGCGAAGCCGCGCCCCGCCATGACCGAGTCGATCTGATCCTGCAACCGCCATTCCCGCAGCAGGAAAATCAACGCCGTGCCGTCCTTCTTGAGCGCCCACTCCACCGAGGTCCCGATCTCCGCCGGCTTTCTCTTGAACTGCACGGGATGGGTCACATAGAAAACGAGGTTGGGCTCCTCATACCCCCAGGCCCGCAGTTCGCGCGGCCGCGTTCCGATCTCATCGAAGGCCTCCAGAATTTGTGGAGCCGGATGCACGGAACGAATCACTCCACAGAGCGAATGCGTCAACACTCCGCCCAAGACCACCGCGCCCAACGCCAGACGCCAGCGCTGAAACCGGATGAGAACCGCCCAACCGGCCATGCAGACAAAGAGCAGCGCTCCCAACACCACGATCGTCCGCACGGCCACCGCATCCGGCGCAATCTCGATCCTCGATGCCGCAAGGGCCACCGCCACGGCCGGGACCGCCACGCTGCCGACCAAAATCCAAAACCACCTGCCAGGGCGCGAAAGAGCCTCCGGACCGTTCCGGAAAAGCAACAGAAAGAACGCCGGAAAGCCCGGCAGGATGTAGTGAGGCAACTGGGTGGCGTAGAGACTGAAAATCAAAACGGGACCCACCAACCATCCGAGCAACAACGCCTCCTTCCGCCCCCATTTCCAGGCCTGCCCCGGTTTGGGCCACGCGGCCGGCCAAAACGCGCTCCAGGGAAGCAAAGAGAGGTTGGCGAAAAAGAGATAGTAGAGAACCGGAATCCTCACCCGGCCGTTGAAGGCCTCCATTCCACGGTGCACCACGTGCTCGCCCATGCCCTCGTCCCAAAACTTGCCGTTGGTTTTGATCAACGCGGGAATGCCCCACAGCCCCACCATGAGCAAGACGACCATCGTCAGGGAAACGGGTTGCAGCCGCCTCCATGGGATGGGTGCCCGATAAAACCCGAAGCGCGCCAACAGGAACGCCAACAACGGCACCGCCAACGCAATCGGGCCTTTGGCCAGGAACCCGAAAGCCAGCCCTCCTGAGAACACCCAAAACCATCCCCCCCATCGCACCGGCTCAACAGGAGCCTCCAGGAGACGCAACATCCCCCAAAAGGCCAACGTCACCCCGAGCAGCATCGGCATGTCGGCCACGCAGAGACGTCCGTGAATCAACACCTGGAAACAACTCAGCCACCCCACCCCCGCCCAGAACCCGGTGCGCCAGGAAAAGAGCGCTTTCCCGATCTCGAAAAGCACCAGGGCACTCAAGATCGCGGCGAGAACGGAATGCAGCCGGGACGCCAATTCGGTCTTGCCGAGGATCGAGTCATGAACCCGCATCCACCAATAGGAGAGGACCGGCTTGTCGAAGCGGTATTGATCGTTGAAATACGGGATGAACCACTCCTTACGCTCCATC
>QQNE01000056.1 GCA_003402735.1 Verrucomicrobiota bacterium
AGGCTTCGGCAGACCGCTCACCGGAAGCACCTTTTCAGCTCTCTCCATCTCCAGGGTCTCACGGACCTCATCCCCCCCGGTATCCGGCACCGCCAACTCACTGGCCAATTCAACCAACGGACCCGATTCACGGGGCAAATTCGAAAAGAACATCGGCCGACTCCGCATCCTCGTCCGCACCCCGGAATTTCCCTCGCCGCGATCCACCCCGACCATCACCTCATTCGCCAGCTTGTTCCACGAACGACCCACGACTGGACCGGAGCCACTCGACAACGCCGTCAAGTAGATCCCTCCGAACTGACTCATCTCCCCACCCTGTGAGAGGTTCATCCGATCCTGGCTGGATGAGGTCAGGACCGCGATGTTTGACAAGCCCCGGAGCAGCCCATTGTCGCCCGAGGTAGTCGTGAGGAAGCCACCAGAATAGTCGGCGTTGAGGACAACGAACTTCTCGCATGAAGGTGGAAACTCGTTGAGCGCCTCCGCCAAGAACTCCGCGTTGAACACCAAATAATGGGCATCAATCCCGTCCCGGAGCGCCTCAAGGCGCATCCGCTCATTCATGTGACCACTCGGGCCGCCCCGCAGGACGATGCGGTGACATCCACCAAAATCGGGGTAAGCACCCGCAAGAGCCCGCTCCTCACTTGTCGCCCCAAGAGGCCGCTTGCCCTGGCCGTTGACATAAACGTGGACTGCGGAGGGCCCCGCCGCGGCCACCGTCTTCAGATGCCGAAACAACACGTGCGGCGCCGCAAGGTAGAAGGAATCGACCCTCGTCGCCATCGAATCAAAACGCTGCCGATCCGCTTCGTAATCCGCCTTTTCGGGCTTCACGTAGTAACAGGCCACCTCCTCCGGTTGGTAGCCGTTCTTCAGCCAATAATCCCGCAGCACAACCACCTCCTGAAGAAAGCTCGCATCCTCGGCACCGCCCGCCACCAGGAAGATCTGCGTGTTCGCGGGAGCTTCGCCTCGGTTGTAGTCGGGAAACGGCGCGCGCACTCCCAGGTCACCGCCCTGCTCGGCCCGCTCCAACGGCCGGAGGGGAAGACCCTTTGTCCCCGACTCTGATTCTCCCCCCTCAGCGGACACCCGACCCGACGTCGGAATCAACCTTCCACCAGGACCACCCGTCATCGAACAGGAACCCAAGGCGGCGGCCACTAGAACGACTGGCCCAGCCAGGGCGATTCTCTTGAAACTGTCTGCAGGCTTCACAGCCCCAGACTAGTTTTCATTTCCTAACAATCAACTAATTTGTGAAATCAAAAGACCGAAGCCTTCTGCCGCAAACTCCCCGATTCTGAAGCTCAACCCTCGTCAATTCGCAAGACCGCCTTGATTCGGTGCTTCTGGGAAGCGGCGTCCAAAAGGCTGCGGATCGCGCTGATCGTGAACCCGTTCCGCCCGATGATTCGGCCCATGTCGTCCGGAGCGAGTCGCAACCGATAGACGTGACGGGACCCGTGCAACTCGTGCGCGACGCTGGCAGACTCACGGTGGCGGACCAAGCTCCCCACCACGAATTCCAGAAACTCCTTCAATGCGAGCCCAGCATCCATTGTGTCCCGGGGAAACCGATCAGGCGCAAGAGCGGCGAGTCGACCCGAGTCGCTGCAACCGCCCAATCCTCGAATCCGAGGATCAACCCTCGCTGGCGGATGCCGCCGTCTGGGGCTTTTTACGCTCCTTTTTGATGATGCTGGCCACGGTCTCCGAGGGACGGGCCCCCTTCGCGATCCAGGCCTCCGCCTTTGCCAAATCAAGCGTGGTGTCGCCCTCCGGACGAAGCGGGTCATACGTCCCGATCATCTCGATAAAACGTCCGTCGCGACGATGACGCTGATCTGCCACCACGATCCGATAAAACGGCCGGTTCTTGGTTCCCTCGCGGCGAAGTCGAATTGCTACTGCCATAATGTCTCCTCTTCTCAGTCTCTAAAAAATTCTAGGGTTCAGAAGCCGAACTTCGTTCCGCCCCCTCCCATCTGCTTCATCATTTTCCTCATCTTCCCCTTGCTCCGCATCAGCTTCCTCATGTCGGAGACTTGGCGGAGCAACTGGTTCACCGCCGGGACTGATGTTCCACTCCCCTTGGCGATGCGCTTCCGGCGGCTTCCATTGATGATCTCCGGCCGGGAACGCTCCTTCGGCGTCATCGATAGCACAATGGCCTCCGTGCGGCGCATCTGCTTCTCATCGACCGAAAGGGGACCAAGTTTACTCATACCGGGCAGCATGCCAAGCAAATTTTCCAAGGGACCGAGCTTGCGGAGCATCTTCATTTGCGAAAGGAGGTCGTTGAAGTCGAACTCCCCTCGCTTCAGTCGGTCCGCCATCTGCGCCGCCTCGTTCTGATCGATGTTTTCCGCAGCCGCTTCGACTAGGCTGACGACGTCCCCCATTCCGAGAATTCGGCCCGCCATCCGTTGCGGGTGAAACACACTGAGCTGGTTGAGCTTTTCCCCTTCCCCGATGAACTTGACCGGGAGTCCGGTCACTGTCCGCATCGAGAGCGCGGCCCCGCCGCGAGCGTCCCCATCCACCCGGGTCAGGACAATACCAGTCAGCTTGACGGCTTCCTGAAAGGTCTTGGCCACATTGACCGCCTGTTGTCCCGTGGCTGAGTCCGCCACAAGAAGCACCTCCCTCGGTTCCAGCAGAGCGCAAAGTTTCTTCAACTCCTCGATCAACTCCCGATCCAGGTCCTGTCGGCCGGCGGTGTCGAAGATCGTGACCGTCGCCTGTTGCTCCGCAGCAAACCTCAAACCGGCGGCCGCCACTTTGAGCACATCCTTTTCATCCTTGGAAGGCGCATAAACCGGAATGTCAATCTGTTTGGCCAGGGTCACGAGCTGGTCGATGGCCGCCGGGCGGATCAAGTCGCAGGCGACCAGCACGGGTCTCCGTCCTTCCTTTTTCAAAAATTGAGCGAGTTTTGCCGAGCTGGTCGTCTTGCCCGCCCCGTTCAAACCAGCCATCACGATTCGGGCCGGCGGGTTCAAATCCAATGGGGCCGAGTCGCCTCCCAGGACCTGGGTCAACTCGTCGTGAAAAATCTTCACGATCTGCTGACCCGGCGTCACGCTGTTCAGCACCTCTGTGCCGAGCGCCTTCTCTTTGACGAGGGCGATGAAGTCCTTGGCGACCTTGAAGTCCACGTCTGCCTCGAGCAACGCCATGCGCACTTCACGCATCGCTTCGGTGATGTTGGACTCACTGATCCTCCCGTGACCGCGGAGTTTCTTGAAGGCACTTTCGAGCTGGTTGCTGAGCTGCGAGAACATGATTCTGGCGGGCACACAATCACAGAACCTGCCATTCGTCCATGCACAGGTCCGTGAATCTCCTCGATTCCCGCAAGAATTGACTTGCCCACTTCTGCCCCGTCGGCGGAGAGTCCACCATGCGTCTGCTTTTCAGAGCCGTCTTCGTTTCCCTGTGCTGTTCCGCCCCAGGCTCTTCCTTGTGGGCCTCCCGGGTATTTGTCGAGGCCGAGTCGTTTAAAAACCGAGGCGGATGGACCGTGGATACCCAGTTCATCGAGATCATGGGTTCGCCCTACCTTCTCGCTCACGGCATGGGGCGTCCGGTCACCGATGCCGTCACCCAGATCACCCTTCCCTCAAAGGGGATTTGGCAAGTCCATGTCCGCACCAAGGATTGGGTGGGTCCATGGTCGGCTCCGGGGGCTCCCGGCCGATTTCAGGTGATTATCGACGGCAAGCCACTGGCCACCGAGTTCGGGGCCAAGGGCGCCGAGTGGCACTGGCAGGACGGTGGCACTGTCGAAATCACGAGCGGGCCAACGGAGGTTCGCCTGCATGATCTCACCGGTTTTGCCGGTCGATGCGATGCCATTGTCTTCAGCGCTCCAGGAACGCCTCCACCACCCGCCTCCGGGGAGGACTTGCTCTCGTTTCGCCGCTCAGCTCTGGGGTTGCCAGCCGCTCCACCGGACGCCGGCACATTCGATCTGGTGGTGACCGGCGGAGGCTACGCCGGAACGGCTGCCGCTATCTCCGGAGCACGTCAAGGCCTCCGCGTGGCCCTCATTCAGAACCGACCGGTTCTCGGAGGCAACGGCAGCAGCGAAGTTCGCGTCTGGGCCCAGGGCAAGACCAGGGTGAACGAGTATCCCAAGCTCGGCGAGATCGTCGAGGAATTTGCGGACCACGCCAAGAGCAGCCCCGGGTCCCAAAAGGAATACGGCGACAACCTGAAGGAGGAGATCGTCCGGGCCGAGAAGAACATCTCCCTGTTTCTAAATCACCACGGAACCAAGGTGGAGATGCAGGGCAAACGAATCGTGGCGGTCCACGCTCTCGACACCTTCACCGGCCAAGAGAAACGCTTCCCCGGAAAAGTGTTCGCGGATTGCACCGGTCATGGAACGATCGGCGCGCTGGCCGGGGCGCCTTTTACCATGGCGGAGCAGGGCCACCTCGGGATGAGCAACATGTGGTATTCGGAGGATACCGGCAGCCCCGCCCCGTGGCCGGAGACTCCCTGGGCGCTGGAGCTTGCTCTGGACGAATTCCCCGAGCCGCGTCCCTCCACGTGGGACGGACGAAACTACCTGAAGGGCGAGTGGTTTTGGGAGAGCGGCTTTGACAAACACCCGCTCAATGACCTGGAACGGATCCGGGATTGGAACCTTCGGGCCGTCTACGGCGCGTTCTCTTCCCTCAAGCGCAATCTTCCGGAGAAGTATGCCACCCAAGCCATGTCCTGGGTCGCCTGCATCGGCGGCAACCGCGAGTCTCGGCTCCTCACCGGCGATCTGATCCTGACCGGCGCAGACATCCAGGCCGGTCGCAAATTTGACGATGGGTTGGTCGCGACCACCTGGGGACTCGATCTTCACTATCCCAAGGAAGAATATCTCAAGACTTACAAGGACAACCCTTTCATCTCCCGCGCCGAATTCGGTCACTTTGAGGGCGAAAAGAAAGAGGGCTATCTCGTCCCCTACCGCTGCCTCTACTCGCGGGAGATCGAGAATCTTTTCATGGCCGGACGCAACATCAGCCTCGATCGACTCGCCCTCGGCACCACCCGGGTCATGCGAACCTGCGGCATGATGGGGGAAGTGGTCGGAAAGGCCGCCTGGATCACGGTGCGCCACGATACTTCGCCACGCGGGGTCTATGAACAGCATCTCGGCCTCCTCAAAGATCTCTGCAAACAGCCCGGCTGGGCCCGGCGCGACTCCCTCACCGCCGAACTCCACGTGCCGCCAGGTGGACCCAAATTCCTCCCCTCCGGCATCGAATTCATCGACCCCGCAGAGCTCGAGGGAATCGTCATCGACGACACCCAGGCGAAACTGGTCGGCGCCTGGAAATCTGGTGAAGGACTCTCCGATTATGTCGGCGATCATTATCTTTACCATCCATCCACAGGCAAAGGAGCCGCCCGGTTTGAGTTTTTCGTCAAGGCGCCCGGCAAGCATGAAGTCCGCCTGTGGTGGCAACCCCACGAGAATCGCGCTTCCAATGCCCCGGTCGTCGTCCGCTCGGCGGATGGCGAGTTCCGCATGCAGGTGAATCAGCGCAAGCCCCCGGGGCCGAATGGGTATCAGGTTCTCGGCACTTGGAATTTTGAGCCGGGCCAGGCGTTTTCCGTCACCCTCAGCAACGAAGGAGTGGACGGATCGATCCATGCCGACGCCGTTCAAGTGGTGCCGATTCCGTGAATCGCCGGGTCTGGCTGCTCCGTTTTTGGCGACTCTCCGTTCTGGCCGGGGCCTTGTTCCTGATTCGGCTGCAGAACCCCCCGCGTGAGCTTGCGGCGCCGCTCGGCATGGAGATCGCCCGAACTTGGTTTCCGGAAGCCGCAAAGGTCGGTGCGGTCGACGGCGAGACCGGCGCCCAGTATGTCACGGATGATTTCGATGACGTGGTCGGCATCCTTCTCCAGACGTGGCCGCGCGGACGCGATATCATTGGCTATTCCGGGCCCAGCAATGCCGTCATCGCCTTGGACCGAAACGGAAAGGTCAGCGGAGCCAAGCTCCTCTGGAGCGGTGACACCTCAGACCATGTCCGGCGCGTCGTCGAGGCTTCGGGCTACTGGGCCCAAATTCCGGCTCTTCAAGACGTGAGCGTCATTTCCCACGTCAGCGGCGCGACCCTGACGAGCACGGCCATCACCCGGGGCATTCTCCGCACCCTGGGCCAAGCGGAACGGACCTCTCTGCTCTTCCCCTACCCTATTGAACTTCAGGAACTGCGCTCGGTCTTCCCCACGGCTGCCAGAATGGAGCCGGATTCTTCAGCGCTCGGCGGTGTCGTCATCTCCGATGCCCAAGGCACCATTCTCGGGAGAGCGTTGCGAACCTCGCCGTCCAGCGATCCGGTGACCGGTTACAAGGGCCCGACCGACAGCCTAGTCCTTCTCGATCCGCAAGGAGCCTCGGTCCGCGAGATCAAGGTCCGCGATTCCTACGAAACCGAGGAATACCTGGCGATCGTCACCAAGGACTCCCGGTTCCTCCCCGGCTTCGTCGGAAGGACTGTGCAGGAGATGGCGGGTTTTGACGCTCAACGCGAGGGCGTCTCCGGGGTCTCAGGTGCCACGCGCACCAGCTTGGCCGTGCTCGAAGGGGTTCGGCGGCGGCTCACTGACCATCCGGCGGCGTCGGCTGCACTGGGGTTTCAGTTGAAGCTGCGCGATGGACTGCTCATCGCGATTGTGTGTTTCGCCGGGTTTCTCAGTTTCAGCTCCTGGCGCGGCAACCGCTGGCTGCGCCTCTTCTGGAACGGCGTCCTCATCGCCTATGTCGGTTTCGTCGCCGGCGACTTGGTTTCCCAGGCGCTTCTTGCCGGTTGGGCCGCGAATGGGACGGCTTGGCGCAACCTGCCCGGACTCGCCTTTCTCGTCGCTGCCTCCCTTCTCGTGCCCCTGATGACGGGAAAACAGATCTACTGTCATCACCTCTGCCCTCACGGGGCTGCACAGCAATGGTTAGGAAAGCTTACACGCAAAAAGGCTGCGCTCCCGGAACCGGTCATCCGATGGCTGGGCCGACTCCCATTCTTCTTGTTGGCGATGCTCTTTCTCTCCGTCGTGGCCGGCCTGAAACTGAACTTGGCTGCGTTTGAACCGTTCGACGCCTGGGTCTTCCGTGCCTCCGGAATCGCCAGCATCGTTATCGCCGTGGTTGGATTGAGCGCGTCGGTGTTTCACCCGCTGGCCTATTGCAAGTTCGGTTGCCCGACCGGTGCACTGCTCCGCTTTCTCCGCACCGGTTCCTCCCAGGGCCGATTCGAGAGCCGTGACTGGCTGGCGCTTGGCCTGCTGCTCACTGGAGCCGTGCTGACGCTTTGTGTTTGATTCCACGCCGTGAAAGCCCGCTTCGCCTGTCTGCTGCTCATCCTGGCGGGGCTGACCCCCAACTGTCACCCGGTCCCTCGTGAATTTGCCTGCGGCGGCCGCACCATGGGAACCACGTGGTCCCTCCGCAGCCTGAATCATCCACCGGAACAGACCCAGATCCAGACGCAACTCGATTCCCTGGAGGCGATCTTCTCCACTTGGCAGCCCGGTTCAGAAATTTCTCGATTCAACCGCCATCCTCCAGCTCAGCCGTTTCCGGTCTCCCCCGAGTTCGCTGCTGTGTTCCTCACCGCCCGCGAAATCCACGCTCGCTCCGGAGGCGTCTTCGACCCCACCGTGGGGCCGCTCACCGCCGCCTTCGGCTTCGGCCCTCTTTCCCTTGCCGATCCCGCCGCACAACCCTGCCTGCACGAGATCGAGTTCGATCCCGCCCAACGAACCTTTCGTAGGGGAGCTTCCCTTCCAACGCTCGATCTATCCGCATTGGTGGAGGGATTTGCCCTGGAACGGATCGCTCTGTGTCTCCAGGAATCCGGTCACCGCAACTTTCTCCTTGAGATTGGTGGTGAACTCCTTGCCCGCGGTCCAGGCCCCAACGGTCGCGGCTGGCCTGTCGGCATCCAGGCTCCAGGGGCCGCCGACAAGCGGTCCGTAACCGCCATCCTTCTCCGCGACGAAGCCTTGTCCACCTCGGGAACCTATCGGCAAATGGGAGTCAAAGACGGAGTTTCCACCACGCACGTCATCGATCCCCGGACCCGCCGCCCCGTCCATCACGACACGCTCTCCGTCTCGGTCATCGCTCCGAATGCGATGGAGGCCGACGCCTGGGCCACGGCGCTTCTCGTGCTCGGGGCTGAAGGCGGACGAAAACTGGCCGAACAGCAAAACCTCGAAGCGCTGTTCCTGAAGGCGGTGGCACCGACCGCACCTCAAGAGGCCAATGCATCCGCCGGGGCCCCTTGATTGAGACGCTGGACCGGCTCCTCTGCATCCGTCGAGTCCGTCACTTTCTCGAAGTGCAGTTTGCCGATGACCCGCTCATCCGCGTCCACCACAGTCACCAGATAATCCTCCACTTGGAGCTGCTCGCCGGCCTTCGGCAAATGCCCCAAACGGTGGGTCACATACCCTCCGACCGTGGACACCTCCGGATCTTCAAGCTCAAGGTCGCTGTAATCGGCCAGCTCATACATGGGCAAAGTCCCGTCCACTTCAAAGGACGTGGCGCTCAGGCGCTCAAACCGACTGCTCTCCGATTCCCCTTCATCGAACTCGTCGTTGATGTCCCCAATCAGTTCCTCAACGACGTTGTCGAGCGTCACGATCCCGAGGGAGCCGCCATACTCGTCCACCACCAACGCCATGTGCGCTCGAGAACTCAAGAACTTCTTCAGCAGCAGGTCCGCAGCCATGCGCTCGGGAACCAGTTCCAGAGGCCGAATGATCGATCTCAAATCGGGTGCGCTGCCCCGGCTGATCTGCATCAGGTCCTTGACGTGAATCAGGCCGAGGGTGCGATCGAGATGTCCGTTGACCAGCGGAAACCGGGTGTGCCGGGACTCGATGGCCTTCGCAAAATTCTCTTCAAAGCTGTCATTGATGTCCAGCACCACCACCTTGTTGCGCGGCAACATGATCTCCCTCGCCTCCAACTCGCTCAACTCGAGGGCGTTGATCAAGATCTCCTTTTCCACCTCGGTCACCTCGGACTTCTCCGTCGCACTCACCAAGACCGCCAATTCCTCCGCGGTGTGCCCAATCTCCTTTTCGCTCACCGGATCCACCCGGAAAATCCACTTCAAAAGGGCGCGCGCCGTCCCGCTGAGGAGCCAAACCACCGGACGAGCCAAGGCGTGGGCCCATTGCAAAGGCCTGGCGATGAACAGGGCCGTCTGCATCGGACGCAGAATCGCAAGATTCTTCGGCAACAACCCCCCCACGACCACGTGCGCGCACGTCACCGTCAAAAACGACACTGCGAAGGAAACCAAGTCGAGGTGCGCCGGATCGGTTGCTCCCGCTCCTCGCAAGATCGGATCGAGCAGGAAGGCAAAGAACGGTTCCGCGATTACGCCGAGCGCAATGCTGGAAACCGTGATCCCCAACTGAGTCACCGAAAGATAGGAATCAAGCTGGCCACCGATGCGCTGCAACAGGGCGGCCCTCGCGTCCCCTCGCTCCAGCAGGAAGTCCAATCGACCACCGCGCGCTTTCACAATGGAAAACTCCGCCGCCACAAAGAAGCCATTTAAGAACACCAAGAACAACAAGAAACAGATCCTCCCGACCGTTGGCCAAAACAGGATCGCATTTCCAGTATTGGCGAGATCGGGAGCGGAACTGAACAGGAGAGCGAGCTCGATCATCGGTCGCTCGGGACAGCGGTTGAGCCGTCCCTCCCCTCAAGAGACCTCCCCAAGGAGGGACTTCGTATGCCAGAAAGATTCACA
This sequence comes from Verrucomicrobiota bacterium, assembly GCA_003402735.1. GTDB lineage: Bacteria > Verrucomicrobiota > Verrucomicrobiia > Verrucomicrobiales > DEV007 > V1-115. The sequence continues at coordinate 9,801 of QQNE01000056.1, forward strand.
ATTTCTCGTAGACGCCGTCGTCCCGCCGCTCCAGAACCGTAAACCCAGACTTTTTGGCGTCGGTTACAGAGAGCGGGGCAGAGATCTTCGGCTGGGAGATATTCCGAGATAGCAATTTGCGTACCGGTCTTGAACAAAGTGGACACCGTTCCAATGGCGGTCGCGAGAGTGGACGACGAATCTCAAAACCACGAGCGCAGACTCGGCAAGAATTCTCCTGGGACTCGGCGATATACTCGTAAAGAGGCATTGCAAATGCCAAGATAAACAAGGCAAACCAAAAGATCCAATCAAAACAGAGCGGACCAAGCTCCACGGCAGAGGACGGAACCGAAGCCGCGAGTCCGCGACCAAACGCGGGAAGAATCACCAGCTGCTCTTGGTCACCCCCGGAATCATCCCGGCGGAGGCCAGTTCGCGGAACGCAATCCGGGAAAGCTGGAAACGCCGGATGAAGGAGCGGCGCCGTCCCGTCAATTGGCAACGGTTGATGACCCGGGTTGGGCTCGCATCCCGCGGCAACATCGACAAACCGACGTAATCCTTGTCCGCCTTGAGCTTCGCACGCAACTTGGCATACTTCTCAACCGTCCTGCGCTTGCGCTTGTTGCGTTCGATCCAACCTTGTTTAGCCATAAGAGGGCTGGTTTACTAAACCTTCCCAGCTCAGATTCAAGGGCAAAATCTCGTCATCTGAAAAAAGATTGAGCTTGCCCCATCTCAAGAAGGCTTCTTCGCCGCCGGGGGTTCGAGCAGTTGCCGAAAGTCCTGGAGCCACTCTCCCGCATCGGCGTGGTCCGCGTGCTCCTGCAACAGCTTGAGCATCGCAAGCGCTCCCTCGGTCTGCTGCCCCATCTTGAAGACGTCCGCGGAACGACGCCATTGCAACCTCGGCAAGGTTTCCACCGCAAATTTTTGCTGCGCCACCTCATCATCCTTGCGCACCGTCTTCAAAAGCTGTCCCTCCAATTGGATCCGGCGATCCCAGGTCGGCCCGACCAATTCCGGGTGGGTATCGCGCATCGTCGGCAACACGAACCGTTCATACACCTGGCCGATGTTTCCGGGGACCATGGACCAGTTCTCCATCTTGACCGTCTGCTCCAGCTTGTAGGCCCGGGCGAAGGGCGTGTTCAAAATGTTGTCGCGTTGCAGGATCCCGAGGTCACCCTCCAGGGATTCCGCGTTGCTGACCAGCGCTGCCAGAAAGGTCTCCACCTCGGGCAACACCTTCAGCGGCGGCTCTCCCTGCGCCAGCCGCAAGGTCAGCACCAGATACTGCAGCTGCATCTGCATCGCCGCCATCCGCGAGGGCCGCTTCAGACTCGCCTCCTGACGCTCCCGCCAATCGCGGAACTCGGTCGAGGTCTTGCCTTGCTCGTCGAAATCCACCTGCTTCGAACAGACCATGAAGAGTTCGTAAGCATCCTTCTCGTTCGCCGCGCCACGTCGAAACGCATCAAAGGCACTGCGACGCCCCTCCAGTTGTTTGCCGCTCACGATTTCATCCACCCGTTGAAGTTCGGCGAGGATCTTTTGGATCTGGTCAGGGGACAACACTTCCCCGCGCAGCTCCGCAGCCGGGCAGACAAGGAGCGCAGCTGAGGCGCAGCTGAGGCAAATCCAGTTGGTGGCTCTTGGTTTTTCCATAAGGAGTTTCATCTTTCCCCAAATCTTGGTCTCACGTCAATACGATCACGTTTGCGTTTCACCTCAATCACTTTATCGTTCTGGTTGGGCTCCCCCTGCAACCCCGGCATGAAACCCGCCCCTGCACCATCTCGCGTTCTTTCCAGCGCGCCCTTGCTGGCTGCCGCCGCACTCGGGTGTTTCACGCTGGTCTGGACGGTGCAGGCGGGCCCCTCTCAAGCCTCCCATTTTTTTCTGGCTCCGTTGACGACTGCTTCGGCGATTTTCAGCTGGCGACATCCCCAGAGCAGGCGGGCCCGCTCCACGCTTCTGGCTTCCCTGCTCCTCAGCCTGCTCGTCCACCTCGCTCATTTCGTGGCCCACCCCGTCTCCTGGGTCGGGGCCCTGGCGGCCGCGAACGCGGTGCTCATCCTGATCCTCTCCGAAAAACACTTCTGCCGGTGGCGGCAGAGCCATCCCAGCAAATCCTCCGCCTCTTTCAGCCGCACGGTGCCCAAACCGGCCACCGCTCCCGCGCCAGGCTCTCCCTTTGCCATGGCCTTGCTGCTGCCCGAGCCAAGAACCATCGACGTCTCCGGCCTGCGCGAGGTCGCAGAAAGAGCGTTCGGTCCCGATGAAGTCCACGCAGTCACCGATCAAGGCGGCGGCGCGTTCCAATTGACCGGAAGTTTTGGGGGGCTCCGCCTGCTTGCGCTCCCTTCCCCATACTGGCCGAACCCAGGCAAGGCCGGAGCCTCTCTTTCCGATCCCAACCTCCACCTCGCCATCGTTTCCCACCAAGCCTTTCTTTGCGCGGCAGCACTGGACATCCCTCCCGGACGCCAGGCGAAAACGCGCCCGGAAGCCGCGGTCATTCGCCTGATCGTCGAACTCGCCGAGCCCGAGACCCTGGCCATCTTCGATCCACAGACCGGACAAGTCAGCCTCTGGAACGACGACGTCTTCATGCGTTTCTTGCGGCCCGGGTCATCGCCCCACTTCAGTCCATGTTCGGTTCCGGCGGAATTCCGGATCGACCGTTCCCAGGAGACACGCTCCCATTTTCTGCGACCCGCCCTCGCCCATTTCCCGGAGTTTAAAGAGGCCTTTTCCCGGCGGCGTTCCGGGGAACATTTTACCGTGAAAGCCCTGGTCACCGATGGCGGGCGCACCGAGTGCATCTGGATCTTGGTCGATGCCCTGCATCATGAAACCGTTGAGGGAAGGTTGGCCAACCATCCGGTCTCTCTGCCTTCACTCCGCTACGGCAGCTTGGTGGCGGTGCGGATCTCGGACATCCAGGACTGGGCTTACCCCTCCGGGTCCGGTTGAACCGCGCGCCCGGGGCACCGTGCCCAACGGCTTGACGAGGCCTGTTCCCGCGCCGTTAATCGCCGGGTCATGTCCTTCATTCACGACGATTTCCTTTTGCGCTCCGAACCGGCCCGTCGCCTCTACCATGACTTTGCCAGGGATGAGCCCATCCTCGACTACCACAATCACCTCCCGCCCCGGGACATCGCGGAAAATCGCAGCTTCCGCAACCTCTTCGAGATCTGGTTGGAGGGAGATCATTACAAGTGGCGGGCCATGCGCTCAAATGGAGTTCCGGAAGCCTTCTGCACCGGGTCTGCCGATCCTTACGAGAAGTTCCTGGCTTTTGCCCGCACCGTTCCCCACACTCTCCGCAATCCCATCTATCATTGGACCCACCTGGAGTTGAATCGTTACTTTGCGATCGACACCCTTCTCAACGAATCGACCGCTCCGGCGATTTGGGAACAAACCCAGGCGCAGCTCGCCAGCCCGGCGCTTTCCGCACGCGGCATTTTGAAAGCGTGGCAGGTCCGCGCCCTTTGCACCACCGACGATCCGGCGGATGATCTTCGGTGGCACCGCGAGATCGCTGCGGACTCCTCCTTCCCGGTGCGCGTCTACCCCACGTTCAGACCGGACAAAGCGCTCAACGTTCACGATGCGGCCGCGTTCAACACCTGGACAGACCGCCTCGCGACCATGGCCGACTTGGAGATCTCGTCCTATTCCCTCTTTCAGGAAGCCTTGCGCAAGCGACACGATGCTTTCCATGCGTTGGGTGGGCGACTCTCCGATCACGGACTGAGTCATTGCCATGCGGACTTTTGCACCGAGGCCGAAGCCGCCAGGATTTTTGACAAGGTGCGCGCCGGGACCGATGCAACGGCGGAGGAGCATGCTCGTTTCGCCACCGCGATGATGCTCTATTTTGGCCAGCTCGACGCCGAAAAGGGCTGGACGAAGCAGCTCCATCTCGGGGCACTGCGAAACAACAATACCCACCTCTTCCGCTCCCTGGGGCCAGACATCGGTTGCGATTCGATTGGCGACTGGAACCAGGGCGTGGCCCTCTCCCGCTACCTGGGCCGCCTCACCGAGATGCAGGCCCTGCCAAAGACCATCCTCTACAACCTCAACCCCGCAGACAACTACCTCTTTGCCGCCATGGCAGGAAACTTCATGGACGGCGTCACTCCCGGCAAAGTCCAGTTCGGTAGCGGATGGTGGTTCCTGGATCAGAAAGAAGCCATGGAATGGCAGATCAACGCGCTTTCCAACGTCGGTCTGCTTTCCCGGTTCGTCGGGATGCTCACGGACTCGCGTTCCTTCATGAGCTTCCCTCGCCATGAATACTTCCGGCGCACCCTATGCAACCTGATCGGCCAGGACATGGCCGACGGGATCATCCCGGACGACGACAGCCTGGTTGGGCCGATGGTGCGCAACATCTGCTTTGCGAACGCCCGCGACTTCCTCGGCCTGGAACTGGATTAAGCCGTTGCCTGCCTCGACAGGCGCCCCGCCAACAAGACGGCCTCAAAAAGGCTGTTCGGGTTGGCGCGGCCCTTCCAGGCGATGTCGAGGGCAGTGCCGTGGTCGACCGATGTTCGGACTTTCGGAAGACCGAGCGTGAGATTGATCGCTTCGTCGAAGGCCAGGGCCTTCAGCGGAATCAGTCCCTGATCGTGATACAGGCAGACGTAGGCATCGATCTCCCGGCGTCGGTTCGGTAGGAATGCGGTGTCCGGAGGCCAGGGCCCTTCGATTTTCCAACCCTTGGCCCTGGCTTCTTCGATGGCAGGTTGCAGGAAACGCTCCTCCTCCCCTTGCCCGAACAGGCCGTGTTCCCCGGCGTGGGGATTCAGGCCGCAAACCGCCAACTTTGGTTCCCGCTCCTTGAGTCGGCTCATCGCCTCATGAGTCAGTTCGATCACCTCCCGGACTCGATCAACTGTGAGGAGCCCGGGCACCTCGGCATAACCGACGTGCAGAGTGACAAAACTGCAGGTCATCAGACCGCTGGTCATCATCATGCAGTGCCGTGCGGCTCCCATTCGTTCCGCGAAGATCTCCGTGTGGCCCGGGTAATGCACCCCGGCGGCTCGCAGCGCCTCCTTGTGAATCGGGCCGGTGGTGACCGCCTGCACCTGATCGGCCAGGGCGGCATCGATGGCCCGCACGATGTATTCGTAGCTCGCGCGCCCAGTTTGCTCGTTCACGGTTCCGGGCACCAGGGCTTCCAAGGGCATGGCTCCGATGTCGACAACCGCTGGCTTCTCGAAATGCTGATGGTGCGTCGACCATTCTTCCCACGGGATGATGTGTTCCGGCGGCTCCAAGCCGATCTGCTCCGCCGCCTTCACCAGCACGGCGGCGTCGCCGAACACAAAGGGGTGACAAGCCAGATAAATGTCCGGGTTGGTCAACGCCAGCAGACAAATCTCCGGGCCTACACCGGCCGGATCTCCCATCGTGATGGCAACCTTGGGCAACTCAGCCACGACTGCTTCCCTCCTTCGTTGTGGATGCCACCGGCGCGAACGATCCCAAAATCAGGAGCCCCGCCGCCACGCAGATGCAGGAGTCCGCGACATTGAATGAGGGCCAGTGCTTGTCCCCGATGGAAAAATCGAGAAAGTCGACCACATAACCCCGCGCCAAACGGTCGGTGACATTCCCAAGGATCCCGCTGATGAGGAGGGCGGCGGCCACGTGACCGGTGATCCCTTCCAACATTCCCTTGCGCCACAGATAGACGATGAAGCCGATGGCCAGGGCGGCGATCGAGAGAAAAATGGCATTGGACCACGAGGTTCCGTTTCCAAGCCCGAAGGCCATCCCCGTGTTGTGGACCCGGACCAAATCAAAAAAACCGGGAACCACTTCGATCCTTTCGTGCGGAAGCTCCCCGGGTTCGGGAAAACGTCCGGTGATCCAGGCCTTGCTGGCCTGATCCAGCACGTAGAGAGGCAGAGTGAGAAAGAGCAGGTATTTCATTTGGGAAACCGCGGCTCAGACAGAAGTTTCACACTGTTCCACCACCTCGGAGCAGCGACAACAAAGCTGATCCGAACCAACCGGCAGCGAGCGACGGCACCGAGGGCATTCCGGGTCCGGCGTCGTCTCCACAGCCACGACCGGCAGAACCTTCGCACGGGAGACCTTGGCCTCGCATCTCGAGACCCGGAGAAACTCGCAGACTTCCTCAGGGCGCTCCTCAAGCAGTTCCAACGCGGGATCACCCTTGGCCAACCCCAGGGAAATCGCGGCCCGCTCATTCTTGTTGAGGACGCCGGCTTGGATGGCCTCCTCAATCTTCGTCTGCACCGCATCCCGAATCCGCAACAACTGATTGACGGCATCAATCGCGTCGGTGCCGCCAAACTCCGGGTCAGGATCCGGGAAGGTCTCCAAGTGGACCGAATCCTTGTGTCCGGCGAATTCCCAAGCCTCGTCCGCGGTGAACGCCAGGATCGGAGCCGCCAGCCGGACGAAAGATTCAAAGATCCGGTGCATGGCGGTCTGCGTCGCCCGCCGCTTCGGGGAATTCGCCGCCTCGCAGTAGAGTCGGTCCTTGGTGATGTCCACGTAGAGCGCGCTCAAGTCGACGGTGCAAAACTGGTTCAGCTCGTTGAACACCCTGCGGAATTCGTATTCCTCATACGCTTTGCGGCAGGCGACCGTCAATTGATGAAGCCGCTGCAAGGCCCAGCGATCCAGCAGACGAAACGAATCCGCACCCACCGCGTCCTTCTTCGGATCGAAATCATAGAGATTGGCCAGCAGGATGCGCAGACTGTTGCGGAGGCGACGGTAAGGTTCTGCGATCTGCTGAAACAACTCCTCGCCGAAGGGAACCTCGTTCTGCCAATCGACGCTGGACACCCAGAGTCGGACGATGTCGGCTCCGTATTTCCCATAAAAATACTTTGCCTCGACCGGCTTGCCGCTGCCCGCGGCGGATTTCGATAGTTTCTTCTTGTCCTTGTCGACCACGAACCCGTGCGTCATCACGGTCTTGTAAGGGGCGGCATCGCGCACCGCGACGCTCAGCATCAGGGAACTCTGAAACCAGCCCCGGTGTTGGTCGGTCGCCTCCAGATAGAGATCCGCAGGGGCCTGGAGTTCTTCGTGCCGATCCAACACCGCGACGTGGCTGGATCCGGAATCGATCCAGACGTCCAGGGTGTCCATCCCGCGCCGCGCCCCCCTAGGCAAGCCGAGTTTCTGTTCCCATGCCGCGTCGTCCCACTCAAACCAGGCGTTGCTGCCGTGTTCCTCGACGACATCCGCGACTTTGCGGGCCAGTTCGGCCTCGATCAGCGGCTTGCCCTCGACGAAAAAGACTGGGAGCGGCACGCCCCAAGTCCGCTGGCGGCTGATGCACCAGTCCGGACGGGCCTCCACCGTTCCATAAATTCGGTTCCGGCCCCAATGTGGCAACCATTGCACCTTGTCGATCTCATCGAGAGCGGCTCGCCGCAAATCGTCGATCCGGATGAAGAACTGCTCGACGGCCCGGAAGATGATGGGGGTCTTGGACCGCCAACAGTGCGGATAACTGTGCAAATACCGTTCCCGACCGAGCAAATGGCCGCTTTCGCTCAAAATTTCGATGACCCGCTCGTTCGCCTTGAGAACATGCTGACCCACCAGTTCGGGAACCCCGACCTCATCGGTGTAACAGCCATTGTCGTCCACGGGCGAGAGCACCCCCAGCCCGTGCTCCTGACCGGCCGCGTAGTCCACGGCCCCATGGCCCGGCGCTACATGCACCGCACCGGTCCCTTGCTCCTCGGTCACAAATTCTCCCATGATGACCTTGGACGACCGGTCCAGAAAGGGGTGCCAAGCCTTCGCTCCGACAAAATCCTGCCCAAGATGTTCGTGGAGACGGCGCCCCTCGGTCGGACGGAAGCCAGTGGCCTTTTCGAACGCCCCCAAAAGGGCCTGCAACACCACCAGATCCTCTTCACGGCCATCGGGACCGGAAAAAACTCCGCGGACGTATGCCATCCTTGGGTGAAGGGCGATTCCAAGGTTTGCGGGAAGCGTCCACGGAGTGGTCGTCCAGATGACCAGGGAAGACTCCCCTGCCAGCCGCCCTTCCACGATCGGAAACTTCACGTAGACTGCGGTGTCGGTGACCTCCTTGTATTCCACCTCAGCCTCCGCCAGCGCTGTCCTGGCGCCGAACGACCAGGAAACAGGCTTGCGGGACTGATACACCAACCCCTTTTCCACCAGGGTCGCGAAGACCCGGATGATGTCCGCCTCATAGGTCGGCGACAGGGTGAGGTAGGGATGCTGCCAGTCGCCAAAGACGCCGAGACGCCGGAAGGAATCCCGTTGGATGTCGATGAATTTGCGGGCGAACGCCTCCGCCCGGAGCCGCACCTCGGCCGGCTCCAATCCCTGCGCCTCCTTGACCACTTTGAATTCGATCGGCAAACCGTGGCAATCCCATCCCGGAATGAACGGGGCATAAAACCCGGCCATGCTCTTGCTTTTGATCACCAAATCCTTGAGCACCTTGTTCAAGGCGGTGCCCATGTGCACGTCGCCGTTGGCAAATGGCGGCCCGTCATGAAGCACAAAGCGGGGAGCCTTCTCCCTCTTCCTCCGCGCCACAATCTTCCCGTAGAGACCGCTCTCTTCCCACGTTTTGAGGCGCTCCGGTTCGCGTTGCACCAGGTCTGCGCGCATCGGAAATTCGGTTTGCGGAAGATTCAGGGTCGATTTGTAGCTCGATGATTCGCTCATGAGGATCTCTGGGTGCCGATGGCAGGGGGCGACCCTAGCACCGATGTGGGGATTGGGCAAACGGGGCGGACATCTGAATCTGAATCCGCTCCGTCTCAATCTCGTCTTTCCTCCTGAACCAACTTGGCCTATCCTATCAACGCTTTCCGTTCCGCATGAAAGAACCCTTGCTGCAAGAAGAGGATCCGGGCCTGCCGCCGGTGATCAATCTCCCCAGACCCTTTTCCAAGCCGATCGCGGCGGAACCGCACGTGGCCCCTCTGCATCCTTCCGGGGGCGATCTGCGTTCTCACTTTGTCTTCGGCCCTGGTTTCACCCAAGTCCTCTTGCTCGTTTGCATCCTCATGCTCGGCATCGTCATCGGGATGAAAGTCAGTGATTATTTCCACGAACGGAATCTGGAGAAGAGCGAGCTCGCCCTCTACCGAGCCAGTCAAAGTGCCAGACCCCAAACGGTCGATCCCGTCCCAGCTCCGGTTCTTTCCCAGCCTCAGGCTCTCCCCCAGGTCGTGGCCCCCTCCCAGCTGGAGCCGCCGCTGCTACCGGAGGTCGCCCAGCCCACGGCCACCCCGGTCACGGCTCAGATTCAGCCCAGAGCTCAGTCGCCCGGAACGGTCACGGGGGCTTCGGCGGGTCGAGGTCCGAACTACGACAACGAGCTGGCTCTCCTGCAGCAGGAAAGAGATCTCATGCGGCAGCAATTCGACTCCCTCAAGAGCCCGTCTCCGCGCTCCAGCAACCAGACCGAAGCGGTGAATCCTCCCGCGGAACCAGCCGCACCCGTATCGGGTCTGCCAGAAGCGCGCCATTCCGCCCCGGCAAGTTCCCCCGCCGCTCCCGCCGCCCCCAAGGATGAAACCTCCGCGGCCGAAAAGCGAATCCGCGAGGCTCCCGCACTCGGGAAGGTGCTCGAATATGATGCGGACTGGCATTTTGTCGTGATCAGCTGCGGCAGTGAACACAATTTGGGACCGGGTCGGAAACTGGCGATCCGCCGCGGGGGCACCTTGCTCGGTCTCATTCATCTCGACGAGATCCTTCCGCAGCAGAGCGTCGCGGAACTTGAGGGGGCCTGGAAAACCGACGCCAAGGCCACCAAACCGCAGCCCGGCGACGACGTGATCACCTTTCCCCCGTTTTGAAGCCCTTTTTGCGGGATTTGCAATTTCCGTTTGTCAACTGTCGCGCATCAAGTAGCTTGCCCGCCCGTACCTGAACGGCTCGGTAGCTCAGTCGGTAGAGCAGAGGACTGAAAATCCTTGTGTCGGCGGTTCGATTCCGTCCCGAGCCATCTTTTCGGACTTTTCTCATGGTGCGCGGTGCGTGGTGGGGCCGCTTCAGAATGCGTCGGATGCATAGTTCGCTTTCTTGCCTTGCAACCCCTCTCAGTTGCGCTAGCATTGATCCCAAATGGCAGAGTGGTATTACGCGCGCAATGGGAGTCAGCTCGGTCCGGTGGACCGGGCCCAGATCGATGAGATGGTCCGGCAAGGGGAGCTGCAGCGCTCCGACCTGATTTGGTGCGCGCCCATGCCTTCCTGGCAACCGGCTGGCGAAGTTCCCGGGCTCTTCGCCGACCCGGCTCCAGTTTCCCCCGCCGTGGCCCCGGTCATCGCCGCCGCAGCCCCGGTCCCGGCTCCCGCACCAACTCCCGCACCCGCACCCGCATCGGTGAACGCTCCGGCCCCGGCACCTACTCAACCGGTCGCCGCTCCGGCCCCGGAGCCAGTTCCTGCCTCCAATCCCGCACCGGTCAGCGCACCTGTACCGGCTCCAAGTCCGCAGACGGTAATCCCAGCCCCCGTCAATGACCGTTTCCTGAATCCTTATGCCACGCCCCAGAGCGAGCGAAAGCGGGTGACGACCGCTCCCACAGCACCGCTGACGCCGGTCGGTGAAGACATTCCCCCTGGCAGTGATCCCATCTCGGTTGGTCGCGTCGTTGGCCGGAGCTGGACACTGACGTTGCGGCATTTCGGATTCATCTTCCTCGCCTTCGTCGTCTACTTTGTCTCCATCTTTGCCGTCTCCTTTCTCCTCTCGTTCGTCGAAATCAAACTCGGCCTTGTTTCTCAGGAAGCGGCCCAACCGGGGGACGGTTTCTCTGCAGCGACGACCGGCGGTCTGCTGTCGACTTTCGGCTCACAGCTGTTGTCGACTTGGCTTATGCTGGGCCTCACCCGAATCGGTCTCAACATCGTGTCAGGAGAGCCGGTGAGTGTCGGACAGCTCTTCGGAGAAGGCGGCAAGATCTTCAAGGGACTCGTCGCTTCCTTGCTGTTCGGGATCATGATCATCCTTGGTTTGTGCCTTTTGGTCGTCCCAGGAATGTACCTGGCGCTCCGCTACGGTCAGTTCCTCCCCGCCATTGTAGACCGAAACATGGGCATCCTTGAGGCCTTCCGATACAGCGCCGCTCTCACAACCAACAACAAGTGGAACTTGGTCGTGATGTGGTTCGCGATGTTTGGGGTCATTCTCGCAGGATCTCTCGCCCTCGGTGTTGGCTTGTTGGTCGCCGTGCCCATGACTTGGATGATGCAGCTCATCGCCTATCGCTGGATGCAAAAAGGCGAGCGGGCCGTGCTGGATTCGCCCGGTTCCGCTTCATGACTTCGCGTGTCTCAGCTCACTAGGCTTCGGCTCCGCCTCACTCCGCGCGCGGAGTCGGCCGTGGTCCGAGGGCATCCCTGGGTCTACCAGGACGCTGTCAAGGACCAGAACCGGCCCGGCCTACCCGGGGAACTCGCGGTGATCTACGACCGCCGCGACCGCTTCCTCGCTCTCGGTTTCTATGACCCGGACTCTCCCATCCGCGTCCGGGTCTTCCAGGTCCGCAAGCCAGTTCAGGTCGGTGTGGATCTCTGGATCGAGAGAGTCAGGCAGGCTCGCGCGCTCCGCGAAACGTGCGCCGTTTTTGCGTCAGGAACCAGCGGCGGGCGTTGGATCAACGGAGAGAGCGACGGTTTGCCCGGCTTGGTGGCGGATCGCTACGACACGACTCTCGTCGTGAAGCTCTACATCCCCGGCTGGTTGCCCGTCCTGGAGGACATCTCATCGGCCCTGAGTCAGGAGCTCCGACCACGGTTTCTCATGATCCGCTTGAGTCGGAATCTCGCGGCGATCGCCCGGGACCACTGGGGGATCACCGAGGGCTTCCGCGGTGATCCTGGCGAGGACACAGTCATCTTTGAAGAGAGCGGTTTGCGTTTCGAGTCGCAGGTGCGGCTGGGCCAAAAGACCGGATTCTTCCTCGATCAACGCGAGAACCGACGCCGTGTCGAGGCGATGGCGATGGGTCGCGATGTTTTGAACGTCTTCAGCTATTCCGGCGGATTTTCCGTGTATGCGGCCCGCGGCGGCGCCCGTTCGGTAACGGATCTGGACATCAGCGCTCACGCTCTCGAGAGTGCGCAACGAAATCTCAAGCTGAATGCCTCGCATCCCGCCGTGCACTCGGCGCTTCACCACGCTCTGCAGGCGGATGCCTTCCAGTGGTTGCGGGACTCTCCAGCCGCCCAATACAGTCTGGCCGTATTGGATCCCCCATCGCTCGCCCCCCGGGAAGCCAATCGAATCGCCGCCCTCGATGGTTATGCCAGACTCGCAGCCGGCGGGATCCGGGTCCTGAGAAGGGGAGGCATTCTGGTTTCGGCCTCCTGTTCTTCTCACGTCTCTGACCAAGAGTTTTTCGACTCGGTGAGGAGGGCCGCCCAACAATCCGGGCGCAGTTGGCTCGAAAGCTGGACAAGCGGTCATGCCCCAGATCATCCGGCCTCTTTTCCAGAGGCCTCCTATCTCAAGGCGATCTGCCTGCAACTGGACCCCTGATCACCAGGAGATCAGGGTGCGGACGAGGAGGAAGAGCTTCTTGCCCCGCCCTAGGCGATAGCGCTTTGTCAGGACGCGGAAGCCGTCTCGAATGATCGAGTTGAGGAGAGCTTGATAGAATCGCCGCATCAGCTCACTCGCTCGCAGTGCGTTCCGGTCACGATAAGGAAAATGGCGGCGCGCAGCAGCAAATCGTGCGTTGGCCCGTTCCGCCAGAAGTTCCATCAACGGACGGAATCCGTCCCCCGGTTTCCCGCTGCGCAAACCCTCTTCAGTGACACCAAAACGGACCATGTCTTCCCGGGGAAGATAAATCCGGTTGGTCTCCCGCAAATCCTCGCCCACATCGCGGATGATATTGGTGAGTTGTAGGGCGTGGCCCAGTTCGATGGCATATTGCGGAGCCTGCACCATCCTCGCACCGAAGATTTCGATGCTGACGAGACCCACCACGGAGGCGACGCGGTAGCAATAATCCTGCAACTCTTTGTAGGTCTCATAGCGGACCACTCCCAAATCCATCTCCATGCCGCGGATGATTTCGCGGAAGTGCTGGGGATCGATGGCGGGGTAACGGCGCAACAGATCCATCACCTCCTGCTCAAGCGGGCCGGAGGGTCTCTCTCGTTTTTCCACGACGGCAGCCCAACGATCCAACCGCTCCCGCTTGACGGAGAGTTCTAGCACCGCGTCATCCGCGATGTCGTCCACCACGCGACAGAAGGCATAAAAGGTGGTCATGTCCCGCCGTTGTTGTCTGGGCAGGCAGGCAAACGAAAAGGCCAGCGTCGACCGACTCGCCTTGGTGATGGCGGTGGACTCGTCAGCGGTCGGAGCGAGAGACTCACTCATGACTTGCGGCCCTGCGGTGTGCCCCCGTGCGGACGGATTCCGTTGCCCTGCCGGGAGGTGAGCCGATCGCCGAGATCCTGGCGCATGACCTCCACCTTCTCCAACAGTTTCTCAACCAATTGGGGTTGCTGGGCGGCCAGATCTTTCCGCTCTCCTGGGTCATCCACCAAATGGTAGAGCTCCAGTCCGGCATCCTTGGATTCATACTCTACGGGAATCCCGTCGTCCCGGCCTGACTTGCCCTCAAAGGATCGATACTTGTGAGGCAAGATCAGTTTCCAGTCCCCGGATCGCATCGCCTGCAATTCATTGGAGAGGAAATAGAAAAAGAGAGAATCATGGGGCGACTTCGCCCCCGGCTGGGCAGTCAACAACGGCCAGAGATCCTGGCCATCGATGCGGCGCTTCGGCAACTCAGCCCCAAGGAGCCTCGCAACGGTCGGGAACACATCAATCGTCATTGCCGGTTCCCGGACAATCCTGCCGGCCGGAATTTTGCCAGGCCAGCGCGCCAGGAAAGGCACGCGGATGCCGCCCTCCCAGCAAGTCCCCTTGCCTTCTCGCAAGCCCCCGGATGAACCCGCATGCTTGCCATAGCTGAGCCAGGGGCCGTTGTCCGAGGTGAAAAGCACCAACGTGTTGTCATCGATGCCCTCCTTGACCAGGGTGTCGAGCACCTCCCCCACAGAATCATCAATCTCCCGGATCACATCCCCGTAGAGCCCAGCCCCCGACTTCCCTTCTGCCTCCGGGGAGACAAACAAGGGGACGTGCGGCATGGAGTAAGCCAGATACAGGAAGAAGGGGTGATCCCGCTTTTCACGGAGGAAATCGACCGCCCTCGCCGTGTAACTTCGGGTGAGCAGGCGTTGATCCTGGGGAGTGACCTCCTCATCAACCACCTGATTTCCCTCAAGCAAAGGCAGGGGTGGCCAGCGTTTCAAACGCTCCTCCGGTGACAGGTGCTTCACGCCAGGATGGTGCGGCCACATGTCGTTTGAATACGGCAAGCCCAGAAAGGAATCGAACCCGTGCTGCAATGGCAGAAACGGCTCTGGCCGACCGAGGTGCCACTTCCCGACCGCGGCCGTGGCATAGCCTTTGCCCCGGCAAAGCTCGGCCAACGTGGTCTCGTCCGGATGGATGCCGATTGGAGAAGCCGGTCCCAGCGCGCCCGAAATTCCCACCCGCTCATGGTAACACCCGGTCAGGAGAGCCACCCGCGAAGCGGAACAGACAGGGCTGGAAACATAAAAATCGGTGAACCGAACCCCCTCGTTCGCCAGGCGATCGAGATTCGGCGTGGCATACGCGGTGGCCCCGTAGCAACCCAGATCACCGTAACCCAGATCGTCCGCGAAAAGGACGATCACACTTGGAGTCGGCGCCGCTCCCGAAACGCCCGCCAGGAGCAGCGAGAGGATTGAAACCCATCCAATGTGAGCTGGGAGCGACATGACCACTACTCAAGACTGCAAACGCGGATATGCCAAGCGCAAACCGGTTGTGCGAGCGGGTCCGGTTCAGTTTCCTGCCCACAAAGATGGAAACGGAGCGGAACCCAGGTCCTCCGGCGCCCGACGGGAGCCGGGCAGCGAGCGATCACTTGCCGTCGATCGCAGGCAAAGGAATGTCCAAGCCGGGCAGCGAGGGGCTGGCT
Source organism: Verrucomicrobiota bacterium (assembly GCA_003402735.1). Classification (GTDB taxonomy): domain Bacteria; phylum Verrucomicrobiota; class Verrucomicrobiia; order Verrucomicrobiales; family DEV007; genus V1-115. Next base: position 24,853 of record QQNE01000056.1, read on the forward strand.
GGACCCGCGTCAGCCGCCGGTTCCGCGCCCTTCATGAGATCTGCGCGATCTTTGTTGAGCGAATCCACCACAAACCCCCGCACGTGATACACAAAACCGGCCAGTTTCTTCTCCGCCGCCAGTTGCTTCTTCAGTTCATCAAGGTTCTTCGCAAACTCTTCGTCCGCCTTTTTCTTGTCCTCATCCTTCTCCCCCTCGACGTGCTTCCGCGCGGACGGGAACTCTCCGGTGACGCTCACGGTCATGTCATACTCGCCGAGATCGTTCTTGGGACCGAACTTGGTCTCGTAACGGAACCCATCGAACGTCTCCACCACGATGGTGGCATCGGCGGGTTTGGGCACCTTGTCCCCGGTGAGCACATCCTCAAAACTGGGGCTGCTAAAGGCGCTCTTCATCGAGCTGACCTTCGCGGAATCGAGTTCTTCCCCAGGTTTCGCATCCGCCAGGACAAAGTCGGCGGTGTCTGATTCCCTGGTCAACTTCCAGGACTTGGCCGGGTCGCTCACCGTGCGGGACACCGTCTTGACCTTGGTGACCTTGAAGAAATCCTTGTTGATCCATTCCTTGGGCTCGATCGTCGCCTCGCGAAGTTCTTCAGCCACCAGGAAGACTTCATCCGCCCCCCCGCGCCGGACATAGCGTCCCGCAGTGGAGTCGAAGGTGCCGAACTGGCTGCGCTCCTCTTTTTTGTATTCCTTGCCGACCCACAGACTGGCCGCCTCATCACCCTTCTCGGTTTTGAAGGTCAACACCGTCGCCGTCTGCCCCTCTCCAGCCGTCTTGTCGGCCGGATCCAGCAAACCGACTCGTGAAAACTTCGAAGGCCCCACCTGGATCGTCTGCACCACCGCCAAGTCGTAAACCGTGCGGAGGAACTCACCCAACTTCTTGAAATCAGCCGGGTAGCCCGCCCGCTCGGATACCGCCCAGGCGTTCCCCTTCTTTTCGAGGGTCAATGTGCCCTTCGAATCCTTCACGACCACCGAAGTGATCTGATTCACCGGAAAGGCCGGGATAACCCGGTTCCGGCTGGTTGAATCTCCAATCTGACTGACGTTTCGACTCCGGGCATTGGTAAACACGATGGCGAGGAGTCCGGCGACGAGAAGGCCGATTCCCAAGGAAACGATTTGTTGCGTCTTCATTGTCGAGGTTTGGTTTGGAAAAGGGGCATGCGGAATCAGCGGGCCGCCATCCGGTTCTGGCGTTTGCCGTAGAGCATCAGACCGGCTATGATCACCAGAAGCGGCATCACGGCGATGTTGAGGAACTTGATCATATTCACGACCGAATCCTTGTCCCGCTTCAATTCTTTGCGAAGCTCACGGATTTCCCGGCGGGCGGTGACTTGCGCTTCCCGCAGTTGATCAATCGTCCCCTTGTCCACGGCGGCTTGGTCCAGCACGATCGCGCCGTCGTCCTGAACCTTCAGCGCCTCCTGGAGCTTGCGGCCCACTTCTTGCTCTTTGGCCTCGAGATCCTTGATCTTGTCGGCCATTCGTCCTTCCGCCGCCGCCTGCATCCGGTTGAGCAGGGTAAACGGACGGCGGGTGGAGGCGCGGCTCCGCAGGCTGATCAAACGGGAATCACCCGCCACGTTCTCCACAAGGTTCTGGATCAAACTGAGGTTTTGGTTCCGTGGAACTGCCTGCCGAATCGGGCCCAGGTTCATGATCTCCACCGCAAAGGCATCCATCAGGAAATCCACGTCTCCAACCAGGATGAGATTGCTAGTCTTGCCCTTCTCCGTCTCTTTCAAGGAGGAGGGATCGCCCTTGGCCGACTCGGCTCCCTTCGTTTCCCCGGCCTTCTCGCCGTCCTTTTCGCCGCCGGTGTCAGGCTTGGTTTCGGCCTTCGGCGCAGCCGGGACCTGAGGGGCCGCCGGCTTGGGTGCCTCGGGCTTGGGCGCTGTGGGCGGGGC
>QQNE01000057.1 GCA_003402735.1 Verrucomicrobiota bacterium
CCAAGCAGCAGCGCCTGGCCCGGGAAGTCTTCACCTGCTACGAATCGAGCGGAGCGAGATAGACTGCCTCAAAGGCAGCCCGAAGGGCAGGCGCGGGGGCGCCTGTCAATCCGGAGCCCTCGGTTTCCACCTTCACCGCAAGCTCACGGAGATGGGCGTGACCAACTACGTCGTGCAGCCGCAGGATTGGGACGAGCGCGGCAAGGGCGTGAAGACCGACTGAATCGGGCAACTGGCGCTTTGCAACCCAACCAATAGATAGAAGAGCAAACGCGCGGATCGCAGGCTGTGCCGCCGGAAAGCCGGCGAGACCACTGACGGAAAGAGAGACATTCGTGACCGAAACCGAGACAATCACCCCTCACCCTCACAAGACGAGAGGACACTGACTCAATAAACGACTACCCCTGGCGGAAAATCCCCGCTCCACTTGACAAGCCTCATCGCAGGAAATCCCAATCAGGACTGGCTCCGTTTCTCGGGCGATCCCAGAAGAACTTGACCTACTACATGACCTGTTTTAGCCTTAAAACATGACCAGGGCCAACCTAAATGAGGTCAAGTCCCGTCTCGCCTATTACGCCCGGCTCGTGAAGGCTGGTGAGACCGTGATCCTCTGTGAGCGAAACAAGCCGTTCGCAGAGATCCGCCCGCTCACTCCTGCGACCGCGCCGCCCAAGCGGGAATTGGGGCTGATGAAGGGCTGGTTTCCGGTTCCAGACAACTTCAACGACCCCGATCCGGACCTGGAAGACACTTTCGAGAACAACCCGATCTCTCCGGAATCCGGAGAATCCGCGCCTTTCGATCCAAAGTCATGACCGTGCTTCTGGACACCTGCGTGTTCCTTTGGTTGGCAGACGAAATGCACCGACTCTCCCCTCGGGCACGGGAGATTCTCGTGGATCCCGCCACTGTGCTTCGCCTTCATCAAGTCTCTCCATGGGAGATTCAGATCAAACACAGCACGGGCCAGCTGCCCCTTCCGCACCCGCCCCGGGTTTCGGTGCCGTTGGCGATCGAACGGCTCGGACTCGACTACCGCACGCTCGACGACGACACCCTCTACACGTTGGAGAAGCTGCCGCCAATTCACCGAGACCCCTTCGATCGCCTCCTCGTCGCCCATGCCATCTACGAAGGGCTTCCGATCCTGACTCCGGATCCGAAAATCCATGCCTATCCCGTTCGCACGATCTGGTGACCGCTCAATGCGCTCCCTGCATTATCCCCTCAGCGATCCGCACGGAAGCTCCTCCCCTTCTCGAACCGGGGGATGTTCCCAAATCCGATCAACCTAGATTCCGGAATGATCTGGGCTCGCACAAAGGCGCAAAGACACAAAGAAAGCGGAGGGAGACGAAGTTTGGGAAACCCGCCGATTCACCTTGAAGGGGCTCTGGACTTCCTGCCCGAAACCTATGTGAACCGGGTTCCGCTTCGTGCCTTAGTGGCTTTGTGCGAGACTTCCAATGGAATGGTTCCCCCCCTCAGTTCCTCATCCTGCTGGTGCCGACAGCGATCCACTTTCGTCCGATCGACTGGGTAGGGTATCACCGCCCCCGGGGACGACGTCATCGCCAGTAAACAGGGCTGCGTCGGGTCCGGCGGAGCGCACTTCGATCCAGCGGCTACTCACCGCGTGAAGATGAAACGGTCGTCCCCAACGATCGCAGAGGCGCCCCGAACCATCAATGCGCGGATGATGCGGCGGCAACAGCGGACGCTTGAGGGGGTTCTTCCCGGTCAACACCTTGACCAAGTCCTGGTTATCCCCAATCGGAGGACCGGGGCGATTCTGCAACGCGGAGGTATATTGAGAGAAGAGCTGCTGCACAAGCCGGACTTCCGCTTCCGGAGAGATCGTGGAATCGGTGAGCTGATCCGCCAGTGGCGAATAATGCGCGGCGGGGGCTGATGACCGGGGCGGCGCAGCAGGATTCGGCGAAATACGGACTGTTGGCGTCGGAGACGAATCAATCGGAGTTTCCGGTCGCCTCCCTTCGGTTTCCCAGGGCCCAAGGAATCGCCCCAGGAAAATCGCCGACGCGACGAGAACGGCACCGACCATCCACCCTGTGCGATCGATGCTCAAAGCAGAAATCCGAGCGGCGCCCCGCCCAATGTGGCGTCGAAAAACGTGTTCACGTTGGGCAGCACCAATGGCAAGTTCGTCCGGGATACGCCCAACCAGAGCGCCAGCTCGGCGAAGTAGCTGTCCACGCTCGTGGTCGGAATCAAACGACCGCGCCCGACATCATGCGGATTGTCCTCATACAGGGGTGGGAAGGTCCCGTAGATCCGATTGCCTTGAACCGCGCCGCCCATGACGAAGGCGTTTCCCCCCCAGGCGTGATCGCTCCCCGCGCCGTTGGATGTCAGCGTGCGCGCGAAATCCGAAGCGGTGAACACCGTCACCTGATTGGAGACTTGAAGCGCCTCCAAGCAGCGTTGAAACGCGAGCAAGCCCGCGCTCAAGCCGGCCACTTGCCCCGCCATGTTCTGAATCACCTCATCATGGTGATCCCATCCGCCATATTGCACGAAAAAGGTTTGCCGCTTCTGCCCCAACGCCGCGCGACCGGCGATCGCTTTGGCCACCATCTGAAGTTGTCCAGAAAAGTCACCCGCGGGCCAAGCCACCGATGCCGGCAACGTGGTGTCGGTCGCGGAGTTGAATAGGCCGTAGGCCCCGATCGCCCGGGTGCGTTTCGTTTGAAACGCCTGCTGCAGCAGATGTTCGTAGGTCAAGCTGAGCTGCTCGCCGATGGCCACGGTCCGCTTCGGCGTCAGGCTCCAATGGTCGGTTTCATCCGGATCATATCCCTGAAGTTCCTCCGCCCCGTCCGCGCTGATCGCGTATTCCACGGTATGCTCCCCGCTCTGCCAGACATTCGTCCCGGAAAGCGAAATGTTCATGGAGACATCTTGCTGACTGTTGAGGTCACGCAACAGATCCGCCGCCCGCCCCGCCCAGCCACGAGCGGAACGCTTGTCCGGCATCGATGTCTGCCACTGTTCGATTTGATCGGAGTGCGAAAACAGTCCCAGCGGCAATCGCTTGCTTGCGTCGTTCACCTCCTGCTGGGTGACCGGCTCGATGAGGGTCCCGACATTGGTGACGCATGCTGCTTTTCCCTCTCCAAACAAGGTCTGGATTCCGCTCATTCCCGGGTGCAGTCCCAAACTCAATCCAGGCGATCCGACCGGCGCGATCGGCAACAAGTTCGCCTTCGGCAACGCCAAGTCCTGCCGGATGGTTTGGTATTCCGCGTATTCGGCATCTCCCCGCGGGACCAGCAAATTGAACGAGTCGACTCCGCCAGGCAAAAAGACACAGACCAGCGCACGGTATTCCCCGGAGGTGGGTTCCGCCGCCGCCAAACTCCCGGCCAACCGCAGATTCAACATCGTGTTCAGCACCGGCAAGGTGGCGGCCCCACCACAAATGCGCCCCAAGAAACGACGTCGGGAGAGGCGGGTCTTCATCGTTGAATCGCGCATTCGGGCAAGGTGCAGATCAGGTAAATGGCATTCCAAATGCGCTCTTTCTTCCACTCCCAATACGTGCTGTCGATCGACTCGACGAACTCCCGGATGATCTGGTGTTGCACCGGGTCCAGGGTCCCCCCGGTCAAGACCAGGTCCAAGCGGCGCATGAGTGCCGGGACATCGTTTGCCAGGGCCATCTCCGCCCGGAGACTTGGCATAACCAGATTTCGCCAGTTCTCGTCTCCCCACCGATTGAAACCGTTCCGCAAAGCGGAGTAGTAGTAATTTGGCACGGAGACCGCGCTAATGGAATTCAGAATCTGGAACTCGGGCGCCACCAGTCCGGCATCGCTCAACGGTCCGGCCGGCCCATATCCGGGTCGGAAAAAGTTGAAAACACTTGGACTGGAATACGGCTGTTGGAAGTGGATTTCATCCAGATACGCCAGGAGCCAAGAACCATTGGCGGCCCGGGAGTTGAAAGCCCGCGCCAGATTCACGGTGCGCAAGTATGGCTCCTTCATCTTGCCATAGGCCGCGCTGGATAGGTTCGCTTCGGATCGCGCTTCGGGGTCCAGCAGGATGGCTTTGATCAATGCTTTCATGTCTCCGCGGACGCCAGAACCGTTGTTGGCGAAGGTGAGCGCCACCCGTCTGATATAATCCGGAGATGGATTGGATGTCACCAGACGTTGGATCAGTTGCTTGCCGATAAACGGCCCCGTGTTCGGGTGTTGAAACAAGCAATCAATTCCCGCCTCAAAGTCCAGCATCCCCGCTGTGCCCAAGTCCGGCACCGCCGGATCAAACGCGGCGCGCGCCGGGAGCACCACGCCTTTGAGCAACACCTTTTGCCCCATGTCGTGGTATTCATCCCACATCCGCATTGGCGCTTGATAATTCTGCGGCGGCCACCAAAATTCCGTCGCCCCTCTCCCACCGAAACTCAGACCGGTGAATACCCGCGCAAATGCGGTGATCGTGTCGTTGTCGTAGGTCGGCACCGGCTGCCCGTTTCCCAAGACCCGGGACCCGTCTGAATTCAACTCCCAGAGGCCGATGCTGAAGAGTTGCATCACTTCGCGCGCGAAATTTTCGTCCGGGAAGGTTCCCGCAACCGGATCAGCCTTCCGGTTCTTCAGGTGGCTGAGATAGGTCCCCATGCAAGGGTGCAGCGCCACCGTCCGGAGCAAGTCCCGGAAATTTCCGAACGCACCGCTCACCAACCGATCATAATACGAAGTCATGCCCCGCGGCTGATTGCTCAGGTCGTCCAGGTGATCGGAAATCACGAAGATCTCACTCAGCGCAAAGGCCACGCGCTGCCGCAACGGATCACTCGCCGTGGAACCGATCGCCCGCTCCCACCAAGGCCGAACTTTCGCATCCCAGTTGACCGGTTTCCTCGCCCGGACCATGGCGTCAAGCATGGGCGTGTGCAGTCCCGGTTTTGTCCGGAATTGCAGGTCGATCCACCGCTCGAAACCTAGCGTCATCACCACCTCCACGTTTTCCGGAATGGTGTCCTTGTCCGAAGTCGAATCCGCCGACGGTCCAAAGGCCGCCTGAAACAAAAATCGCGCCGCTTCTTTTGCCCCGGGCTTCGACCCGGAATCGCTCAGGCGCAAGGACACGGATCGGCGTCTCGGGTCCGCCGAGAGACTGTAACCCGGATTCGGCTGGAGGGTCACCACGATCGTTTCCGACCGCTCCGTCACCGTGTCCGTCTGCGGGGCAAATGCCAGGGTCACTTCCCGTTCTCCGTCCGGGATCACCATCGCATCGCCGCTGGCCACCGCATAATCCAGCGCACGACTCGCCGTGCCAGAGATCGAGAACTGCACCGTCAAATCTCCGACCGTTCCCGCCCGGCGGAACGCCACCACGCCGGGGTCTCTCCAGTTTTCCGTAAGGATGTCATCGACCGCAATGACATCGACCCCTTCCGCCCGAACGGTGGGAACGCCCCACAGAACCAGAGCGAATAACACAACCGGGGAGAGCTTCAAACCGCTCACTTGAACCACATGCCGACAGGAACCCCTGACCACGGGCCCGATCCTAGTGGAACCGCCACGGCGCAACAAGCGAAATCGTCGCCCCCTGACAACGTCCCTTCAACCTCGTTGATCGGGCGAAGCCACCCAGGCTCGAAACATGCGGGGAGAAGTAGAGGTCGGAAATTCCCCTGCAGGTTTTTTTCCGGCACCGGGGAAAAACATGACTGAAACCTTGGCTTTCGACCGCGCTTTCATAAGGGTCGGTTCGAGCAAATCCGAAGTCGGTTCTACGATCCGAACCTTCAATGGAACCCCATTCATCTCAGCCCGATCGATGACTTGGGGGCGGGCTCGAAAGGAAATCCCTGGCATTCACCCGCGCGCATTCCCGTTTCCATCCGACGGAACGGGAGCAAAGAGAAACCGGAGATCATCCCGGGTCAGGGACTTGGCGAAGCCTTCCTCACCGAGAACCCCGGCGGAGACGGCTTGTTTCTGCTGCTGAAGCACCCGGATTTTTTCCTCGACGCTGTCCCGCATGAGGAGGCGATAGGCGATCACCTTGTTGACCTGCCCGATGCGGTGAGTCCGGTCGATGGCCTGATTCTCCACAGCGGGATTCCACCAGGGATCGTAGAGGACCACGTAAGAAGCGGCGGTGAGGTTGAGACCGCTGCCGCCGGCCTTCAGGGAAAGCAGGAAGACGGTCGGATCCTTGGACGTCTGGAAATCCTCGATGACTTTTTGGCGGTCCTTGGTCTGGCCAGTGAGGAGCAGGTGAGGGCGGTCCTCCTCTGCCAATCGTTCCCGGATGATCTCCAGCATGGTGACGAACTGACTGAACACCAAAACCTTGTGCCCTTCGGCGCGCAATTGATCGAGAAGGTAGAACAACGCGGTGAACTTGGCGCTCTCCTCCGTGAGATAACTGCGATCGAACAGACCAGGGTGACAGCAGATCTGCCGCAACCGGGTGAGTCCCTGCAACACGGTGAACCTGGCCGTGTTGAAGTCGCCATCATTCTCGCAGCCAAGCAAAACCTGCTGGATGCGCTCCACCTCGGACTTGTAGAGCTCTTCCTGGACATCGTCCATTTTGCACAACACATCCTCCTCGGTGCGGGGCGGAAGATCCACCGCCACCTGGTCCTTGGTGCGCCGCACCAGGAAGGGACGCAGCCTGGCGGAGAGCCGTTCCTGACACAACGGATCCCGGCGCCGATCGAACCGTTCCCGGAAATACTTGCGGGAGCCGAGCACGCCCGGCATGGCGAACGCCATCAGACTCCAGATATCCAGGAGACGGTTTTCAATGGGGGTGCCGGTGAGGACCAACCGATTTTCCGCCTGGATTTCCCGGGCCGCCTTGGCCGCCTTGGAATCCGGATTCTTGATCTGTTGTCCCTCGTCCAGGATGATCGCGAGCCAGTGGATCTGGACCAAGTCCTCGATGTTGACGCGCAACTGGGAATAGTTCAGCACCAGGACGTCGAGCCCGCGGATTTCGTCCATTTCGAGCTCCAGCTTGTTGCGCAGGATCTTGACGCGAAGGTGCGGAGCGAACTTGCGGACTTCGCCGGCCCAGACATCGAGCACCGATTTGGGACAGACCACCAAGGCGGGAACCCGCTCGGGCGCCTGTTCCTGCAGCCAGAGCAACCAAGTGATCGACTGCACGGTCTTGCCCAGACCCATGTCATCCGCCAGGATGCCCCCGAAACGATTGGCCGAAAGATAGGCCAGGAAATGAAATCCCTCGATCTGGTAGGGCCGGAGTTGCAGCTGCAACTTCTGCGGGACTCCGGGCTTCACCTCGAGGGAGAGGGCGTTGGAACGCTCACAGATTTTTTCCCAGGCAGCTGCGTCAAACACCTCGCGGGCGGAGGAATCGGAGAGTTGCAGCACATGCATCCGATGGCTCTCTCCGGACAGATCAAATGGATCCAGTCCAAGCCGATTCACCGCGCGGGTCTGGGATTCCGTGAGATCGAATTCCAGCCGCAACCAGCCACCGGATTGCATCCGGACAAAGCCACCACGCGCCGCGACCAAGGCCCGGATCTCATTCGTGCTCAGGTTGAGCCCCTCCACGTTGACCACGATCTTGAGATCAAACCAGTCGATCTCGCTCGAGACGATGTCAAAGGTGACCGATGCCTTGACCGGGTCAGCCAAGAGGGTGCGCAAATGCTCGTCAATCCCGACCTCGATGTCTGCGGGCAGCGCGCGATACCACTCCACGAACCGCTCCGGAAAGGATTTGGTGATCCGGGTGCGGAGGCTTTGCCGCACCGGGTCCCAGGACAGGTTGAGCGGTTCCAGCAAGGCGGGGAATGCGAGCAATCCGGTCCGGTCGTAGCGATAGATCGTTCCGGGCGGCACTTCCCCCCGGCTCTCGATGATCCAGCCGTCCTTCTCCATGACCTCGCGCCGGGTCCGGTCCTGATCTTCTGCCTCGAGCTCGACAATGAACTGTTCGGTCTCGGTGCCGCTGATCTTCTGACTCAAACGCAGCTGAAGTTTGACGCGGAGAACGCTGTCGATCACGACGGCTTGAAGCGCGGGGGGCAGGGCGGCGTCGATGCGGGTGAGAAACTCCACCCCGGCCTCGGTCCAGATGAGGGAACGCGGAATCTCGTAACAGGGAAGGACCTCGGTGCCCGATTGAAAAAACATCGGACCGGGAAAAATCTGTTCGTCGCCCAGGTAGAGATTGGGATTCCCGGGGAGGAGCCTGACGGCGTGAGGAATGGGCTCGCCATCGTGGCCGATGAGGTGGAGATCAACGAACAACCCCTCGCCATCCTGACGCACCGAGGCGCGCCAACTGACCGTGGCGTCGACCCGTTGGATCACGCGTTCGTCCAAGTTCACAATGCGGCCCGAGGCCTGAGGGGCGTGAAACAGCCGGTTGAGAACAGCGGCCTGGTCCCGGTCCTCAAGGCGCAGGGTGGCCAGTTCCCCGGGCCCAACTGCAGCCAGAAACGCTTCCGCAAGGAGAGCGGACTGGTCATTCATGCGGAACTCGCCACGAGCGTGGCGTTCCCGAAGTTCCACGAGCTTTTCCGGGTGCTGGATGGAGACGTAGGCGGCCTCGGCCCCGATGGGGCGCCATTGCAGCCGAGCCTCCGTGGTGGTGAGCAAGATCCGGAACTCAACCTCCTGAACGGTCACCACCAACGAAGCGGGGACATCGCAGACGATGCGCCGCCACTCTTCCTCGGCCCGTTCCATCTCCCAGTCTCGAAGCTGGGCTTCGACCTTGGCCAGATCGGTCACGATCTCCATAAACTTCGGGTAGGAAAGATTCCGGGCCCGGAAATGATAGGCAACGTAGTTCCAAAACTCGAGGATGTCCGCGGGGGGCACCGGCCAGAGCTGGATGGGATCATAGGACTCCACCGGCCACTTGGCATTGAGGCGGACCAAGTCATGATCCACGAGCTGCCCCTCCACCTCGAACCGGCGGTAGCGCTTCTCCAGTTTGTCGAGGAACTGAGCCTCATTGGGCGTGAGTTCCCGCTGCAGCCGCTCCTCCAGGATTTCCGTCAGACTCTGATCGTCCACCTCATTGGGCGCCTCGGGCACTTCTCCACCACGCTCCAACCGTTCCAACATGGTGGCGACGATCGACGAGCAGCGCTCCGCTTCCCGGCAGGAGCATTCTCCTTCCCAGACATCCACGCGAAAGTGAAGGGTGGTCCGGCACAAAGCTCCGCCATCCTCGACCCGCCCCTGAACGCGCAGGTGATTCCCAAAAATCTTGGTGACGCACCCGTCTTTCTGGAGTCGCTCTCCCTCTTTCCGGCAATCATCGGGGAAGGAGTTGAGAAAATTCAGGGTGGCTCGATCAGGCTTCATTCGGCTTGCTCCCGCGCGCGACTTCCATTTGGAACCATGCGATGACTCCGCATCCCGGGCAGCAGGATTTGGGCAACTTTTTTGGGAGATTGCAAGGAAAGCCTCCGCGACCCTTTGGTCAACCATCAGCTACAGGCTTTTGCCAGGCGTCTGTGGAAATGTTCCGGGAGGTCGCGCACAAAGGCCCCGGAGCGCCCCCCCCTCACTCCCGGATCAGTTGATTGAAGAGACTCTCCGCCACCGCGATCCGCTCCTGCCGGATGCGCTCGAGATCCGCAGGAGGGCTTTCCAAGACCGGGCCCGGTCCCACCGGAATCTCCTGGGGAATCTGGCCAATCAAACGGCCCGTGAGGTCCTCGCTCCACCGTTCCACCGGCCCCCGGACCCGCATTTGCGCCCGAGACCATCCCGCAGCGGGATAGCTGAAGCCCTGTGGTTTGCCTCCGGGAAAACGCCCCACCAGCTCCACCGGAAGCTCCAGATCGAAAACCCCCGCAATTTCCGAGGCGACGATCGAAAGCCGCCCCGCGATCCGCACCAAACCCGGTTCCTCAAAGTTCAGGTCGTAGAGCCGCACCAACCCCGGGGTCCACTCGATCCGTCCCGTGACCCGATCCGACTGGAGCCCGGCCAGCCGCGGTTCCCCAGTTTGACCGGCCAGCAAAGCGAAGATCCGGGAGGAGCCGAGCTTAAGTTTTTCCGCCTGCAACGCGCCTTCAAAGCGGAAGCGATGGACTTCGGGAAACCGGGCGATCAGCCTTCCCTCGAGACCAAGGGTCAAATCATCGAGCGGTCCCAGCATGTTGGCCACGCCCCCCGACAAGGCTTTCCCCCCGAGATTGACCCCGGAAATCCCCACCTCGATTTCGCCCGGAATCATCGAGGCTCCTGTCAGGCGCAACTCTCCCCGGCCCTCCCGGGCACTGGCCAAAAGATGCCCGGACTCCACCTTCCAGACCCCCTTGTCCACGGCGCCGTTCAGAAAATCGATCTCCCAAGGCTCGTCCCCTCCGCGGAAACTGCCGCCGCGCAGTCGCCAACGGAGACGCCCCCGGGCATAATCCCCTTCCGCCGAGGACTCCAGGGCAAAAGCCGGAACGGAGGAAGCGACGACCGGCCCCCGGGCGGAAAGTTTCCCGATGCGGATGGACCCGACCACCGTTCCGGTCCGGCCACGGAAGAGCAACGCCTTGAGCCAGTCCGGCAAGTCCGCAACAGGAGCCCCCGAGACCGCCGCACCCCTGGCGACCTCCGGCGCGGCGGGCTCATTTCCCGGAACCGGTCCCGTTTCCGGGGAGTCGCTGAAATTCGCCCCCAGCCAAAGCTCGGCGGACTGAATCTGGGCGGAACGGAAGGTCCACTCACGCTGCAACAGCAGGCGCCAATCCAGTTCCAAGGTGACCCGGCGCAGCAGGAACGACCAGCGATGGTCGCGGGCCCTGACCCGGATTTCCGGGATTGAGAGAAAAATGATGGAGTTGGAATCGATTTCTCCCAACTGGACCTCCGCTCCGAGACGATGGGAGAGACGAGCCGCGACGTGTTCACGGAAAGCCGGATCTTCACTGGCCCGGGCGACCATGACCGTGCCCAGGAGAAAACTGGCGACCGCCAAGGAGAAGAGAACGATGAGGAACAGCCAGACCCGGTGGTTCCGGCGCGGCGCGGGCGATGAGGAACGAGACTGGGAAGTGGGTCGGCTCATCCGCGATGGACGCTGGCCACGGGCACTGAATTCAAAGCGATGCGGTGGTGGCAACCGGAGGTTGAACCGTGCCGCCAGAGGGATCGATGATGTTCACGGTCACAAAAAAGATGACTGCCCGCATCTCCCGTTGCTCCACCTTGGACCGGAAAAGATGGCCCACCAACGGGGCGTCCCCAAGGATCGGCGTCTTGTCGTTGTCGGCCTGGATCTTCGCCTCCATCAAGCCCCCGACGACCACCGTCTGGCCACTGTAGACGGAGACATTCACCGAGTTGCGCAGGACCTTGAAAACGGGCATGAGGATCCGGTTCTGAACTTCCTGTTCGACGTATTGTTGCCCGGCCGAATCGATGTTGTATTGACGAATCGGCGAGCCGTAGTTCACGAATCCCTCGAACCGGCTTACTTCCGGCGTCATCGTCAGGTCGATGGTGTAATTGTCCGCGCCAATCGTGCCCTCCACCTGAACCAGGGACCCGAGTTCACGAGTTTCAAACGCAGTCGGGTGAGCCGGCGTCATCGGAGCAAATGGGGAGGAAACACTCTGTCCCAACAGGTTGTTGTTTTGATCCAGGACGGTAATGGTGGTGTTGGTTCCCACCTGATCAGGAATCTCCGGCGGATCGTATTCCGTCGGGTAGACGAACTCCCGAACGCTTTTCAGAATGGCCTGCTGGCCCGCGCGCCCCACCACGGAGTTGTTGGTCATCAAATCCCGCGCCGCCGATTGTTTGATGCCGCGCATGACCACTTGAAACTGCGGATCCGTAAACACGCCGCCCACCGAGAAAATGCCGGGAGCCTTGACGATCCCGGTTCCCTGGGACCCAAAGCTGACATCCCGGTTGATCGCGGTTGCGATGGCATCCTGAAACGCGGCGGAGTCCCCGCTGCGATTGCCCGCCGTCACCGGATTCCGCCCCAGGGGGAGGTTGCCGCCCGGGGGGATGAACGGGTATTCATTCTGCGCGCTCCCGGCAGCCTGATTCCCCTGCGTGCCTCCAGCGCCAAAGACGCGATCGCTCCCGGGCATGTTGAACTGGCCCAACAACCAATCAAAGCCCATCTCATCCAGCTTGCTCTCGCTGATCTCGATCGTCTTGACATCAAACCGCAGCAGTTTGGCCACACTCCCGAAGCTGGACTCGATCATGGCCTCGATGAGTTCCAACTGGTCCTGGGTGTTCCGGACCAACAACGTGCTGGTGGACGGGATGAACTCCGCACCGGCCTCCGGGCCGAACGCGACGCCATTCATCTTGAGGAACTCGATCGCAGTGAGTTTCTTCTGCAGAGTGCCTGATGCCGGTGCCGCGCCGCTCGCCCCGAACGGGTCCCCCGCAGCGCCGCCCGCACCGGTCGCCCCGGCCGAAATGAAATTCGGAGGCACCCGGTAGCTCTTGGTCACAATGGCCGTCTGGTCCGGAGCGGAAAGCGGCACCATGGTCACGGCAACCTCGTCCACCCGCACCTTGAGCCGGGCCACCTTGGCCACGTAATCCAGGATCGTGCCCAAGGGCGCCCCAGCAAGACGGAGGGTGACCGGGATCGAGGCATCCGCCGGGTCTGAGCCCCCCAACACAATGTCGACTCCCTTGCGTCCACCAGCAGCCCCAGGATCCAATTCCTTGCTGCGGGCCGACAAATATTCGACCGCCTCCTGCAGGGGCGTCTGCGCAAACTCCACTTCCGGGATCACGATTTGGCGAAGTTTCTCCCGCACGGAACCGACGCTTGTAGGCCCCGCAGGCGCAGTTTCGACCGACGCGCCGTCCAAGGAAAACCGGGGAACCGGATTCTCCCATTGGGCGGTCACCTTAGCCAAGGCAGTAGCGCGGGTTTGGTCTCGCGCCGCCTTGTGGTATTCGCTGACGAGCTTGTCGACCCGCTCCATTCCTCTCCGCGCGGCTTGATTCGTCGGGTCCAGGTTTAGAATCTGAGCGTAATGACGGGTCGCTTCATCGTATTGCCCGGTCTGCACGGCCCCGTCCGCGTAGGCAAACAGCCGTTTCACCTCGCGCTTCCGCTCGACCATTTCCGGAGAATTCGCCGGTTCAAAGGTTTCTCCATCCTGCAAATCCGCCAAGAGCCGCTTGGTGGCCGGACTGACCGTCGCTGGCGGCAACCCGGAATCCCGCACCTCCTGATAAAACTGTTGCACCAAGGCAATCGCATCCTCCAACCTTCCCTCCTCGGCCACGGCCCGGGCCTGTGCCTGGAGCGCGGCCTCGTATTTGGTCACCGACTCCAACCGGAGCTCCCGAGTGGCCGAGGTGTCGGGAATCTGACCAAAAGCGGCGCGATAGGCATCGAAGGCTCCGGCGAAATCTTGATCCGCCATGAGGCGATCCCCCTGCAACAAAAGTTTGCGGGAGGATTCCACGGCCAATTCGCGCCGGGCAATCGCCTTCTTGCCAGCCTCAAGCACCGGGTTGGAACCTTCCTGGGCCCATATTGGCGAAATGCAAGGGACGAGGAGGGCCAAAGCCACCCCCAACCTGAGAGCACTGCGTTGCAAGACCGGCATCTTTGAGTTCCCTCCAGAGGAGATGCGCCGATTTCCGTAGCGAAAGCGGACCCCTGAAAGGATTTCAAATTTGAATCAATTCGGCCGTTTTGTAACGCTTTTTTTTAGAATTAAGGATAGAGCCCCGAAAAATGCCCCAATTGATTTCGCAATCGCTCGGGCTGGGCCGCCACATCCTGTTCTTTCCCCTGCCAAATCAACCTCACGGCATAGCCGGCATCGGGCCCCTTCAATCGGGTGCTGAGGTCCGCAGACAGCGGAAGGAAAAAACCAATCTCTGCGGGATCGCCTTTGCCTTCGCTGAGGTCGGAACCAAGAATGACTGCGGGGGGTGTTTGCAAAAGTTTGAGCTCGCCCCCGGGCGAAACCTCAAAAAGATAGAATTGCAGTTGGATCTGCTCCCGGGCGCTTTGCAGGGAATCCGCGCCCCCGACCCGCTTTTTCACCGAGCCGGCGAGACCGGGGCCTTCCGGTCCCTGCAACAACTGCACGTCCTTCAGGAGGACATCGGCCGCCGTCACCTCCTGGCCGTCCCCGGTCTGCTCCTGGGCCAGCCGACCCAGGAATGCCTGGTAACGCACCAACCCGGCGGCCAACGACTTCAGCAAATGATCCTGGCGAAACTCTTTGCCCCACTCCACGAGGACGGCGGCTCCGGGGCTGCTCTGAAAAGGCCGGACCAGATCCTGTGAAATGGCGCCGTCCGTCACCTTCCGCACCTTGGCCCCCGGCCCGAAAACGAGTCCGGACTGGAGCAGTGTCGCCAACGCCAGGCTCTCGGCATCGACGAGATTTCCCGCGTAAACCGCCGCCCGGTTGGCCTCGCGCTTCGGAGAATCGGGCGGGGCAAGGACAGCGCAACGGACGAAATCGGCGGGCAGCTTCGGGTTTCCCCTGAGCCGGAGCCAGACCGGAGAACCGGGTTCCTCGGCAGAAATCGCATGGCTTCCCAGGCGGGTGGCGTCCGCCGGCACGGAACGGACCGTGAATCCCAAATCGGAAAGTGCGGACTGGAGAGCCAGCACCACTTCCGCCGCGACCGGCTTTGCCGCCAATCCATCGGCGCTGTCGGTTTGCAGGTAAACCGTTTTCACCTCGCCTCCCCGGAGATGTTCCGCAGGCCGGAAGAGGAGATCGATGAGGTTGGAGAGATCATACGCGGAGACGAGCCGATGCCGGTCCTTGGCCTCCAGCGGATGGTGGAGTTCATAGCGCAGGCGGTTGAGGAGAATCGAGGAGGCACCGGTGCGGCCTTCCAAACGGGCTGTGGGACTGCTGAGTTCGAATCGTTCAGCGTCCCCTTTCAGATCGGTGAACCCGTAGTTGCGCTGAATCGCCTCGACGGTGAGGTAAGGGTGACCGTCGATCATCTGGACCTCCCAGAAACCGGGCCCGGTCTGGGCGACCACGAAAGCCGGGAAGAAGAGCCCCAAGAAAAGGCAGGCCTGGACGGGCATGGCAGCGGGGTTCAATACAGGTGGACGCTCCAGGCGTTCGACTCACCTGTCGAAAGCTCCAATTGAGGCAACGCGGAAGCATCTTCCCGACAGAGCGGGGCACCGGCATTCATCCAACGAGCCTCGGCGGGATACGCACTCATGCCGTTGGGGGCGCGACGGGCGAAATTCACCCGGGTCAGAATCCCGATCCGGCTCTCCGGATCATCGACCTTCCAATCATGCCGATAGAGATAGATTTTCGGGATGGAGACTTCCGCCTTGCGCCGCCCGTCACGCCCGGTTTTCAGCTCGGCGAAAACCCCGCGCGGACTGAGTTCCTTGGAATATCCCTCCCCAAACGCGGCGTCGCTGATGGAGGCCACCTTGCCGGGACCATCCCCGTCGGAAAATCCGATCTGCACCGGTTCAACGAATCCGGCTGAGCCCCCCTCACCGGAGGGTCGACCATCCAGGGAAAGCTCCAGCAAAAGGGATGGTTTGCCCGGGATGGTCTGCAGCTCCACAGTGCCCAAATCGAGGGTCACTTTGAGGAAATCCGCATCGACTGTCGCCATCAGCGAAATCCGACCATCCGACTGCAGGGGACCGGTGGCATCGATCAACTCGGCGGCTTTGGCCAACGGACGGGTCTCGCCGAGCCGCTGATTGCGGAGCGCCTCGACTTCCCGTTCCTCGATGAATTTCCCGGCCGGGGTCTCGACCGTGAGGACCACGGGATTTTTCGCGCCCCATTGATCTTTGTCCTTGGGCAAGGCGCACTGGTTGGAGAACTCCTTGGTCTGCAGAGGGGCGAGTTCGAAATTGACCCGGGCGCGCTGGGTCGCGCAAGCCAGTTCATAACTGCCCTTGACCGGCTCCTTGCCCGGATTGTGAAGAGAGAACTTGAGAGGAAAATTCCCGCGCCGACCCTGTTGCGGGGAAAAATCCCATTCCACCTTGACCGGGCCGAGCGTGCCGGCCAGATCGAGAAGCGTGGTGTTGTAAAGATCGCTGATGAGAAGGGGACAATCGAGCTTCCCATCCGGAAACTGCCAAGCCGCGTAGGCCGCATGTTCCCCTTCCCCGGAGACAATCCGCTGCCGGTAAAGGATCTTGAACTTTTTCGTTTCCCCGGGAGCACAATTGAGATCGAAGGCGGGGATGGTCGATCTCCAGGCGGACCCGATATCGAGCGCCACCAGAACGCCGTTTTTGTCCCGCTCGGTGGGGTTGGAGACCTCGATATCGACCTCCAACTCGCGAGGCCGAACCAGATTTCCGCGTCCCCGAACTGCCCAACCAGACTCCGGGAGACCGTTGAGAAACTGTTGGAACATGCCCCGCCCGGCCCGGCGATGGGCCTCGGGATTCATGAGAACCGTCTCTTTTACGCCCGGACCGTAATCGAACAGGTCCAGGGCGATCGCCTCGGAGATCTGACCGGCTCGCTCCCCGGGACTGCCGTCGTCCGGAATGGGCCGGGTGCGCGCCAAGTCCACCGCGGGATCGAGAAACATGACGCCGAGTTTGTCGGCTACTTGGCGGGCCTCGGCGGCGTAAGCGCGGGTCGCTCCCCAGCCTGTGGGAGCGCCGGGCTCGTGGACGAGGGTGGGACCGACCACGATCACTTCGGCGCCGCTCTCGAGAGCCTTGGTGGCGGCTTTCTCCAACGCATCACCGAACGTTTCCAGGAGCATGCCTTCCCGGGAATCATTGACTCCCGCATGGATCAAAACAAGGTCCGCGGGGTTCAACAGCGCCCGTCCCGACATCTGGCGCAAGGCGCTGAGGACCGTGCCCTCCGGTTCGGTAAACTGTTCGAAGGTGATCTCCTCCCCCTTGTGCGAGCGGTTTTTGGAGGGATGCTCGCCGATCGGGTTGACCAAGCGGACTCCGCCCGTGTAGTAAAACTCCGCCTCGAACCCGGCCAGAAAATGGCCGTGCAACGAGGACAACATGTCCTGGCTGCGCTCATCCCGGGTCACCATGCGAGAGACCCCCTCACCGACGACGACGACGTGGATCGGCTGGCGGCGCTCCAGTTTCTCCAGAGCCTTGGGAACATAACGGGTCAAGCGGTCGCGCTGAGCCTGGGTCAAAGGATAGGCGGAGGCCTGCTCGACTCCGGCCACACACGCCAGGGTCAGCAGCAGAATCCATCGGCAAAAAGGGCGATGCCAGGGGGCCAGCATGTTGTCAGGGTTGGGTCTTGCCACCGGGTTCATTAGATCGCAGAAACACCTCCGCATTCAAGGAAAGCATTTCCGATTTTACCCGGCCGATTCCCGCGCCTATGGATGCGGGGCATGGCGGTCAATCCCCAACGGCTCACGGTGTCAAAAACCTACAAACTCTTCATCGGCGGCGCTTTCCCCCGATCCGAGAGCGGCCGGTATCTGATTGCCCGAACTCCAAACGGTGACCACGTGGCCAACTACTGCAATGCCTCCCGCAAGGATTTGCGCGATGCCGTCCGCCTCGCCCGCGCCGCTCAACCTGGCTGGCAAAACGCTTCCGCCTTCCTCCGCGGCCAAATTCTTTATCGGGCGGCGGAGATGCTCGAAAACCGGCGCGGATCGTTCCTCCCGGAACTGACGCTCCTCGGGCTCGACGCCAAATCGGCCGGGCGCCAACTCGATTTGGCGATCGATCGGCTCGTCTATTACGCCGGCTGGACCGACAAACTGGCGGCGGTTTTCGGTTCGGTGAACCCGGTCTCCTCACCGCACTGGAACGTCACCTCGCCAGATCCGTGTGGCGTGGTGGCCGTCATCTGCCCGGACTCCCCCTCCCTGCTCGGTCTCGTGACGATCCTCGCCGCGGCGCTGGTCCCGGGAAATGCGGTGGTGGCGATCGCCTCGGAAAAAGAGGCGCTCAGCGCCATCTCCCTGGCCGAGGTCCTGGCGGTCAGCGATCTACCGGCCGGCGTCGTCAACATTCTCACCGGGATCCGCTCCGAACTCGCCCCGGCCCTGGCCTCCCACCATGAAATTCAGGCCATCCTCGACGCCGGAGGCGATCCCGCCGTCTCCACCGTCCTGGCCGAAGGCGCCTCCACCAACTTGAAACGCGTCACGACCTGGCATGGCAACGCCGCCCAGTGGGAGAGTGAAGATCTCGAAAATCCCTACCGCATTCTCGACACCGTGGAGTTCAAGACGGCATGGCATCCTTCCGCCCTCTGATCCTGCTGCTCTGGCTGTCGGCACCTCCCGCCCCCGGAGGCGACGCCGCGGCCCCCGACGAGACCCTGCTCGAGCTGATCCTGGAACAATCTGGCAGACAAGAAGTGGCGTTCCGGACCGTCGTCGAACGAGTCACGGGACACCGCGTTCTGCCCATCGACCCGCAAGCCCCGGTGGATCAGGCCATCGTCGAAGTCGTTGCCGGAGCGATGAATTTGACGCTGGCGACGCTGAACCGGGACGACAGCCCGTTGCGACGAGAGAGACGGATCAATGAAGTGAGCCGATATTTCGAGGAATCCCTGGAGACGATCATCGAGGCTCACCCCGATTTCGAGTGCGCCGTCCCGCCGACGGAAAACGGCCAGAAGCAGGCCAGCGGATACCCGGACCGCCGGATCCTGCATGTGCCGTCCGGGCGAGTCTGTTATCTCGACCCGAAACTGATGGAAGCGGGATCGGAGGAGAGCAGCCTGCGCACGTTTTATTTCACGCCGAAGACCGGCACCAATAAGATCCGGGAAGATGCCCACCATCTTCTGATCGGGATCAGCCACGACGGCGAGGACGGAGCCTGGACCTTTCTCTCCTGGAAACTGGTGGACCTCCACCAGTTTCGGGTGCGCCTAAAGGCGGAATATCAGGCGGGCAACCGGGACCTTTATCGCCCCGAACTGATCATCCGATCCGGGCCCTGAAACAGCGAGATCAACGGACGTCGTAGCACTTGGTCCAGGTGCACAACCGTCCATCGAGCGTCTGAATTCGCCCGTAACCCACCGAATACGGCTCCATCGTGACCTGCTCCCCGTTCCAGATCAGGTCCGGAGTGCCATCGTGAAAATGCAGACGAAGCCGGGCGACCGTTGCCGTCTTGATGCACTTGCTCCGGTTCACATACCGCAACTGCATGAACGTCCGGGTGCCACGAGCTCCGATGTTCCTCATCCGGTAACGAACCTGCAATTCCACACCATCTTCACACTCCACGAAATACCAGTCGCTCCATTTCCAACCGGGGAGCTGAAGGTTGCCACAGTGATGCTCGTGGGTTTCGTAGGTGTATCCGTAGGTGAATTGCGGCGGATAGACCGATTCCGGCGGGTAGCGATACGGGTCCGAGGCCAGGGCGGAACCGGCCAGGAGACAACAGGAAATGAGGGGGGCGAGCAGATGGGGTGATTTCATGAACGCGGGTCGCTCCGTGAGCTCCCCCACCTCTGAACGATGGATTTCCAAAAGCAAAGAGGAAATTCAGAATCAGCCGGGAAATCCACATCCCAGCCGATTCAGTATTTCACCTTTTTGCGGGCCAGTCCGGTTTTTTGGGGGGCGGAAATTCCCTGACCAGGCTCGATTCCATTGCGTTTGCGGAGATCCGCGATCTGATCCCGCAGCAGCGCCGCCCGCTCGAACTCCAACGCGGCGGCCGCTTCCTGCATCTCCTCCTCCAATTCCTTGAGGACCTGAAGCACATCGACGTCCCCTCCGGATTCCTGAACCATGGATCGGTCGATGGACTTCTGCCCGGGATTGACCTGCAGACTGGCCTGGGCGGACCGGACCACGCTGGTCGGGGTGATGCCATGCTCCTCGTTGTATTCAATCTGTTTGGTGCGCCGATAGGCGGACACATCCATGAGCCGCTGCATGCTGCCAGTGACGCGGTCCGCAAACAGCACCACATGACCGTTGACGTGTCGGGCGGCTCTCCCCGCCGTCTGAATCAGGCTGGTCTCACTGCGCAAATATCCCTCCTTGTCCGCGTCGAGGATGCAGACCAGACTGACCTCGGGGAGATCCAAGCCCTCCCGCAACAGATTGATCCCCACCAGGATGTCAAACTCCGCGGCCCGGAGCGCCCGCAGGATTTCCACCCGCTGGATCGCATCGATCTCGCTGTGGAGATAACGCACCGCCAACCCGGTATCGCGCAGATAATCGGTCAAATCCTCCGCGGTGCGCTTGGTCAGGGTGGTGATGAGGACCCGCTCTTTCTTTGCCACCCGCTGCCGGCAAAACTCAATGGTGTCGTCGATCTGAGTCTTCAACGGCCGCAGTTCGATGGTGGGATCGAGCAGACCGGTGGGGCGGATGATCTGCTCGACGATGAGATCGCGGCCTGACGTGGTCACATCAAAGGCCTCCACCGGCTGCGCACTGCCAGAAATGCGAGGGAGCCGCGCGGGGCTGGTCTCCTCCTCACCCAACCGTTTTTTGCGCGGTGGGATGTAGCTGGTGACACCGACCCGGCTGTTTTCGATCTCAAACCCCGCGGGAGTGGCACTGACATAGAGACGACAGGATGTCCCGTCCATGAATTCCTGAAACCGGAGCGGACGGTTGTCCATGGCACTGGGCAGACGGAAACCGTGTTCCACCAGGGTGGTTTTCCGACTGAAATCTCCCTCATACATCCCACCGATCTGCGGCATGGTGGCGTGTGATTCATCGGCGATCAGCAAAGAATTCTCCGGAAAGAAATCGAGCAGGGTGTAAGGCTTGGATCCGGGCGGTCGCGCAGTCAGGTGGCGGCTGTAGTTTTCGATCCCCTGACAAAACCCCATTTCCTGCATCATCTCAATGTCATACTCGGTACGCATCTTGATGCGCTGGGCCTCGAGATATTTTCCAGATTTCTCGAAGCGCTCGATGACCTCGGTCAATTCCCCCCGGATCTCCCGGATGGCCCGCGCCATCTTCTCCTTGGCGGTGACGAACTGTTTGGCCGGCCAGAAGGTGTAACGATCCACCTCTTCCGTGGCGCGCCCCGTCAGGGGATCAAAGAGGGAGATCCGGTCGATCTCATCCCCGAAAAACTCGACCCGCACGGCCTCGTCCTCGAGCACCGCGGGATGCACCTCCACGACGTCTCCCCGCACCCGGAACTTGCCCCTGGTGAATCCGATGTCATTGCGCTCATAGAGAATATCCACCAAGCCCCGCACGAAGATGTCCCGGTCGACGGCATCCCCGCGCGCCACGGAGACCATCATTCCCTGGAAATCCTCGGGCGATCCCAATCCGTAGATGCAAGAGACGCTGGCCACGACCAGGACGTCGTTGCGCGTGAGCAGGGAACTCATGGTGGAGAGGCGGAGCCGCTCGATCTCTTCGTTGATCTGGGAATCCTTCTCGATGTAGGTGTCCGTCCGCGGGATGTAGGCTTCCGGTTGATAGTAATCGAAATAACTGACGAAGTATTCCACCGCATTGTGCGGAAAGAAGTTCTTGAACTCGGAATACAGCTGGGCGGCCAGCGTCTTGTTGTGCGACATCACCAAGGCCGGACGGCCCAGTTCGGCGATGACGTTGGCCATCGTAAACGTCTTGCCTGATCCGGTCACGCCGAGCAGGGTCTGATGCGCATTCCCGGCACGGATCGATTTGACCAGTTTGGCGATGGCCTGCGCCTGATCCCCCTGGGGTTTGAACGCGCTGCTGAGCTGAAAATCCGGCACAGGAAGACAAAGCGGCGAAGCGGGGGCGAGGTCAATCCCGAATTGACCGGGACCTGCATCCCCGCCTTAATGGGGGAACGCCCGACATGAAGCCCCTCGCCCTCCTGCTTGCTCTGCTCCCCGGTTTTTTGGGTCTCTTGACCGCCTCGGAGAAGCGCCCAAACATCGTCTTTTTCTTCGCCGACGACCAGACGACGGCCGCCATCGGCTGTTACGGGAACAAGATCGTGCAAACGCCGAACATCGACGCTCTGGCGGCGCGCGGGGTGCGCTTTGCGAACGCGTTCGTCTCCCATCCGATCTGCTGGGTGAGCCGCACCACCATCCTCACCGGTCTCATCGGCCGCAGCTCTGGAACGCCTGGGCAACCGGAACTGACCCGGCCGGAGATCGCCGCCAAACTCTGCCCCGACCACCTCCGCGAGGCCGGTTACCGCACCGGTTTTTTGGGAAAGTGGCACGCCAAGATGCCCCCCGGTTACCGGGCGGCGGACCATTTTGACGTCTTCACGCCGATCGATCGCAATCCGTATTTCCAGCGGCAGCCGGATGGAACCTTGAAGCACGAGACGGAGCGGATCGTGGAGGAAGGCATCGAGTTCCTCAAGAATCAGCCGGCGGACCAACCCTTCGCCCTTCACCTCTGGTTCAACGCCTGTCATGCCGAGGACAACGACCGTCGGCCGGGCATCGGCACGTATCCCTGGCCGCAATCCGTCGATGGATTGTATGAGGACATCGAGATTCCCCCGCCCCGCCTCGGGTCGCCGTCCATCTTTGAAAGCCTCCCCGATTTCCTGAAGACCTCCCTCAGCCGCGAACGGTATTTCTGGTCCCTCAACACACCGCAGAAATATCAGATCAACGCGCGCGCCTACTCCCGGATGACCACGGGGATCGACCGAGAAATCGGCCGTTTCCTCCAGGCCATCGAGAAGAACGGCCTGGCCGCAAACACCATCGTGGTCTATTCCGCGGACAACGGTTACCACTTCGGCAACCGGGGACTCTCCGGCAAATGGTCGCACTTCGAGGAATCGATCCGCGTCCCGCTCATCATCATGGATCCCCGGGCACCGGCGGACCAGCGCGGCAAGGTCAGCCCCGCTCTCGCGATGAATCTCGATCTGCCCCCCACGTTTCTCGATTGGGCCGGGGCCGCCATTCCCCAGACCTGGCAGGGCAAAAGCCTGACCCCACTCATCAACGGGGAACCTCCCGCAGACTGGCGCACCGAAACCTTCCACGAACATTTCGCCGTCCGCAATCGCATCCCGGCTCACGAAGGGATTCGCACTGCGCAGTTCAAATACGCCCGTTACTTTGATCACGGAAACTACGAGTTTCTCCACGATCTCCAGGCGGATCCTGACGAACTCGTCAATCTCGCCGGAAACCCACAGTATGCCCAAACCCTGCAATCCATGCGGGAGCGCACGAACCAGGCCGTGACCGCATTCGGCGGTCCCCTGCCTCCTCTTCCCGCTGGTGCCTTCAAACCATCCACCGAGGCGCACCCGATCGCTTCCGCCGCCGTCGGCTCCAAACCGGACGCGGCGGGATTTGTGAAGCTGTTCGACGGCAAAACCCTCCGCGGCTGGACCGGAGACCCGCAATACTGGTCGGTCGAGGACGGAGCCATCACGGGAGTCACGGATGGATCCCTCAAGATGAACCGCTTTCTGTCCTGGACCGGGTCCACGATCCGCAACTTTGAACTCCGGGTGAAAGTCAAAGTCACCCCGGGCGGCAACAGCGGTCTGCAATACCGGGGAGCCATGCGACCCGAGGTCGGGCTCGATATCGTCAGCGGCTACCAATGCGACGTGGTGGCGAACAATCCGGATTACAACGGCATGCTCTACGAGGAACGAGGCCGCCGCATTCTCTCCCATACCGGCGAACAAGTGATCGTCGCCCCCGACGGCCAACCCTGGGTGATCGGCAAAATGGAAGTGAAGACGTTCGCCCCCGGCGAGTGGCATGAGTTCCGGGTCCTGGTGGAGGGCAACCATCACCGTCACTGGATCGATGGACATCCCACCGCCGACCTGATCGACTTCGACGAAAAGGGCCGATCCCTGGAAGGGGTGCTCGCCGTCCAGGTCCATGTCGGCCCGGCCATGAAGATTCAATACAAGGACGTCTTCATTAAGCACTTACCGGACGCCCTTCCCCTGCTCCGTCCCGAAGATCATCCCATTCCCGCCACTGCCTACGGAGTCCGGCCCCAAGCCAAACTCCCACCCGATTGGAAACCCCCGATCTATGGCGAGCTCAGGAAATAGCCCCGACAACCGCCAGCCCGCATTTCTCAAGGATCGCGTCGCGAGGCGCCGCCGAATGGCATTGCCTGCAAGGCGCGCGAAGGATTCCAGGGTGAGCGGTATGCCGACATACCGTGAATCCTGGAATTCGAGCGGAACGCAGCAGGAATGCCATTGGGCAAGCCGCAGCAGCGAGAGCTTGAGAAATGCGGGCCAGTCCTGGGGCTGAGCCGAGGGAGGCTTTTCTTCAAGGACTCCCAGTTCATTTCATCGCCGGACCCGCGAGCGCCACGCCGTTGGTGTCGAGGATCTCCACGGTGTGCAGGCTCTGTTTGCGATCGTTGGCATAAGTCCAGACCACCTCCTTGGCTGGGGTGACCTCGATGAGCTTGATGCCGGGGCCATGATTTCCATAGGTCGCGATCACGGTGTTGCCATTCGGGAGCCGTTGGGCGCCGCACGGATCTTTCAGAGGCGCCCCGGGGAGATCGGCGTTGACCAACTGCCAGACGATCTTTCCGGCCGCATCGACCTCGATGACATGGGCCCCGTGGGTGCAGGTGATCAGCGTGTGGCCCGAAGGCACGCGGACCGCCGTGAAAGGCCAGCTCTCTTTCGGGACATCCGGCGTTTTCACCTCCCAGACAATCTTCCCATCCGGAGCGTATTCGCGGACGACTCGGTCGAGCAACTGCGGAACCAGGTAGTTTCCGTTGGCCAATTTGCGGGCCATGCGGCTCTGCAGATGATGATTCTGGGTCTGCGCCTGAAGCGGCACCTCGACCGCAATCTTGCCGTCCCGGGTGACCTCCAGCAAACGGGGATGATTGCCGGCCTCGGTGAGGAGAATCCGACCGTTCTCAAGCGGTTGCACCGTGTTCACTTCCGACTGGGTCCCCGGAAAAACAAAGACCCGCTTCTTTTCGCGCGTCACCTCGACCACCGCGCCGCCGGGAAATTCCTTGCTCTTGGAGAGAGCGATGAGGACATTTCCTCCAGGCAAAGCCCAGGCATCCCGGCTGCCGCCCGGATAGGTCCAGAGCGTTTGGCCGGCGGCGTCGATGATCGCGGTTTCACTCCCCGTGGCGAGGAACGAATGGGTCACTTCCGGAGCGGCTTGGCCGGAGAGAAGCGGGCAGAGGAACAGCAAGAAACGGAAACCGGGCTGGCGATTGACGAACATGCCGTGGAATCAACAAGTTCCACCGTGGCGATGCAAGCAGCGAAACATCCGTCCGCAACCGTGGCTCGGTCTTTGCCAAGTCCCGCGCAGACGGAACCATCGGAGCGGTTATGGTATTCACACATCAATCCACCACCGTCATGCTTGCCAAATACAAAATCGACTACTCCATCCCGTTCCACAACCACGATCAGCCGCATCATTACTTCACGGATGATCCGGTGACCTGCGAGGAAGCCCTGACCAAAATGCTGGAGCACGGATTCAAGATCAAGACCATCCTTCACGAGGGGGTCGAGTTGCCCCGCCACGAGTTCGATCGGCTGATCAAAACTGCCGCCGGAATCTTGGCGTCCAATCACCTCTGCCGCTCTCTCGTGATCGACAAAGCAGAGGCCAACCACCGCTTTGGGGTGCCCGCCTGAGCGTCCGTTGAAATCCTCCGCTCCACCGCGGCACAAAGGGACGCCTTCAGACTTTTCATCCTTCCAGGCTTCCCTACAATGGCGGACCGATATGAGATCTTTCCTGCTTCTCCTTGTGCTTCTTCCCTGCATCGCCTGCGCAGCGCCCTGGCCGGTCTGGCGCGGCGATGTGCTCGGTTCGGGCATCACCGCGGAAACCGGTCTGCCCACGGAATGGTCCAAAACCAAGAACATCGTGTGGCGTGCCGCGCTCCCGGAAGCCGGGAATTCCACGCCCGCGGTGTTTGGGGATCACATCTATGTCACCCAGGCGGTCTCCGCAGAAAAATGGCGGGGCCTCTACTGCTTTGATCGCAGAGACGGCAAACTGCTCTGGAAAAACGGCGTGATCTACAACAAAGAGGAAACCACCCACCCCACCAACCCTTACTGCTCCTCCTCTCCGGCCACGGACGGAAAGATGGTGGTGGCGGCCTACGGCTCCGCCGGGATCGCCGCTTACGACACCGCGGGCAAGGAACTCTGGCGCCGTGATCTCGGCCCGGTGGTCCACACCTGGGGCACTTCCTCCTCGCCGATCATCCACGGAGACTTGGTCATCTACTACCACGGTCCGGGCATCGGCGCCCTCCTCACCGCCCTGGACAAGAAAACCGGCGCCACCGTCTGGGAATTCAAGGAGCCGACTTGGAACCCGGGAGAGCGGACGGATGGGTTCAAGGGTCAGGACGGAGGCGTGATCGGTTCCTTCGTGACTCCCATCGTGGTCCGGTCCGGTGATCATGAGGAACTCGTGATGAGTTTTCCCTTGGTGATGAAATCGTTCGACCCCGGGTCCGGCAAGGAACTCTGGAGCTGAGATGGCTTGAACCCGCTGGTCTATGCATCGCCAGTCGCGGTCGATGGCTTGGTTATCACCACCGGCGGTTCCTACGGCAACTCGA
>QQNE01000058.1 GCA_003402735.1 Verrucomicrobiota bacterium
CGATGCGTGTCGCGATTTCCGGGTCGGAGACGACGGCGTCGCGCTGCCGATTCAGGGCATTGATCGCAGCGACGTCTCCTCCCTGCGACTCCCGGTTGATTCCCGGCGGATTGGTCAGGTAAAGCACCGGGTCGCCCTTGGCTCGGAGTTGCACTCCCTGGTATTTTGAGGGGAGGAAACCACTGCTCCACTGGCGGGCCGCGATCGGCTGATTTTGGCCGCCTTTGCCGAGAGAGGTGAGAACGACGAATCCCGGGAGATTTTCGGCCTCGCTGCCCAGGCCATAGGTGATCCAAGCTCCCATGCTCGGGCGCCCGGCGATCTGTGAACCGGTGTTCATGAACATGTGAGCCGGGTCGTGATTGATGGCGTCCGTCGTCATCGATCGGATGAGACAGATGTCGTCGATGACCGACCCGATCTGCGGGAAGAGCGCGCAGATTTCGATCTGGTTCTGTCCGAACTTGGCGAAGGGATGCTGCGGGGCGAAACAGGTCAGGGGACGCCCCTGCAGTTGGGCCAACTGTTGCCCCTTGGTCAGGCTCTCGGGCATCGGTTTCCCGTCCATCTCGGCGAGCTTCGGCTTGGGATCGAACGTCTCCAGATGGGAGGGACCGCCCGCCATCGAGAGCCAGATGACTCGCTTCGCCTTCTGAGGCAGTGGCAGAGCGGAGAACACTCCCTGAGTTGGGACCGCCCGGGCGGAGACCGGCTCGAGGAGAGATGCCAGCGCCGCCGCGCCGATCCCCTGGGCGGAGCGTGCCAGGAAGGAACGGCGATGCAACGGGGTGAACTCAGAGTGCATGATGGTGAAATGAAGGTTGGTAAGTCAGGTGAGAATCTCCCGGATGACCCGCGCCTTTTCCACACCGGTGAGGCGGGCGTCGAGCCCCTGGAACTTGAAGCTGAAGGCGCTGTGATCGATCCCGAGTTGGTGAAGCATGGTGGCGTGCAAATCGTGGACCGTCACGACGTTTTCCTCAGCGGCGTAGCCGAGCTCGTCGGTGGTTCCAAAAACCATGCCGCGACGGACGCCCGCCCCCGCAAGCCACATGGACATCGATTTGTTGTGGTGATCCCGGCCCACCGGCCCCTTGTTTCCCTGCTTCATCGGGGTGCGGCCAAATTCACCGCTCCAGACGATGAGCGTATCGTCAAACATTCCCCGCTGTTTCAAATCGGTGATCAACGCGGCGCAGGCGCGATCCACTTCCCGGGCGCGGAGCGGCAATTCTTCCCGAAGCAGGCTGTGATGATCCCAATCCCGATGGTAAAGCTGAATGAATCGGGTCCCACGCTCAGCGAGACGGCGCGCCAACAGACAATTCGAGGCGAAGGTGCCATCGCCCGGCTGGCATCCGTAAAGCTCCAGCGTCCGGGAGCCTTCGCCGCTCAGATCGACGAGGTCGGGAACGCTTGCCTGCATCTGGAACGCCATCTCGTATTGCGCGATCCGCGTGGCGATTTCCGGGTCGTCCCACACCGTTTCGAATTGCCGGTTCAGCGTGTTGATCACCGCCACGTCCCCGCCCTGAACCGCTCTCGTGATGCCGGGCGGGTTGCTCAGGTAGAGGACGGGATCCCCTTTGGCCCGGAGTTGCACGCCCTGATAGCGTGAGGGCAGAAAACCGCTACTCCATTGGCGGGCGGCGATCGGCTGGGGAGAACGGGCCGGGGATCCGGTGGAAATGAGCACGACAAACCCGGGGAGATCTTCCGCTTCGCTCCCCAGTCCGTAAGTGAGCCACGCTCCCATGCTGGGACGACCGGCGATCTGCGACCCGGTGTTCATGAACATGTGGGCCGGATCATGGTTGATCGCCTCCGTGGTCATGGACTTCACAAGGCAAATGTCATCCACCACGGAGCCGAGGTGCGGCAGCAATTCCGAGAGCTCGACTTGGTTGCGCCCGAATTTCTGAAACCGGAACTGCGGTCCTTGGCAGATGAGTTTCTGCCCCTGCAGCTGCGCCAGTTGCTGCCCCTTGGTGAAACTCTCCGGCATCGGCTGGCCATCCATCTCGGCCAGTTTGGGCTTGTGATCGAACAGCTCCAGGTGAGAGGGCCCACCCGCCATGGTCATCCAAATCACGCGCTTGGCCTTCTGCGGCAGCGGCAAGATCGGCAACACCCCGGGTTGCGCTGCCGCCCGCAACGAGCCGGGATCCAAGAGCGAGGCCAGGGCGACCCCACCAATTCCCTGCACCGCCCTGCCCAGAACCGCTCGGCGCGTTTGTTCCAACGGAACCATGATCTAGGCCCGGGTGATCGCTTCGTGAAGGTTGAACAAAATGCGCGCCACGTGCGTCCAGGCGGCGAGTTCCGCCCGGTCGACGCCCTCGGGCACGGGCGAAAAACCGACCTTGAGCAACGAGTCCGCCGCGCTCGGGTCCGCACGATAGCTTGCCAGTCGTTCATCGACCAATGGCCGCATCGTCTTCAACTCCTCTTCTCTGGGATCGCGTTGCAAGGCCTCTTGCCAAGCCCATCGAAGGCGCGCGGTGGCATCGCCTTGGCACTCTCGCAGAATGCGGGCGGCAAAAGCCCGCGCGGCCTCGACATACGTGGGGTCGTTGAGCAAAACCAACGCCTGTTGCGGAATGTTCGATCGGTTGCGTTCCGCACTGCACTCTTCCCGGCTCGGGGCATCGAACGCGAGGAGCGATGGGTGCAGAAAGCTGCGCTGCCACCACGTGTAAAGTCCGCGGCGATACTGTCCCTCCCCCTTGTCGGCATCGTAGGTGCGGGTGGGAAAGTTCAGGTTCTCCCAGTAGCCGTCGGGCTGGTAGGGTTTCACGCTGGGACCTCCGATCTTGGGAACCAACAGACCGGCGGTGGCGAGTGCGTGATCGCGCACCAGCTCGGCATCGAGACGGAACGGACTCTGCCGGGCCAGCTCCCGGTTGTAAGGATCTGCCGCCAACTGCTCCTTCGTCGGGGTCGAGACTTGGCGATAGGTTGCGCTGGTCACGATGGTGCGGACCATTTGCTGCACGTCCCAGCCACTCTCCATGAACTCGCACGCCAACCAGTCGAGCAACGCCTGATTCGGCGGGGTCTCTCCCTGCGCCCCCAGGTCATCAGAGACCTTGCTGAGACCGATGCCAAAAAATTGTTTCCACAATCGGTTCATCACCGCGCGGGCGGTCAACGGATTCTCCCTGGCGACCAGCCATTGCGCCAGGTCGAGACGGGTCAACTCGCGTCCCTCAACTCGCGGCTGCGGCAGATAATGCGGCAACCCTGGTTTGATGATCTCGCCGCTTTCATCCATCCAATTGCCGCGCGGCAAGATCCGCACGGTCCGCTTCTGTGGCGAGCTGACGCTCACCAGACACTTGGCCAGCGGGCCGTAAAAGCCATCCCGCTCCCGTTGCGCCTTTGCCAGGGCCTCAATCTCTGGCTTGAACAAAACCGTTCCCTGCGCGTGGAAATACTCGCGAACAGTGTCCTGTTCCGCACGACTTCGGCCCTTCGAATCCTTCGCCAGCGCCGCCGCCACCTTCCGAGCCCGCTGCACGTCGGCCTCGCTCGCCTTTGCCCCGGGCCGCAACTCGGGAAGCGTCCCCTCGTATCGGACGAGGTCCGCCTCCCACTGTTTCTGCGCGGTCTCCAACTGGGGCCGGATCGTTTCAAAGCCCTTTTTCGCCTTGTCCAGGGAGGCATCAAACTTCGCCAATTGCTCCAACTGGGCTTGCTCGGCCACCACCATGCCATCTTCGCGCCGGCCGACAATCGGCTCCGAGATATCGGCGAAAAACGCGCCCAGGGAATAGAAATCCCGTTGCGTGAACGGATCGAACTTGTGGTCGTGACACTGGGCGCAGCCGGTGGTCTGACCGAGCCAAGCCGCCCCGATGGCGCGCACCCGATCCGTGAGCATCCGCTGCTCATAGTCCTTGGCCTGGGCACCGCCCTCCTCGGTCGAAAGGAGGAGTCGGTTGAAGGCGGAACCGACCCGCGTCTCCTGGCTCGCGTCCGCCAGCAGATCCCCCGCCACCTGTTCCAGCGTGAATCGGTCAAAGCGCTTGTTGGCATTGAAGCTCCGGATGACCCAATCCCGGTAGGGCCAGACGTTTCTCGGGGTGTCGCTGTGGTAGCCGATGGTGTCGGCGTAACGCACCACGTCGAGCCATCCGATGGCCAGTCGCTCACCGTAGTGCGGGTTCTTCAGAACGCGATCGACCAGCCTGGGATAGGCGTCAGGGGCGGGATCGTTGACGAATTCGGAAACTTCGCCGGGCTTGGGCGGCAAGCCGAGAAGATCCGCATAGAGGCGCCGAATGAGCGTGCGACGGTCCGCCTCCGGAGACGGCTTCAACCCGATTTCCTCGAGCCGCCCCCGCACGAGAACATCCACGCCGTTGGCTCCGGCCGGAACACTCGCTCGGACCGGCTTCTCGTAAGACCAATGCTGCTGATACACCGCTCCCTGTGCAATCCAGCGCTTCAGGATCTCTTTGTCGCGCCCGTTGAGTTTCTTGTGCGAATCCGGGGGCGGCATCAACTCGTCCTCGTCCGCGGAGAGGATCCGCTCCACCAACAAGCTCGCCTCCGGTTGGCCGGGCACGAACGCCTTCTGGCCGAGGGCATCCTCGCGCCGATCGAGCCGCAGCTTCGCTTTCCGGTGTGCGGGATCGTTCCCATGACAGGAAAAGCAGTTGTCGGAGAGAATCGGACGCACATCGCGGTTGAACTCGATCCTCGAGGGAACCGGGCTCTCGGCCGCGCCGACCAGGACCGGGAAGGCACACAACAGGAAGAGGGTGATGGCTTTCATGGAAAAGATGAAAAAACGCAGGATGTTCTGGCGATGCGCCCTCAGGCTTGCAGTTCTTTGACGAGACCGGTGCTGTCCCCATGACGCTCCGCCGCCACTCCGATGCCGTGGAGCATCGTGAGCCAAACATTGGCGAGTGGGGTGTCCTTCGGCAACACCAAGTGCTGTCCCAGCTTCAGGTTCGCACCGCCCCCCGTGAGGAGGGTGGGACAGTTGTCGAGGAAATGAATGCTCCGAATGTTGCTTCCGTAGGCCAGCGCCACGTGGTCGAAAAGACGACTCCCGTCCGCCTCCCGAACGGCTTTGAGCTTGTCGATGAGTCCGGACAGCAACTCGCTTTGCACGACATCGCGCTTCTGGGACGCCGCCATCCGGTCACCGGCGCTGTAGTGACTCATGTCGTGCGGAGCCACTTTCAAGGAGAGACTCTGCAGGAGCGTGCCCACCGGTTGACGATACGTGAGCACCCGCGTCGTGTCGGTCTGGAGGGCCGCGATGATCAGGTCATACATCACCTTGATCTCTTCCCGGCCCGCCAAGCCCGGTTTCGGCTCGGGGATCGGAGGTTTGGATTTCGGAATGCTCAACCACTGCTCGTCCTTGCCCAAGCGCACCTCGATGTCGCGAATGCTCTGAAAATACTCTTCCAACTTGTCGACATCCGTTTTGGTCAAGCCCCGTTGGACCCGCTTGGCGTCCTCGAGCACGGCATCGAGCACGCTGCGCTGCTGCGCCAGCAAAGCCTGACGCTCGCGCAACGGCATGGTTTCGTCCGAAAACAGGCGGTGAAACGCCGCGACCGGATTGTCCAGACCGGCCATCGGCTTGCCCCGGAGATCCCAGGACATGGACAGCCCGGGCCCGTGCCCGGAGTTCTGCACATCCGGTGAGTTGAGTTGGATCGAGGCAAACCGCGTCTCCCTCCCGAGGTGTGCCGCTGCGACCTGATCCGCGCTGATGCTGTTGTGAAAGCTCTGACCGGGCTCGGCGTAGCGATTGGCCCCGGTGAGCCAGAACGTGCTGCCCCAGTGCGCCTCGTTGCTGAATTTGTTGGAG
Organism: Verrucomicrobiota bacterium; assembly: GCA_003402735.1. Lineage (GTDB taxonomy): Bacteria > Verrucomicrobiota > Verrucomicrobiia > Verrucomicrobiales > DEV007 > V1-115. The sequence goes on from QQNE01000058.1 coordinate 5,837, forward strand.
CAACCCTGCACCACCGTGATCTCCGCCTGATGCCGGGCCAACGGCTTGAGCCCTTCGGAGATCTGCCAACCGGGGCCGGTTTGTTTCGCGTCCGGATACCAGGTCTCGTTGGTCACCCCCCAGCCAAACCCCAGGAAGACCACCCGCTTCGGTGGCGCCATCGGCTTGGTGGCAGCGTAGGCCTTGAATCCCGAGGATTCGAGGGCGGGCAACGCAATCACCGTTCCGGTGCTGCGAAGAAAACGACGGCGGGTCGGAATCTGCATGGGGGCGTTCAACCAAATCCACCCACGGAAAACGCCCAAGGACTTTTCAGCGAAAAACTGCGATCCCCCCCAACGAACAAAAAAAGAAGGGTCCGCTGAAATCAAAACGGCGCCTGGGTCGATTCCCCTTGTGAAGGCCGATCTGGCCCGACTCACACCAGACCAAAAACAAATCATCGATCCAACCATCCAACCACATGAAAACCATCCTCTCGTTCCTCTGCACCGTGACCCTCCTCAGCCTGTCGGCCGGCACCGCCCAGGCCGGTGGCGCCTACCACAATCCGGTGCAGACCGTCTCTCACTGCATTTACAAGACCCACACCTGTGAGGTGAACCGCTGCCGCTACAAAAAAACGGCCCACGATCCTTGCGGCCGCTGCTACGCCTATTGGATCACCGTCGTGACCTACCGGGATTCTTACAGCAACGGAACTTCCCGCACCTACAAGGTCACCTACAACGGCTGAGGCTTGCTCTTTTCCCAGTCTCATGCTAGGGGCCAACCGGCTCGAACAACTTTCATGGGCAGGGAACCAGGCTTCATCACCACAACCGATCGGGGGGATCCCCTGCCGGAGATCCCCCTGGCCCTGCTTCGGAACAACGACGATGCCGCCTGGCAAACCGCCCAACGAGTCCTTTGGGAACGGATGTGGCGCGCGGCCCATCGCAAAATGCCCTTGGCCAGCGAATCGCAGCTCACCGATTTCGTCTCAGAACTCCTCTGTGATCCCGTCGTCGCCCAACTCTTTGAGCCCGAATCCGACGCCTTTCGCGCCATCCAAACCTTCGCGGATCTCGTGAACCTCGCCTGCCACATCACCGGTCTCCGAGCCATCGACAAAATCCGGCAATCGATTCGCCGAGGCGGTCACTCCTCCCTCGACACCGTGCCCGAAGAGCTTCTGACCGGGGCTCACGATGCGTCCACCGACGACCATGCCGATGCCATCCAGGTCGCCCTGCTGCAGATCGACGGGCGCTACCGCGAACCCCTTCTCCTCCACTACTTCGAGGGACTGGGAACCCAGGCGATCGCCGATCGACTCCAGGCTCCGAAGGGCACCGTGTGCACCCTCTTGAGCCGCGGTCGGCAAGAGATCCGCAAGGTGCTCGAATCCGACGGCTTCACCCTGTTCCCCTCCGCCACCCCATGAACCCCCCTCCCGGACCCCGAGATCGACTCGAGCCCCTCTTCGGGCCCCTGGCCACCACCGAGGCCGAGGAGTTGCTCGCCGACCTCAAGCATCGGGACGCGACGCTGGAACAGGAGGAGTCCACCCACCTTTTGCTCCGTCAGACGGCCCGCAACGCGCCACTTCCCCAAGATGGTCCCGTCCCCCCGATGCCCGATTCCCTTCTTCTGCGCCTCGAGGGCATCCGCCATGTCGGATCCAAGGCGGTGCCCCCGAAGCTCGTTCAGGAGCGAGCCCCGACCGATCAGCCCGCCCCCAGGCCACGCTGGCCCGCTTTGCTCACCCTGGCGATCGGCGCGATCACCGCGGTGGCGGTCGTCACCCTCTTCCTGCTTCACGATGACCTGGCTCAACAAGCCCCGGCGACTGCCTCCATCGCCAAGATCCTCACCCCTGGCCCGGAGACCGGCTTCACCCGTCCCACCCTGACCTGGGAATTGAACCAGGAGGCCCCGCTCCGAGCGGAGATCGTCGATGCCGAGACGGGCAAACTCGTGACGAGCGCCGATCTCGCGTTCTCGCCCCTCACCTTCGACCGCTTGTCCGCGCCGGACTTGGTGGCCGGAAAGCGATACGAATTGCGGCTCAGCACGGCGTCAGGATCCATCGGTTCCCGCAGCTTCCGCATCGCCCCCGGGGCCGCGGGTGCCCCGGTCCGGGATCCCTCCCTGGACGGATTGATCCGCCAGTGCGAAACCCTGCTCGGTCAGGGCCGTCCCGCGGATGCCTGGATGCTCTGGGCGGAACTGACGGAGGCTGAGAAAACAGACCCGCGGATGCAATCCCTCAAACTCCGCATCCTGGAAAGGCTCGGCTGAACCCTGCCAGACAGCCTTCCGCAGTTCCCACTTGACCGATCTCGCGCCTCCGCGAGAGTGCCCATCCCATGAGCGGCGAGTTTTTCCCTGGAATCCCCACCATTCCCTTTGAAGGCCCCAAATCGCGGAACCCGCTGGCCTTCAAGCATTACAATGCGGACGAGAAAGTCGGGAACAAGACGATGAAGGAGCACCTCCGTTTCGCTTGCGCCTACTGGCACACCATGCGGAACGGTCTGGCGGACCCGTTTGGCGGGCCCACGGCGGAACGTCCCTGGGACGACGGCACGGATTCGGTCGAGAACGCCCGCAAACGAGTTTGGGCGATGTTCGAGTTCATGCAGAAGACCGGAATCGAGTTCTACTGCTTCCACGATCGGGACGTGGCTCCCGAGCTTCACGATCTCGCCGCCTCCAACGACGCGCTGGACGCCGTGGCCGACGAGCTGTTGCAGGCGCAAAACCAGACCGGGATCAAGCTCCTGTGGGGCACCGCCTGTCTCTTCTCCCACAAGCGCTACAATCAGGGGGCCGGCACTTCACCCTACGCCGACGTCTTTGCCTACGCGGCGGCCCAAGTGAAGAAGGCCCTGGAGGTCACCCACCGCCTCGGCGGCGAGGGTTATGTGTTCTGGGGGGGCCGTGAGGGTTATGCCACTCTCTGGAACACCGATATGAAGCGCGAACTGAACCACCTCGCGCGCCTGCTTCACATGGCGGTGGCTCACAAGAAGAAAATCGGATTCAGGGGGGCGTTTTACATCGAGCCCAAACCTCGGGAACCCTCCACCCATCAATACGATTCCGATTCCGCCGCCTGTCTCAATTTCCTCCGGGAACACGGGCTCATGGGCGAATTGTCCCTCAATATCGAGACCAACCACGCCACCCTGGCCGGACACACCATGATGCACGAATTGCGGGTGGCTCGTGAGGCGGGAGCGCTCGGTTCGATCGATGCCAACACGGGCGACGAGTTGATCGGCTGGGATACCGACCAGTTCCCCACCAACATCTACCTCACCACCCAGATCATGATGGAGGTGCTGCGCATGGGAGGATTCACCACCGGCGGACTGAATTTCGACGCCAAGTGCCGCCGCGAAAGTTTCGAGCCGATCGATCTCTTCCACGCCCACATCGGAGGGATGGATGCGTTCGCCCGCGGGTTGAAGACCGCTCATGCCATCATCGAGGACGGGCGGATCGACGCCTTCGTGAAGGAGCGCTACAGTTCCTATGATTCCGGCTTTGGCGCCCGAATCGAATCCGGAACCGCAACCCTGGAAGACTGTGAGGCACACATCCTCGCCACTGGCGAACCCCTCACCCGGAGCGGGCGTCAGGAGATGCTTGAGAACATCGTCAACGAGTTCATTTAAGCGACGTCCATGCTGCGGTTTGGGCTGTTCGGGATCACGGTGACCGTGGAGCCATTTTTCTGGCTCACGGCCATCCTTCTGAACAGTCAAGCCCTCAACGGTGGCCCGGAGATGATCCCCAACCTCTCCGCCTGGGTTTTCGTGGTGCTCGTCTCCGTCTTGTGGCACGAACTGGGTCACGCTCTGGCCTATCGAAGTTTCGGGTATCGCCCAGAAATCGTCCTCCGGGCTTTCGGCGGATCCACCTTCGCCCCAGGCACGTCGCAACTGCCGCGTTGGAGAGACATCGCGATCACCCTGGCCGGACCGGCTTTCGGGCTCGGGCTGTGGGGCATCCTCACCTTTCTGCAAGACCGCGGAATCATCGCTCCCATGGAGACCCTTCCCAGAGGCGGTCAGCTCATCATGAGCTACCTTCTGATGGCGAATCTTTTCTGGTCCATCCTCAATCTCATCCCCATCTATCCCCTTGATGGAGGACAGGTCCTCTTCGCACTCTTCGGTCCCAAACGGCTGCGCCCTGCCCTGATCACCACCATCGGCGTCGGCGTCGTCTTCGGCGCTGTCGTCGCCCTCGTCTATTTCGATCCCCTGATCCTCCTCATCCTCATCCTGATGACGTATCAAAATTACCAGCGTCTCAAATCGACCGGTTTTTCCGGTTTTTGAGGAATGCGACCGCCCTGTCCATTCCGACCTCGACTGAGAATTGTAGTGGCGGAGCCCCCCGGACTCGCGGATGTTGCCCGATGAGCGAAAGCGAAGATAAACGCCCCTTGGGCAAAAGCATTGTGATGGCCGCGGCAGGGCTTCTCTCCCTGCTCTACCTCGTAAACCCCACGATGGGCCTTATCGAACTCATCCCCGACAATGTTCCGGGGTTCGGAAACTTCGACGAAGCAGCGGCCGCTGCACTCCTCGTCGGAGCCCTGGCGTATTTCGGGCTCGACATCACCAAGATCTTCACTGGATCAAAGAAAACGACCGAAAAACCGGTCAAAGGAAACGTGGTCGAGAGCTGAACTCTCAACACCCGGTCAGAAGGGAATCCGCACGCCCAGACGGGCCACGGTAAAGTTTTCCTGGCCGACTACCCAGTTGTAAATCCCGTCAGCGAAAATTCCGGGACCGCCGGGCTGGAAGCGCACGTCCAGACCGCCGCCGAGGCGATAGAGGGTGGCGGCATCCCCGTTGGTTTGCAGGCCTCCACCGATCACGAGATACGGGGCGATGCTGGCTTGAGAAATGGGATACCGGAGCACGACGTCCGCGCTCACGGTGTGAACTTCATCCTCAAACGCGAAAACCCCATAGCTGGCATCGATGCCGACTTCAGGCGTGAAAAAATAGGCGAGACTGACGCCGCCGCCGAATTCCGCCGAAGCGGAACCATCCGGAAGGGCTCCGGCCCCGAACACACCCAACTCGAACCCGGTTCCGAAGTGACTGGGATCCTCGGGAACAGGCTCCTTGGCCCAAACCGAGCCCGCGAAAACGAGGGCAAGGAGGGAAGTGATCGTGGCGCGGTTCATCACCTTCCACAGTCAGGAGGAATAGCCTCTTCGTCAAGCAAAATCCGGGTGCCGGATCCCGTCGGAATGGTCTCGCCGCTCCAGCAAAAAACACTTTCCATTTGCGTTCTCCGATCTTCGCCCCCATGTTGCCTCCCTTGAATCCTGCGGGGTGGAGCAGTCCGGTAGCTCGTCAGGCTCATAACCTGAAGGTCGTCGGTTCAAATCCGGCCCCCGCGTCTAAATTAGGGCTCCGGTTCGCTCGAATCGGGGCCCTTTTCTTTTCCTTCCGCGTTTGCCACTCTCCAGAGTTGCCAAACCTCCCGGTCGTGCCGAGGATGCCAACCGCATGTCCCGAACGCTGGAAGAGATTCGTGTCGAAATCGACGCCATCGACACCCAACTCCTAGAACTGCTGAATCAGCGAGCCGACCTGGTCCATGAGGTGGGCGAGATCAAGCGACGAGAGGGGCTGGAGATCTACGCTCCGGAACGAGAGGAGAAGCTTCTACTGCGCCTCATCGAGCTGAACCAGGGCCGTCTCTCCCCCCACTCCATCCGAGCCATTTACCGCGAGATCATGTCTGCGGCCCTCGCGCTGGAAGAGGACCTCAAAATCGCGTTCCTCGGACCTGAGGGGACCTGGACCCACCAAGCCGCCGTCACCAAGTTCGGGCGGAGCGTGCGCTATGTCGCCCAGAAGAGTTTGGCGGATGTTTTCAGCGAGGTGGAACATCGCAACGCAGACTATGGCGTCGTGCCGGTGGAGAATTCGATCGAGGGCGCGGTGCATCACACGCTGGATCTCTTCGCGAATTCCCCACTGAAAATCTGCGCCCAGATTCAAATCGCGATCGAGAACAATCTGCTGGCCAATGCACCGGTGGAGCGGCTGCGGCGCCTCTACTCAAACCCCGAAGTTTTCGGGGAGTGCCGCCGTTGGATCACCGCTCATTTTTCCCATGCCGAGTTGTTCGAAGTAAAATCCACCGCCGAAGCCGCCTCCATGGCCAAAAACGATCCCGAAGCCGGGGCCATCGGCGGCGCGCTTCTCGCCGAGCTTCACGGCATCGCTGTCCAGCAACGGGCCATTCAGGATGATGTCACCAACACCACGCGATTTCTCGTGATCGGCCACCGCACCTGCCCACCGACTGGTCGCGACCGCACCTCGATCGTCTTCGCGGTGGCGGATGAACCGGGGGCGTTGCACGACGCACTCCAGCCCTTCAACCGGTTCAAGATCAATTTGGCAAAAATCGAGAGCAGACCCGATCGGCGAGAAAGGTCGGGGCACCTATTCCACGTGGATGTAGCAGGTCATTTCACCGATCCCGAGTTGCAGACAGCCCTCGAAGACCTTCGCGAACATTGCAATTCCGTGAAGATCTTGGGGAGCTATCCCGACAACTCGACCGAACGCTGAGATGTCCAATTTCAACGGAAACTGAACCAAGTGGTCCCACCTGGAATGCGGGTCGGGACTCCCTTCACTCCCAAACCGCTCCCCCACTACGACATGGATCCCATTTCTCATCGCGCCTCGTTCCGACTCACCCTCGGTGCTTTTGCGGCCTGGTTTGTCACCATCGCCGCGATCTGGCTGATCACCCGCAATCTGGAGGAACATTCCGCACCCGCGATTTTCCTCGGACGATTTCACATCCTGATTGTCCACGTTCCGATCGGGCTCCTCTGTGCCGCCCTGATTTTTGAGGTCCTTGGGATGAGCGGCTTGTTCCCTCGCCTGTCGGACTCGGTTCTGCCCTGTCTTTGGCTCGGAGCGGCCGGGGCCATGGGAGCGACCGTGGCCGGTTATCTCCTGATGGCGGGAGAGCAGATCGAAGGCAAGGACATGACCCTCCACATGTGGTCCGGCCTCGGTGTCGTGGTCCTGGCCACTCTCTGTCTCGCCGCCAAACTGGCGCGTCTCTCCCCGGTGCTGATGTCCGGGCTGCTGCTCGTCACGGTGGGTCTGACCGGTGCCTCGAGTCATTTCGGCGGCAACATGGTCCACGACAACGACTACCTTTCGGAATACGCTCCGGACGTCTTGAAACCGTTGCTGGGTCATCCCACCGCCAAGGAAGCCCTGGTGCCCAACGCACCGTTTGAGCAGTGGCCCATCTACGCGCGAATTGTGCAACCGATCCTCGATGCCAAGTGCACCGAGTGCCACGACGAGAACAAGGTGGAAGGCGGTTTGCGCATGGACTCGTTCGAGGCCCTGGCCGCCGGCGGTGACCTGGTCAAGGACGGCGACATTCCCGGTGAATTTGTTCCGGGAAAAGCCGACGAAAGCGAGATGATTCTGCGCGTGACCATGGACCCATCCGAGGACGACTTCATGCCGCCGGGCAAGCGTGAACACATGACCCCGGGCGAAATCGCCCTGGTCAGTTGGTGGATCAATCAAGGGGCCTCCCCAACGATGACCGTGGCCCAGGCGAAGCCGGATGCGTCCGTCACCCCATTGCTGAACGAATTGAGATCCAAACAGACGAAGTGAGCCGATCCTGGTCCCGACCCCGCATGACACCCCGCACCTTCACGCTCCTTCTCTCCGCCACTCTCCTCATCTCCTGCGGACAATCCAAACCAGTCGTCATCTCCCAGAGCCGCGACCTCACCGCGCCGGAACGCAAACCGATTCTCGGCGCCACCGCCCAGGATCGCTTCCAGTTCGCGATGCCGGCACCAGCCGCGCAGGAACCCTCGCCCGCCGCGAATTCCGGCCCACGCCTCGCCTGGGACACTCCTCCCGGTTGGAAGGAGACCCCACACCCCATGCGCGATGTCAGTCTCAGCTTCGGCGATGGAGGCGAGTGTTCCGTGGTTCGAGCCGGGGGATCTTTGGTGGACAACGTGAACCGCTGGCGCAAACAGATGGGGCTGGAGGCCATCTCCGAACAGGACGCTGCTTCCCTACCGACCCGCATTCTCTTCGGCGGGCCCGGCGTTCTCGTTGAACTGGATGGCAGCTATCAGGCGATGGGGACCCCCAGCGCCACTCCGGGATACCGCATGATCGGGGTGATCTTGCCGGTGCCCTCCGCCAACTCCGCCATCTTCGTGAAAATGGTCGGCCCCCGCGCTTTGGTGGAAGGGAACGAGGCGGCCTTTGAAGCCTTCTGCGACTCCTTGCGCATCGTCAACTCCTGATCTCTCCCAGCATGGCCAAATCCAAAACGCTCGCCCTCACCTGGGACAACCTGCCAGAGATCGGACTTCGCGTCCTGACCTCGTTCGGCCTCGCCTCTGGCGTCCTCGCGCTGCTGACCTTGGTCACCCTATTGGGCACCCTGAATCAGATCGAGGAAGGTCTCATCGATTCCACCGCGAAATATTTCGAGTCCGCATGGATCATCGACACCATCCCGATCGGCAAGGTCACCATCCCGGTGTTTCTGCCCGGCGGGTATCTGCTCCTCGCCATCTTATTTTTCAACATCCTCGCGGGGACCATCGTGAAAATCCGGCGCAACTGGAAAGCGATCGGGCTCTACGTGTCGCACATTGGGATCCTCATCCTCATTTTCAGCTCCTTCGTCACCCGGCACTTCGCATGGGAGGGAAACATGGCCTTGCGACCGGGGATGCAGTCAAGCGAGGCCCTGCACTATCGGAATTGGCAGATCGAGATCCTGCCGGTCAATGCGCAGGGAGAGGCCAGCAAGGCCCTGATCATCCCTCACGGGGATCTGGAAACGATTGGCTGGAAAGGGCAGCGGACCTTCACCTCACCCGATCTTCCGTTTGATGTCCGCATCCGTCACGCCGCCCGGAACGCCACGCCGATCCCGATCTCGGCCCCCATGGCGGCCAAGTCAGACACACCGGCGGTCGATGGATTCAAGCTACTTGAACTCCCCAAGGAAAAGGAGGCGGAGCGCAACTCGGCCGGATTCTACGCGGAGTTCCTCCCCAAAAATGGCGAGCCTCCAATTCCGGCGATCCTCTGGGCTCACCTCGGCGGCAACTTCGCCGAGGTCAAACCGTTCACCTTGCGGACCGACGGAAAGACTTTTGCGGTTCAGGTGGTCCGGGAACGGATGGCGATTCCCTTCACCATCAAACTCGATCAGTTCCTGTTCGAGAAATACGCCGGGGTGATGACGGCGAAGAATTACCAGAGCAACATCACCAAGTTGGAGGACGGTCGGGAAGAGAAGATCGAGGTGAAGATGAACGAGCCTTTCCGTCACCGTGGCTACACCTTCTTCCAGGCCAGCTTCGGACCGCCCAACGCCGGTCCGGACGATGAACTTTACACGGTCTTCACCGTCTGGAAGAATCCCTCGGATCATTGGCCGCTCTTCTCTCTCTTGATTACTTTCGCCGGTCTCCTGACCCACATGGGATGGAAACTCGCCGATCACTTGCGCCGTTCCACCCGCACCGCCTGAGCTTCCCATGAAACGCTTCCCCACCGCCCTCTTGCTCCTCGCGTGTTGCGGCCTTGCCGACGCGGCCTACACCCCTTGGCCCAAGCAGGCCGTTCAGTCCTTCTCCAGGATCCCCGTTCTCTCCGAGGGCCGCGTCAAGCCGCTGCAGACGGTGGCCTATTACACCCTGCTCGAACTCCAGGGGCGCACCACGTTGAAGACCCGGATCGCTGGGGGTTCGGTCAAGTTGAGCGCCTCCGAATGGCTCATGGATGCCATCTTCCGCCCGGATCTCTCCAAGGACTATCCAATCTTTCTGATCGACGACACCTCTGCCGTCCGCTCCCTCGACCTCGTGATCAGCGGCAAACGAAAGAGAGATCGGTTTTCCTACAGCGAGCTTCTCCCGGTGCGCGCCAAACTGGCCAACCTGGCATCCACCTACGCTCAAAAGAAGGCTCGCGAGGAGAAACTGACCGCCCTCGAGGAACAGGTCCTCATCCTCGGCGGCAAGGTGAATGACTACGAGATGCTGGTGGCCAGCCTGTCCCCGGCCCAGCCCAACCGGCTGATCAACACCTCCATGCTCCCTCCCGACATGGCGCAGCTCGCAGCCAAGATGAGGCTTTCGGAGTTCCTCGGCATGGCACCCAAGCTCCCGGTGGAAGCCATCGAAGCCATGATGCAGCGGGATCGTGAACAGATGACCGAGGACGAGCGGCAGGTTCTCACCGCGATGATGCTGGTCTATTTTTTCCACAAGACCGGCACCTTGCTCACCTTGTTCCCCCCCCCGGACCCCCAGCGCGCCGAGTGGGTTTCGCTCGGCGAATTGGTCGGCGATGCGATCGGCAAGGAGAAGACGGAACGAGCTTGGGAATTGGAGCGTCTGGCCCTGGTGGAGAAGGTGGCCCAATCCACGGGAGATCCCTCGGCATTTTCGAACAACATGGAGGCCTTGCGGAGCCGGATCCAGAGCGATGCCAGTGCGCGCAAAGAGGCCGGGCAGATCGAAACCGAACTCAGGCTCTACAACGGAAAGTATCTGGACAACGCCAAAGCGTGGTTCATTGCCGCTTTTCTGTTCGTGATCCTGATGTGGCTCGGGCCGATGACAACGCCCGGCAAGGTCTTCACCGTTCTCGCGATCTGGTGCGGTGTGTTCGGCTTTATCAGCCTCGTGGCCGGCATGCTGTTGCGCAGCCAGATCCGTGGGTGGGCTCCAATCACCAACCTCTACGAAACTTTCCTGTTCATCAGCGCCTCCGCCTTTGTGTTCGGCTTGCTGTTCGAGCGCTCCAATCGGCAGCGCATCGCCCTCTCGGCTGGGATCTTCGTCCCCACGCTCTGCTTGATCCTCTCCGGGCAATTCCTGCTCATCTCACCGGAGGACACCCTGCCTCCGCTGGTGGCGGTGTTGCGGAGCAATTTTTGGCTCACCACCCACGTCATCACGGTGACTCTGGGATATTCTGCGGGGCTCCTGGCCGCCGTGATCGCCTCCATCTGGATCGTGGCCCGCTTCTTCCGGATTGCCGAGAGCCGTCGTGATGTCTACCGGGACGCCACCAAGATGACCTACGGAATCATCCTCTTCTCGCTCCTTTTCTCCCTGGTCGGCACCGTTCTCGGGGGGATTTGGGCGAACTACAGCTGGGGTCGGTTCTGGGGTTGGGACCCGAAGGAAAACGGGGCTCTGATGATCGTGCTTTGGACCTTGGTCATCCTCCACGCCAGGCTCGGAGGCTACATCCGCGACATCGGTCTTCACGTGATGGCCGTGCTGCAAGGCGTGATCATCTCCTTCTCCTGGTTCGGGGTCAACGCCATGGGCGTCGGTCTCCACAGTTACGGATTCATCGCCGGGATCTGGACCGCGCTCGGCATCGCCTGGGGCGTCATGGCTGTCATCATTGCCATGGCGGCGGGACTCAAGTTCCGCGAATCCCAATCCGCACCGCACCCCGGCCCCGCTGGCGAACTGCCGCGCCGCCGTGCCAACGCCATTTGATCGCAGACCATGCCAAATTGCGATGTCACCCGAGTTTTCGGCAAGGTCCAGTTCGTGACCGCCTTCCCGGATTACAAGGTGGAGGTGGTCTCTGCCTTCCCCGATCTCAAGGTGAAGCTCGTCAATGCCTTTGCAGACTCCCCGGGCGAATGGCAGATAGTGGACGCCTTTCCGGATTTCAAGATTCAGATCGTGACCTCATTTCCCGACTTTAAAATCCAATATGTGAGCGCCTTTCCGGGTCCGGCTTAACCTCGGCATTGACTCGCGCCACACCGGCTTGATGATGGGTTCTTGGACAAGCCTCCCCAACAGTTCGCGAGTGACAACTACGCCGGCATCTGCCCGGAAGCATGGGATGCCCTGGAGATGGCCCGGCACGGGCACGCCCCCGCCTACGGAGACGATGACTGGACCAACCGCGCCAGCGATCTCCTGAGAGAGGTCTTTGAAACAGATTGCGAGGTCTTTTTCACCTTCAACGGCACCGCCGCGAATTCCCTCGCCCTCGCCTCCCTCTGTCAATCTTACCACAGCATCCTCTGCAGTCAGGTCGCCCACGTCGAGACGGACGAGTGCGGGGCCCCCGAATTCTTCTCCAACGGAACCAAGATCCTGCTCCTCCCAACCGAATCCGGCAAGATCCGTCCGGGCTCCGTCGCGGAAACGGTGCTGCGCCGGAAAGATCTCCATTTTCCCAAGCCACGTGTCCTCAGTCTCACCCAGGCTACCGAGACCGGAACGATTTACGGGCCCAACGAGTTGCGCGAGATCACGGAAACCGCGCGAGTTCATGGCCTCAGCGTGCACATGGACGGGGCGCGATTCGCCAACGCCGCCGCCACGCTGGGTCGTCCCCCCCGGGAATTCACCTGGGAGGCCGGAGTCGATGTCCTCTGTTTTGGCGGCACCAAAATGGGCCTCCCTGTGGGCGAAGCAGTCGTCTTCTTTCGCAAGTCTCTCGCCGAGGAGTTTGCCTACCGCTGCAAACAGGCGGGCCAACTGGCTTCCAAGATGCGTTTCCTGGCGGCGCCTTGGGTCGGCGTTCTCACCGACGGGGCTTGGGTCCGTCACGCAGCCCACGCCAACGCCATGGCGGAACGGCTTTTCCAGGGACTCACCCAGATCCAGGGCCTTCGCGTCCTCTATCCACGGCAAGCCAATTCCGTCTTCTTGGATCTACCGGCAACCACCGCCGAGTCTCTCCGGGCGCGAGGCTGGAAGTTTTACAACTTCATCGGTGAATCAGGTTGCCGGTTCATGTGCGCTTGGGATACCGAGCCATCCACCGTGGATCGACTCCTCGAAGATTTTCGTTTGGTAACCTCGGGGTCATCGGCAACGTCAACGGATTAGCCCCTTCTCCTCCCCATGAGCCGAGGAATCCGATTCCGCACCAAGCTGATCCTGGCGATGATGGCCTCCACGCTCGGCGTGGCGGCGCTCCTCATCGCATTCACCGGCCAGCGCTCCACGGAGCGCGAGACCAGGAGATTCTCCGAACGTTTCGCCCGGCAGGTCGATTACCTGCGCTCAACCCGGAAGGAGCGCGCCGACATCATCCTCCGGATCAGCCGGGAGTTCGCTTCCTCCAAGACCGTGGTCTCTGCACTGCGGGACGGTGTCTCTCCGCCTCCCGGCTTTCCCTGGAAGGACCTCGCGGAACGGGCCCGGCACAGCCCACAACGCGGTTATCCCGGGTTCGATGGGACCTTCGGAGATTTCAACGCGATCCGGCTCCTCCTGGCGGGTCCGGCCACGCTGGTGGCGCTCATGGACATCGACGGAACCTTGCGCAATCTGAGTCCGGGAGCGAACCCACAACGCTCTCCCCGCCGCGCGGCTGAGTCCGACGAGGAGATTCGGGCGCTCGTCGAGAAAATTCGAGACGAAACAAATCAGCAAATCGGTTACCTTGCAATCGATGACATCAATGGCAAACCGATCGCCAAGGAGGTCGCCTTCACGGCGGTGAGGGACCCCAGAACCGGAAAAGTCCTGGGCGCATTCATCATGGGACTTCCCGCCATCACCACCGCGGAGGCCATGCTGGAGAAATTTGGCGAGGCTGAGGAGGGAGAGAGCGTCGCGGAATCCGCCATCCTGCTCAACGGAACCCTCTACCCTGCAGGTCCGCCTCCGCCCTATCTCAAGGGCCTAGCCTCCAGCACAACCCGGCAGATCAACGCGAAAGCGGCCAGGACCGGCAAAATCCCGTTGGAGGGACAGTTCACCACCCGGCTCGCTGGAGAGGCTTGCAGCGTCCACTTCAGCGTCCTCAATCCCGATTCTGCGCTCCCCAAAGCCTACCAAGTCTCGACGTTCAAGCTCGGGAAACTTGAAGAAGAATTGCAAACCATGCACCAATCGGCCGTGGTCGTGAGCCTGCTTTCCGTGGCCCTCAGCTTCGTCGTGGCCCTCTTCCTCTCCCGGGGACTTTCGGGTCCGGTCCGGACACTGGCCGCCGCCGCGCGGGACATTGGCCAGGGCAACTTCCGAGCCAGGGTGCCGGTGCGTTCCCGGGATGAGCTCGGTGAACTGTCGGAATCCTTCAACCGGATGGCCGAGGATCTGGCCCTGAAGGAACACTACCGGGAACTCCTGATCAAGGTGAGCGACGAGGCGGTTGCCCAGGCCATGATCAGCGGCGGGCTGGACCTCGAACTTGGGGGTGAACTCAAGGAGGCAACCATTCTGTTCTGCGATATCCGGGGGTTCACCTCTCTCACGGAGGAGATGTCGCCTTGCGAGGTGATCGCGATGCTCAACGAGCACATGACCGCAATGACCATCGTCACCAGGGACCATCATGGAGTGGTGGACAAATTCATCGGCGACGCCATCATGGGCGTGTTCGGCTGCCTCAAGAGTTACGGCAACGACGCCGCGCACGCCGTCAACTGCGCGTTGCGAATGATCGCGGAGCGCAACCGCCTCAATGCTTCCCCTTTCTCTCCCTTTCCGCTCAGCATCGGGATCGGTTTGGCCACCGGACAGGTGGTGGCGGGGTGCATGGGATCCAACGATCGACTCAATTACACCGTGCTCGGTTCCCGGGTCAATCTGGCGGCGCGTCTGGCGGCCCGCGCCGACAACATGGAGATTCTGATCGACGACGCCACCCTGCAGAGACTCGACGGCAAGTTCGCCGTGGAACCTCTCGGAGATCTGGCCCTGCGAGGCTTCGCGTCCGCCCAGACCGCCTTCCGGATTCTGGATCCCGGCGAGGTTCGGGCAGATTCCTTCGCGCCCCCCGTTCCGACAGCTTCCGCGCCCAACTGAATTTCGGACTGGACCAAATGCCCCGCTGACAGGAAACTAACATCATGCGTTCGTGCCATATCCTGGTCACCAGTTTGATCGGCCTAGCCTTTTTGGGTGCCGCCGCTTGTTCCAAACAGCAGCAGGAGGAGGAACTGGTGGAAACGCCGAAACCTCCGGCCATCGATATCTCCCGCCCGCAACCCTTCCAAAGTCCGGACGCGGAACTCAATGCGGCGATGCAGGCGGCCCGGGATTCCCTCCCCGCCTTCGTGGCCGAATCCATGAACAATGACTCCTCCGGCACCGCCTTCACCGTCAAGGTCCACGCGGTCGCCCCCGCCGGAGAAGAGGATCTTTGGCTCACCGGAATTGCCAGTGACGGAGATCATTACACCGCCGTGGTCGAGTCAGACCCGAAACTTCTGGCCGCCGAATTCCCCATGGGAACCGAGGTGCGCTTCGGGGTCGGCGAAGTGGTGGAATGGCACTATTTCAAGGACGACAAGGTCGCCGGGGCCCAGGTCACCCGAATTCTGAGAAAGCGCATGACGCCGGAGCAACGGGCGGAACACGACGTGATCTATCCCTTCCCGTTCGAGTGATTCGGCTCATTGGGTGGCCACCTTGGTCAACAGCCCCCTTTCCCGGGCGATTCCCAACACCCGATGCATCACCAAGGAGGCAATGCCCAGCCACAGAAGGTTGAGCCCGAACGCCAGCACCAAGCCCTGAGCGATCGGGGCATTTCCCGCCATGGCATGCCGCATCGCCTCGAACACGTGGGTTGAGGGAAGCGCCAGAGAAAACGGTTGGAGAAATCTCGGCAGAGTCTCCACCGTGTAGTAGACGGCAGTGAAAGGTTGCAGAAGAAACGGCAGGGCCCAGGCAAGCCCCTCGGCGGCCTGCCCCCAACGGAGCACCAGCGCGTTGGCCAGCATCCCCATGGACCAGCCAAAGAGAAGCAGGTTTCCAAAGAACGGAACCAGCCAGAAGTTGAACTCCAACAGGTTGAACTGAAACGCCAGGAAAGCCATCAGGGACAGAATCGGCACGGTGATCACGACCCGGAGAAGGCCGACGGTGCAAAATCCCGCCACCAACTCCCAGGTGCGCACCGGGGCCACAAACACATTCAGGAGGTTTCGTGTCCAGACGTCCTCAAGGAAGGAGACCGAAACCCCCTGGGTGGCGCGAAACTGAACATCCCAAAGGAGCACCCCTCCCAGCAGGAAGCTCACCGGGAGCGACACCTCGCCGGCCCCCGCGTGGCTCAGATAGCGCGTGAGGAATCCCCAGACCAACAGGGTATTCAATGGCCAAAAAAAGAGCTCAAACGCCCGCAAACCATTGCGCGTGTAGAGAAAGAAATAGCGCAGCACGATCCCGGCGATCGGGGAAAAGGGAAACGCATTCATCGGTCACCGGCGATCTCCAAGTCGCCTCCACGGGCGATCTGAATGAACACGTCTTCCAAACTCGATGAATCGAAGCTGGCCTTGATCTCGTCCGGTGTCCCCATCCGAATCACCTTGCCCCGGTGGAGAAAAAGGACGCGGTCGCAAACCAGTTCGATATCCTGCATGTTGTGGGAAGTGTAAATGATGGAGGTGCCCGCCTCCCGTTGCGTCTCGCGGATCAGCGTCCGAACTTTGTCGACCACGTCAGGATCCAGACTGGCGGTGGGCTCATCCAAAAGCAACAATTCAGGCCGATTCAGGAAGGCCTTGCAAAGATTCACACGCGTCGCCTCACCAGCCGAGAGATGTCCCGTGATCCGGTCCGCCAGATCGGCGACGCCAAAACGCTCCATCGTCTCCCGCACTCTGGAACGCCAATCCCGGATCCCATACAACATCGCAAACACGGTGAGGTTCTGACGCACCAGGAGATTTCCGGGAAGGCTGGTGTAGGCCGATGAAAAATTCATGCGCCGCAGGATTTGGATCCGATGCGTTTCCAATGGTTTGCCGAAAATGCGAATGCTCCCCGAATTGGCGGAAATCAGGCCCAAAAGCATGTTCATCACGGTCGTCTTGCCTGCGCCATTCGGACCGAGAAGCCCGAGAATCTCCCCTTCGGCCAACTCAAAACTGACACCGTCAACCGCACGGAAATCCCCGAAATCCTTCACCAGATTCTGGACAGTCAACAGGGGCGGCCGCATCCGGCTCAAATTCGCATCCGGCCCCGCTTTTGGGAAGGGACGAAATCGACAATTTCAAGAAAATCTCCTATCGGTCCACCATTGACGCGCGTTTCTGCGTCTGTTCCCCAACTTGCAATGAGCAGAAATTCCGGAGCCCTGGCTGCCACCCTCGGAGGCGGCGTGATCGCGGCCCTCCTCTGTGGCCTGCTGGGGCGTTTGGCCACCGGATTGCCGCCCGCCCTGGTCGAGTCCTGGCTCACCTCTGCCCCCGCCCCTCTCCACCCCTTCATCGAGGAACTCGGCAACGGTTTCTCCCCGGACCGAAATCCTGACGACATGCCCACCGCGGCGTTCCTCGCCATCCAGATTGCGCTTTGGGGCGTGATGTGGTTCACCGGTTGGCAAGTCCTGCGCCAGCCGGATTCGCGCGGGGGGCTGCTCGCCATCCTTGGATTCGCCCTGCTCTTCCGGATTCTTCTCCTTCCCACCACACCGATCCACTCCTCGGCAGCCTTTCGCTACCTCTGGGACGGGGCGGCCACCGCGCACGGCATCAATCCCTACCTTTACGAGCCCGCGGTATTCATGATGCGGGACCGGGACATTGAAAAGCCGACGGAGATCGAGGGCCGCATCTATCGCGGCCGGACTTGGTCCGCGTTCGACCAGGAACGGATCGACCGGCTCTCCGCCCTCCGGGATCAGCACCCGGGTCTGCACGACGCCATCACCGATGCCAACCTTCCCAGCTCGCACCCGCCGCTGGCGCAGGCCTTTTTCGCCCTGGCAAGCCTCCTTTCCAGCTCCTCCCTGACCGGCATCAAAACCATCGTGGTGGTGTTCGATCTCGGGGTGATCGTCCTTCTTCTGAGGTTGCTGCGGCGGCTCAGGCTGCGGCGCGGCGGCGTGATATTCTACGCGTGGTCACCGATTGTTCTCGTCTCTTTCGCCAACGCCGGACACTGGGAATCCGTCCCGCTCTTTTTCTTTCTTTGGGCGCTGACGTTGGCAATGCGCCGGAAACCGTGGGCTGGGACCGTCATCCTGGCGCTGGCGGGCGGGAATCAGACCGGATGGCTCGCCCAAGCGCCGGTTCTCTTCCGCCCCTCCTGGCGTCACCTTGGCAATTGGGCCGTGCTGACCCTGCTGATCGCGGTGGCTTTCCTCCCGTTCATCTGGTGGCAGAACGCTGGCTGGGCTCCCATCGGCAACGGATTGCGGTGGCTCGAAAGCGCGGAGCCGTCCCTCCCGGGAGTCTTCCTCGCCCTTCAAACCGGCTGCGGTGCCATCGTCTCGCCCGCGAACGACAATCGACTCCTCGCCCTGATCGTCTGCGGGTTTCTCTTCCTCTGCTTCTTCGTTTGGAATCTCCTCCGGCCGGCGCCGGATCATCACCGCCTTCTCAGCAAATCCTTCGCCCTTGCCGCCGGCCTTTTCATCCTTTCCCCAGGCGCATCCCCCTGGCAATTGGTCTGGATCATTCCATTTCTCTGCGTCTTTCCAAAGCCGAGTTGGATCATTCTCATGCTCACCATCCAGGCCAGCTTCCTCCAGTTTCACACCGATTACGCCGATTTCACCTCGCCCGCCGGGTTCATCCCCTGGCTCCATCTGGCCGTGTGGGGGTCGTTTTTTCTGCTCTGCCTCCTCGATCCACTCCTTCTGCGCTTGCTTGATCGGCCCGCATCGGCTTCTGGTCAGGATTCATCTCCTGCCCTGCCCTCATGACCGAAGCTCAAGCCCGCGACGAAATCTCCCGGCTCACCCAAGAGTTGGAGCGCCACAATCGGCTCTACTACGTCGAGGCGGCGCCGGAGATCACGGACCGCGAGTATGACGACCTCTACCGCGCCCTGGAGACGATCGAATCCCGGTTTCCCGAACTCAAATCCCCCAATTCCCCCACCCAACGAGTGGGCGGCGAGCCGCTCTCCGGGTTCACCCCCGTGGAGCATCCGGTCCGGATGATGAGCCTCGACAACACCTATTCCGAACAGGAACTCGTCGAATTCTATGACCGTCTCCGCAAACTCCTCGGCACCCGCGATATCCCCGTTGTCATCGAGCCCAAGATCGATGGGGTCGCCGTCTCCGTGATTTACGAAAACCGCGAATTGGTGCGGGCCGCCACCCGGGGCGATGGACAGACCGGGGACGACATCACCCGCAATGCGCGGACCATCCGTCGTCTCCCGTTTCGCCTTCCGGCCGACGCACCCGCCGACCGGTTCGAACTCCGCGGCGAAATCTTCCTGCCGATTGCCGGATTCGTCCAGATCAACCGGGAACGTGAAGAGGAGGGGGAACCCCTTTTCATGAACCCGAGGAATGCCACCGCGGGTTCCCTCAAACAACTCGATCCACGGGTCACGGCACGGCGCCGACTCGATATCATCTTCTACGGCTTGGGCCTGGCCCCGGACCTCCCCTTGCAACAACAGGCCGATCTCCAGGACCTGTTCCGAAGCTGTCATTTGCCCTGCGGCGACAAAATCTGGCTCGCGAAGAATCTGGACGAGACCCTCGCCGCCATCCGCGAACTCGACGATCTGAGACATTCCCTGCCCTACGTCACAGACGGAGCCGTCATCAAGGTCAACTCCCTCGCCGCCCAAACCACCCTCGGCAGCACTTCCAAAGCCCCACGCTGGGCCATCGCCTACAAGTTCGAACCTGAACAGGTGGAAACCCGACTCCTCAGCATCGAAATCCAGGTCGGTCGAACCGGGGCCCTCACGCCCGTGGCCAATCTCGAACCGGTCGTCGTCAGCGGCTCCACGGTGGCCCGCGCCACCCTCCACAATCAGGAGGAAATCGAACGCAAGGATATCCGTTGCGGAGACATCGTCGTCATCGAAAAAGCCGGCGAGATCATCCCAGCAGTCGTTCGCGTGGTTCTCGAAAAACGCATTGGCGATCCTCCCAAATTCGCCATGCCCAACGAATGTCCGGCCTGCGGATCCCCAGTCCACCGCGATGCTGACCTCGTGAAGCTCTTTTGCCCCAACGACGATTGCCCGGCCAAGGTGAAACGCCGTCTCCAGCATTTCGCCAGCCGCACCGCCATGGACATCGAGGGCCTCGGGGAACAATTGGTCGATCAGCTGGTCGATGCCGGTCTCGCCCGGTCGATCCCCGACCTCTACCGCCTCGACATGGCCTCCCTGCGCAATCTCGACCGGATGGGCGAGAAAAAGGCGGCCAACCTTCTCCGGGCCATCGACGCCTCCCGCTCCCGGCCCGCCTGGAAATTCGTCTTCGCCCTCGGCATTCCCCACGTCGGGGCCACCTCGGCCCGCGACTTGATCCAACAGTTTGGATGCATCTCCAACCTCGCCAAGGCCTCGGTCATGGAACTGGAATCGGTGAATGACGTCGGCAAGGTCGTCTCCGAAAGCATCCGGACCTTCTTCGCGGCGCCGACAAACCAGGCGATGCTCGCGGATCTGGAGGCCCTTGGCCTGCCGGTGACCGCCGGAGAACCGCTGTCTTCCGCGCCGGAACTTGCCGCCCCTCGCTCCCTGAGCGGAACCACCTGGGTCATCACCGGGACTCTCAGCCAACCCAGGGAGTCGTTCAACGAGCGAATCATCATGGCAGGAGGAAAGGTCGCCAGCAGCGTCTCCTCAACCACGACCTATCTCCTCGCTGGC
>QQNE01000059.1 GCA_003402735.1 Verrucomicrobiota bacterium
AAGCGGTCAAAATGGTGACGGTGCTGGAGGACGAGGGATCCGGCGGCACCGCCCATCGCCCCGAGTGGGTCGAACACATTCTCCTCTTCGGCGACATCGCCGAGAAGATGAAATTCGACGGCTGGGTCGCCGTGGCCCTCTGCGCGGTGATGATCGTCCTCAGCTGGTGGGTATCGATCGTCAAGTTCAACTACCTCAACAGCATCCAGAAAGGGAGCGACCTTTTCCTCAAGGATTGGCGCAAACTCTCCGCCAACTTGGCGGCCCTGGATCTCACCGATGAGGAAAGCATCAAGACATTGGGAGGAATCGTCAGCCGAGCGACCCTGCGACTGATGAAAAAGTCCCCCATCTACCATCTCTACCTGATCGGCTTTGAGGAGGTCAGTCACCGCCCCAAGAGCAACGGAAGGCCGGTTCTCTCTTCCCGCTCCATGCAGGCCATCAAGGCGGCCCTCGATTCCGGGATGACCCACGAAAGCCACAACATGACCAACGGCCTGATTCTCCTCACCATCAGCGTGGCCGGTGGTCCCTACATCGGTCTTCTCGGCACGGTCGTCGGCGTGATGATCACCTTCGCGGAAATCGCCAAGAGCGGTGAGGTCGAGGTCGCCGCCATCGCCCCCGGGATCGCCTCCGCCCTGCTCGCCACCACGGTCGGACTGATTGTCGCCATCCCCGCCCTGTTCAACTACAGCTACCTGAACAACCGGATCAAGATCCTGCTCAGCTCGATGAATGTCTTCATCGACGAGTTCGTCACCAAGACGGCCGAGATCTATCCGGAAGGAACGACGGTCGCGCCGCCGCCTTCGTCCCCTCCCTCCATTCCATCCCCGACCGCACCCTCCAACCCCGGCAGGCCGGTATCCTTTGGCTCCGGCATGACGCCCGGCCCCGCTCCGGCCGCCCCGGCCGAGTAACCCCAACCACTAGAAATCTACATGCAGGCGGGCGACGACAAGAGCTTCGACGACATCAATGTGACCCCGATGGTGGATCTCTACCTCGTGTTGCTCCTGATCTTCATCATCATGACCACAGCCGGTGTTCAGGGGGTGAAAGTCGATCTGCCGAAGGGGAGCAAGCAACCTGCCAAAGATCTGTCAGCCCCCAAGGGGAAGGCCATCACCGTGAACAATGAGGGGAAAATTTTCCTGGATACGGTTCCGGTCACTTTGGAACAGCTGGAGAAGAAGCTCAACGACCACAAGGCGCAGAACCCAGACTTCCCCGTGGTGGTCCGTGGAGACCGCGCGACGCAGTATCAGGGGATCATGGATGTCCTCGACGTGGTCGGCCGGGTTGGGATTGCCAAGATCGGCTTGGCCACGCAGCCACCGAAGTAACCCAATGACTTTGAATCCAAGATGAGTTTATCCCACGACAGCGAAGACGAAGACGTCTCCTTCTTCTCCCGTTACCGGGGCGTAATCGTCTCTTTGGTGCTCATCGGGGGCGGCGTAGGCGCCTACTTTCTATTTGGCCGAAACCAGGGCGCTGCCCCGAAGAAACCCGCACCGGCGAGGATGGTCGAGATCAGCCTGCCACCGCTTCCCCCGCCGCCGCCCCCACCGCCACCGCCGCCGCCACCCCAACAGGAGCCACCGCCGCAGCAGGAGGAGCAGAAATTCGTCGAGGAGACGGCCGCGAACGAACCGCCACCGGAACCTGAACCGGCCCCGGCCGCCGAGGCTCCCATGGCCACCGGAGTGACCGGCGATGGTCCGCCGGATGGCTTTGGCCTCGGCTCACGGGGTGGCGGAAACGGTCTGGGAGGCAAGATCGGTGGCACTGGCCGGAAGGGCGGAAGCAAGTATGGCTGGTATGCCGGAAAGGTGCAGTCCAGCATCTCTGAGGCTCTCCGCTCCAACGACCGGACTCGCTCCGCCGTGATGAGTCTCCAGGTGCGCATCTGGGCAGACGCTACCGGCCGCGTCAACAGGGCCCAGCTCGTAGGTTCCACCGGGAACCCAGAACTGGACAATGTTCTCCGCACCGAAGTGCTCGGTGGACTCCGGCTGCCCGAGCCCCCACCCAGCGACATGCCCATGCCGATCAACCTCCGCATCTCGGCCCGACAGCCCAATTGATGCTCGACGCTTCCATCTCTCCCTCTTTTCGCAATGCCTCTACCTGAGAAGACATTCCTGCAGTTCCCGGTCCGGATCAAACTGGCCGCGATGTTCTTGAACCTTGCTCTGGCTGGGTTTGGAGCCGCAAATGCCCAGGAAGCAGCCGCCCCACCGCTGGACGCGAGCCTTCCCCAAGGATTCAGCCCTGCGCCGCTGTCCAACGGACTTTTCCCGTCTGGCGACCTTCAGCTCGAGGATCCGCCCTCTCTGGAGGCCTTTCAGGCGCCCAAATCGACGCCACCTCCCGTGGCCAGCGAGAGCGTGGTCATCAACCTTATCAATCACCTCGTCGCCAAGGGCATTCTCACCCAGGGGGATGCTGCGGACATGATGGTCCAGGCCCAACGCGACGCCGAGGTGGCAAGACAGAACGCCGACACCGCCGCACTCGTGGCCGAAGATCTCAGCCTGACTTCGGATGAGGATGTGGTGGTCAGTCACATTCCGGAACCGGTCAAGGATCGTCTCCAGGCGGAAATCAGCCAACAGGTCATCGCCCAGGCGAAGGCCGAGGCCTGGGGCTCCACAAACTCCCCAGAGTGGACCCGGAACATGCGCTTTTTCTCCGACTTCCGGACCCGGAATGACTTCACGGTTTTTCCGGACGGGAACGATTCGAGCGGTTCCTTCCCGGACTTCAACCGGATCAACCGCAATGAACCGTTTGACGTGGCCGGGATCATCTTTTCTCCGCAGCGCAACGTCGCCGAGAACCGCAACCGACACCGCATCCGCGCCCGCTTCGGTGCCGAGATGGATTTGGGGGACGGTTTCATGTTTGGGGCGCGGTTGGCCAGCGGGAGTGATATCAACCCCGTCAGCACCAACCAGACGCTCAGCGGCGGCTTCCAGAAATACCAGATCTGGCTGGATCAGGCGTTCCTGCGCTGGCAGGGAGGGACGGACCGGACCGGTTTGAAGGTGAGCGCCGGCCGGATGCCGAACCCCTTCTTCCGCACCAGCGTCAACATGTGGGATGATGATCTCAACTTCGATGGCTTGGCCGTGCAGCTGAATCACCGGTTCAATGAGCGGGTGGCCCCGTTCATCAACGCAGGCATTTTCCCGGTGTTCACCACTCTCTTTGACGAGCCGTTTTACAGCCCCAACAAGGCCAAAATGCTCGACAAGTGGCTTCAAGCCATCCAGGTCGGGGCCAAGCTCACCGGGGACGAGGACAACGTCAACGCCCAGTTCAGCGGCGGCATCTTCCACTTCGACAACATCGAGGGCAAACTCTCCGACCCCTATGTGCCCCTGACCGTTTTCGATGCCGGGAACACCGACGACCGCCGCCCCACCTTTGCGCAGAAGGGCAACACCTACATGGCTCTCCGCAACATTCTGCCGGACCCGCTCAACGATTTCGGCGCCTCCAGACAGTTTCAATACTACGGGCTGGCCTCGAAGTTCAACATCCTGGCCTACAACGCCCGGATCGATTTCAACTTCTTCGAGCCTTTCCAGATCTCCCTCTTGGGCGACATCTCCACCAACCTGGCGTTCAACCCGGACGATGTGGAGGCGAAGGCCGTGAACAACCGGGGCCCGATCCCGGACGGAAAGGATGTCGGCTCCTTCGATGGCGGCGGCAATGCCTGGAACCTCGGGCTCCATCTCGGTCCACAGGCCCTCACCAAAAAGGGCGACTGGGATGCCCACTTCGGCTACCGATTCATCGAATCCGATGCCGTCGTGGACGGCTTCAACGACTCCGCCTTCGGCCTGGGAGGCACCAACATGGAGGGCGTCACCATCGGCGCCGGCATGGCCGTCACCCCGAGGGTTAGCCTGAACCTTCGATGGATGGGCGCCAGCGAAATCACTGGGCCGCCCCTGAAGTCCGACATCATCCAACTCGACCTCAACGCACGATTCTGAGACCGATCATGCACCCGCTTCGTTCCCTCTCCGGGCTCCGGCTGGCCTTGGCCATGCTCACCGCTGCCTCACCGATCACCGCCTTCGCCCAGGAAGTGTCCCCCGTGGAACTCAAACTCCGCGAGGCCTTGCGCAACTCCATGATCCAGCAGCGCACCGTCGAAGGGGAGCGCGCCCGATTGGATGCGGAACTGCAGGCGCTCAAGGTGCAGAGCGATCGCCAGATCGCCGACCTGAAGCGGGCCCTCGCCGAAGCCACCAAACAGGCCGATGCCGACAAGGCCGTGGCGGATCAAAAACTCAAGGAGACAAGTGAAAAACTCAAGGCCACCGAAGGCCAGGCAGCCGCCCTCGCCGGTTCCCTGGACAAATGGAAGGCCTCCCACACCCAACTCGCGGAAATCACCCGCCAAAAGGAGGCCGAGCGCGCCCGCCTCGAGGTCGAAAACATCGACCTCAAAAACCTCGTCAAAGACCGCGAGCGGCGCAACCTGGAGCTCTACAAAACCGGCAAGGAGATCCTCGACCGCTACGAATCATTCAGTCTCGGCAAGGCCATTTCCGCTCGCGAACCATTTACCGGCCTGGCAAAGGTCAAGCTAGAGGAGCAAGTGCAGGATTCCCGCAACGATCTCGATGACAATTTTGTGAAGACTGGGGACTCGGCCAAGGTCGAGCCTGTCTCCTCCACCAATCCTTGAGGATCCCCGCGGTTTTCCTCACGACCGAATCCGGTCCGGGAGCGCCACGACTCACTCTGTCGTGACCACAGGTCCCTGACGCGCCTCCCTCGTACGCTTTTTGATTACATCCCTAGGTGTTCCACTTAGGGATCAATCAATCCCGTTGCCCATTTCCCGGCACGGTCGGCTCAGCTAGGGTCAAGCTGTTGTTCAACCCTCTCACTTGATCCAAACCATGAGTTCCCAGGAGTTCGAAACCGCTGAAAACCGCGCGGTGCATAAACTGACCGATTCTTCCTTTTTCCGCACCTGGAAACGGGCGTTCGCCCTGGCCACCGGCCTCGAGGCCGAGCTGGTCCCGGCGGAACCGGAAGAACTCGAACGCCAACCGGATCCCCGGAGCGCCAACCTCTTCTGCCGCTCGCTGCAAGGTTGCCAAGCCTGTTGCCACGACTGCCGGGTCCTGGTGGAGGATGCCGCTGAACGCCCGGCCACCACCAAATGCTTCGCCGGCATGCGAGAGACCGCCATCCCCGTCCGGGTCGGAGATCATCCGATGGCTTACCTCATCGCCGGACAAGTCTTCGATCACACACCGACCGAAACGGAGTTCAACCCAGTCGAGGCCCGCCTCCGGCGCGACGGATTCTCCGCCACCCAAATCTCCGGTCTCCGCCAGGCCTTCGTCTCCAGCCCGGTGATGGAACCGGAGCGTTTTCACGCGGCCACCACCTTGCTGGTGACGTTCTCCCTGCAATTGGCGGCGGAATTGAATCGGTTGCTTCTCGCCGAGGCCAATGCGGATTCCCCCGCCATCATCCGCGCCAAGCAATTCATCATCGCCCACCTCGATGAGCGGATCACCCTGGAGGATGTCGCCGCCCACGTCTGCGTCAGTCCCTTCTATTTCTGCAAGATCTTCAAACAGGCCACCGGGATGACTCTGACCGAATACGTCAACCGCCGCCGCGTGGAATGGGCCAAACGGAAGCTGCTCAACCCTCACGCCCGTGTCACGGAAGTGGCCTTTGATGTCGGTTACCAGTCCCTCTCGCAATTCAACAGGAGCTTCCTCCGCTACGCCGGGGAGTCGCCCACCAAATTCCGCGAGCAAGTGCACACCACGCCGCTCCCTCACGCCGCCTGACCCCTCTCATCCCATGCAACTGGAACCGAACGACCGCATGCTCCGCCTCGCCAGGGTGCGTTGCCGCATCGAACCCTCGGACATCGAGGCGATGGACTACTGGCTCAACGAAGCCCCGATGAGCGACCCCGCCTCCAGCAACGCGATTGTCTTTGCGCTGAAGCGCATGCTGCGCCCCGGCCTCAACATCCGGCTTGAGGATCACCATGTCGGCTGTCTCGTGGCCAGGATCGGTCCTCACGCGGTGGCCTTGCCGCCCAGCTGGGGAATGTGGTGGTCTGCCGCGCGGCGGGGGCGTGCCGTCTCTCCGATGTGCGGGGACCTGCTGCTCCCAATCCACTTGGTTCGCCACCAACCCGCGCATCCCACCCAATCGGATTTGATCCAGGAACGCGCCGCCTGACCGAACGACTTATATCCCTAACCCGATGACCACCACGGAAAAAGATACACTCAGATCCAGACTCCTCGACGAGCGCGAAACTCTCATCCGCACCCTGCGGGATCATCGTGAGGAACGGTTGCCTGCCAATGACCCGGCAAGGGATGCCGCCGACCGCGGAGACTTGGAACTGGAACGCTCGCTCGACCATCGCCTCACACTGGACGATGCTCACCTCATCGAGAAGATCGATCACGCTTTGCAGCGCCTCGAAGAGGGAACCTACGAAGTGTGCGAAGTCTGCGGAGCCAGCATCGCCCGGGACCGTCTCCTCGCAAAACCCTCAGTCTCCACCTGCCGTCTCTGTCAACAATCCAAAGAAGATCAAAGCCATGCACCCCTCAGCCACTAACACCATCCTGCTCATCACCGCTTGCGTCGCAAGCCTGCTCCAGACCAACTTCGCCGAGGATTTGCGGCTTCCCCAGGGCGATGCCGAGGCCGGTCTCAAGGCCTTCGTTGATCTGCGTTGCATTCACTGCCACGCGGTTCAGGGCGCGGCCATTGACCATCTCGAACTCGGCAAACGCCTCGATCTGAAACTCGCCGTTCCCACTCCCCGGTTTGTCAAAAGCTACAACGGACTGATCACAGCCATCACCAACCCCCGGCACGTCGTCCAGGAACAATACCGCCAACTTCTCGACCCCACCCAAAAGGCGGAAGCGGAGCCGTTCATGCTGGACCTGACCACCACGATGACCGTCCGGCAACTGATCGATCTCCTGGCATTCCTCGACGAACGCTACGCCACCAACCAGACCGGCTACACCCCGCGCCATTGAGTTGCCCCGACACCCAGCCGGGCTGCCCTCCTCCAACTTCGGGGATGCAAGCCCGAAGCTCCCGGCTACACTGGCCTTGATGAACTCTACCATCCAACGGATTCTGGTCCCGCTCGACCCCTCACCCTACACCGAAGCGGCCACCCTCCGGGCCTGCGACGTCGCGCAGCATCACTTCGCCCAAGTCACCGGATTGGCGGTTCTCGATTCCCCGGAAATCCGCCGCCGTTTCGCGCCAGTCGAAGTTTCCCATTGGCCCTCCATCCGGGAAAACCTCGCCGCCGGTCTCGACCAAGCGCAACAGATCATCGACCGCGCCAAGGAACGCTTCGCCATGACCTGCGACGCCCAACATGTGGCTCACAGCGAGGATGAACTTTCCGGCGTTCCGCTTTCAATCATCACGGAAGTCGCCGCCCTTTACGACCTCGTCGTGATGGGCTTGCGCACCCATTACCACTTCGAAACCCGCGATTCGGATGGCGACTCCCTGGCCAAAATCCTTGACCAGACCGCCTCCCCGGTCCTCGCCGTGCCTTCACAGACCGGCGGCTCGTTTCAACGGGTGCTGATCGCCTACGACGGCAGTTTCCCCGCGGCCCGGGCCCTGCGGGATTTCGTCGGCTTCGCCCGTCCTTACGGTTTCGAAATCAATGTCTTCGCTTCCGGCGGCGATCGGGCCCAATCCGATGCCCTCCTCGCCCGGGCGGCGGCGTATCTGCGCTCCCACGACCTTCACGACTTCAAGCTGCACGCCACTACCCAGGCCCCTTGGGACTTTGTCCAGGAGGAATTCCTCGACGCCACCGACATCGTCGTGGCCGGCATCCATTCCCGCAAGTTCCTGGTGGACCCGTTTGTCGGCAGCTTCACCCGCAATCTCATCGAGTCCGGCAAGGTCTCCCTTTTTCTTTCCCACTGATTTGATCCCCCACCTTCATGAGCGAACAGAATTACACCGTTCAAGTCACCGCGCGGCACATGGAATTGACCGATGCCATGCGCGACCACTGCCACCAAAGATTGTCCAGGATTCACCTGGAGTATCCCCACATCATCGAAGCGAAGTTCGTCCTGGATGCCCATGAACATGGTCACCGTCAGGCCGCTGAGCTCGTCCTCTTCTGTTCCAACAACGTCAACTTGGAAGCCAAGACCGAGACGAACGATCTCTACGAAGCCATCGACCTCACCGTCGCCAAGATCGAGCGGCAGATGCGCGAGGAAAAGACCCGGTTGATGGACCGGAGCGGCAAACACTAAACCCAAGTCGATGCCGGAGCCCTCCCCCTCCGTCTACCAACGGATCGGCGGCGATCCTGGAATCGCCTCCCTCGTCGACCAGTTCTATCTGCGGGTCTTTGACGATCCCGAACTCGCCCCTTTCTTTGCGCACACTTCCGTCGATCACCTCAAAGCGATGCAACGGGAGTTCTTCAGCCAGGCCTTGGGCGGACCGCTCACCTACTCGGGCCGTCCTCTCCGCGAGGTCCATCACGGACTCGGCATCACCCTGAACCAGTTCCAACGGTTTGCCGAGCACCTCCTCAGGACGCTCGAGTCCTTCCACCTCAACCGTCAGGAGATCGACCAGATCATCAGCCGACTCAACGTCGATGCGGACCAGATCGTCGGCCAGAGCAACGACTCCGCTTGATTCCCACGAGGATTCCCCGTTTTTTCGGTTGCGCTTCCCGCGCTTCCTTCCAGAGGATGCACCATGCCCACTCTTCGCCGGCTTGCTCCGCTTTTGCCTTGCCTCCTCGCCTGCTTCGTCGGCGCCTGTTCGCCCGGCAAGGATGCGGCGGCTCCTTCCAACTCCAGCCCGGGCAGCCGTCTCTTCGCGGTCTCCTTCATGACCTTCAACAATCCGTTCTTTGTCGATCTCAATGAGGGCATCAAAGCCGTCGTCGAGGCCCGGGGAGATCGACTGGTCACCCTGGATTCCCAAAACAACAGCCTCAAACAGCGCAATGACCTCTCCGACATCCTCCAGCAAAACCCGGCCGCGGTCTTTCTCAACCCAGTGAACTGGGAAGGCATTCGAGGCACCCTCCTCGAAGCCAAGCGCAAAAAGGTTCCGGTGATTGTGGTCGACACCGACGTCAGTGATCCCGATCTGGTCCTCTGCCAGGTGATCAGCGATAACCTCGGTGCAGGCCGCCTCGCCGCGGAGGCCCTCGGCCAGGTCAAACCCGATGCCAAGATCGCCATTCTCCACCTCTCCACCGCCAAGTCCTGCATCGACCGGGTCACCGGTTTCCGCGAGGGCATGGCCAAGTTTCCCGGAATGACCCTGCTGGACACCCAAGAAGGGAAAGGCTCCATCGAGGGAGGTCGACCGGTGATGCGAGATCTTCTCGGCCGCTATCCGGAGCTCGATGCCGTCTTTCCCATCAATGATCCCAGCGCCATCGGTGCCTACTCGGCCATCGAGGCCGCCGGCCGCACCGGCCAGGTCACCATCGTCACGGTCGATGGCTCTCGCGAAGCTGCGGTCTACATCCGGGACGGCAAAATCCACAGCAGTTCCGCCCAATTCCCCAAGGAGATTGGGCGCGTAGCCGCCGGAAAAGCCTACGACCACCTGGAAGGCAAGTCGGTGGAAAAGGACATCCGCATCCCGGTCAAGCTGGTCACCAGGGAAAACGCCGCCGAATTCCTCCAGTGAACGCCACGCATCCTCTCCTGAGCCGACTTCCCGGCGGACTGCGCGCCCAGATTCCCATTCTCTCCGCCATGGTTGGCCTCCTCCTCCTCTTTGGGATATGGGTGCCCAATTTCCTGGCTCCTGAGAACCTCATCGACATCGCCCAGCAGAATTGCGTCTACGCCATCCTCGCGTTTGGGATGACTCTGGTGATTCTCATCGGTGGCATCGATCTCTCCGTCGGGGCCTTGGTGGCGCTCGTTGGCACCGTGACCACCTTCACGTTGGTGCAAGGTTGGGCCGCCCCTCTCGCCCTCCTCTCCGGGTTCTTGGTGGCGGCTTCCTTCGGTCTGTTTCACGGACTCGCCATCGCCAAGGGCCGGATGCCGGCGTTCATTGCCACCCTCGCTTCCATGATGGTGGCGCGCGGTCTGGCGTTCGGGTTCAATTCCGGTCGGCCCATGTCCCTTCCCGACGAACAGACCGCGATTTTGGCTCTGGGAAACGGACGCGTCGCCGGCTTCCTGCCCATCCCGGTGATCATCATGCTGGCGCTCTACGGAATCATGGCCGCGCTGCTCCACTTCACGGTCTTCGGCCGCCATCTCTACGCGATCGGCAATAGCCGCGCCGCAGCGGAATTCTCCGGGGTCCGGGTGCAGCGGAGAGAGATCGCCTCCTACCTCGGGGCCGCCATCCTGACGGCGTTCGCGGGGTTGGTGCATGCCTCCCAGCTCTACGGTGCCGAACCCGCCTCCGGCCAGGGCTTCGAACTCAACGCCATCGCGGCCGCCGTGGTCGGTGGGGCCAGTCTCAAGGGCGGGCGCGGCTCCATGACGGGGACCTTGTTCGGTGCCATCATCATCGGCATCCTCGACAAGGGACTGAACCAGGCTCACGTCCATTTTTCCCTGCAATACATCATCAAGGGATCGGTCATTCTCGCCTCCGTCTGGTTGGATACCCGCCGCCGGGATTGAACTTCCCGCTCGCCGCTCGCGTCGTAAGCACGAAGCCCCTTGATCGCCGTCCCCTTCATTCTCGCTCTCTCCCTCTCCCTTCCCCCGCTCCTGGAGGATCGTTGCTTCTCCTGCCACGGCGAGGACAAGGTCGAGGGCGGGTTCGACCTCCGCCAACCACTGAGCGCCTCCCAGTGGCAGCGCGCCATCGCCCAAGTGGAACGGGAGGAGATGCCGCCCAATGCCAATCCCTCCCCTGCGGAACGCCAGGAGATCCTGACGTGGCTGGAACAGACCGCCGCCTCTTCTCCACCGACCGCCCGCCCTTCCGTCCCAAGATTCGCTCGCCTCACCCGGGAGGAATACAGCCGATCCGTCGCCAAACTGCTCGGAATCGATCTTCGCCCCGGCGATCTCCTCGAACCCGATCCACCCGGAGTGAGCGGATTCACCAATGACGCCGACGCCCTCCAGGTCACGCCCTCCCAAGCCACGAAATACCTCGAGGCCGCCGAGCGCGCGATCCAGGGATGGCTCGCTCTCGGCCAACCCGGCATCGCCAATCACTTCGAAGCGGAATCCATGGATCGCAGCTCCTCCCACCTGAAGGAGTTCGATCACGGCATGCTCTTCGCCACGGAGCCTCAGGTCATCTCCGCCACCGTCGAGATCCCCGTCGATGGCTATTACGAGATCCGTTGCCATGGCTCCACCATGGGCAAACCAACCCGTCTCCAAATCCTCGATGGCACCGAGCCGGTCACCTCAGTCCCCGTGACGCATGCCCGCCCCGGCATCACCACGCATCGAATTCCCATCCTGCTCCGCCAGGGCTGGCACACGCTGTCCTTTCACCAGCCCAGCCTCGTTCCCCAAGCCAGCCTCCCACGGGATGCCGACCGCGTCATGAACCAGCGCGCCGCCCGCAACCGCATGAAGGTTCCCGAACTCCCCGCCGGGGCCACCGCAGCCCAAATCGAGGGCCGACGCGCCCTGGAGGAGAAATGTCTCTACCTGCAGCAAGCCTTTGAATGGCTCTTTGCCTACGGCACACAGGGCGACCCCCGCGACATCGTCCGATTCCGGGATTACGCCACCGAACGGGTTGAGGCGGAACGCCAAACCCGCCAACGGTATGCCAGGGAGATCCTCAAGACCGATCCCGCCGAGTTCAACCGCGTTTGGGAGGAGCTCAATGGTCCGATCTTGCGAGGCTACGAAGCGCACCTCCGCCAGATTGCCGGAATCAAATGGATGGATTGGACCAAGTCCCAGGGCCAACTCTACCTCGACTGGATTGAGATCGCGGGTCCGGTGGTTCCCGCCGGTTCCATGCCTCTTCCCGCCAGGGGCCTCAACCTGGAGGACTTTGCCCGAAAGGCTTGGCGCCGCGAGATCACCGGGAAGGAGTTCGAGGCCTACCAACGCCTCGAACCGTCACTGGCCCTGGCCGCCGTGCTGGCTTCTCCCCGATTCGTTTTCCGGGACAACCTCGACCCATCCGTGCGCCTCAGTTACTTCCTTCACGGAGGACCGCCGGAGACCGCAGCGATCGATCGCCCAGCCATCCGCAAACTCATCGCCGCTCCCGAGTTCGCCGGGGCGCTGGCCGCCTTCACCGGGCAATGGCTCGGCACCGCCCCATTGGGCATCACGGTCATGCCGGACGAGTATCGCTTTCCCGCCTACAAACGGCACGTCGCCCTGGCCGCCAGGGAGGAGCCGGTTCAATTTCTCCTCCGCCTGGTTCGCGAAGGCCGCTCCCTGCGCGAATTGCTCGACTCCGACTGGACCATGGCCAATGCCCCCCTGGCCGCCTTCTACGGTTGGCCCGTCTCGAAGAACGGGGACTGGCAGCCGGTCTCCCTGCCCGACCGGCGCCGCGGCGGTCTGCTCGGCATGAGCGCCGTGCTCACCACCACCTCCAGCGCCTTGCGCACCACACCGGTGGCGCGCGGCAAATGGGTTTGGGAAACTCTGCTCGGGCGCAACCCGGGAACGCCGCTCCCGGATGCCGGCGTGCTCCCCGCAATGGCTGGAGAGGAGGGACTCACTCTTCGCGAAGAATTGGAGCGCCACCGCGCCGACCCCCGTTGCCAACGCTGCCACGAAAAACTCGATCCCATCGGTCTCAGCCTCGAAAATTTCGATGCCGTGGGGGCCTGGCGCGAGGCCAGCGCCGGAAAGCCGATCGATGCCACCGGCAAGTTTTTCCGGGGCGCAGCCTTTTCCGGACCGGAGGGCCTGCGCACCGAGTTGTCGAAATACGAGGACGAATTCCTGGATCAACTCATCCGAAAACTCCTCGCTTTCGCCCACGGACGACCGTGCGACGACGAAGGGATCTGGATTCGCGAGATCGCCGCTCGGGTCAGGGCAGACCAATGGAACGCCGCCACCCTCTTCGAGGAGGTCGCCGTCAATCTTGTGGAGAACGGGCCGGACCCTTGATTTCCACGGGAATTCCCGCCACGAGCCACTCCACCCGATCCGCCTGCCGAGCCACCGCCTGGTTGGCCCATCCCACAAGGTCCCGGTAGACCCGGGCCTCCGCTCCCATCGGCACCAGGCCGCAACCCACCTCATTGCTCACCACAATCGCCGTCACCCGATGGTGTCGGAAGGCCATCAATCCCGTTTCCAGTCGCCGCAAAACCGGCTCGATCCCGCCCGCTATCTCCAGCCAGTGAGCCAGCCAAAGCGTCAGGCAGTCAAGCAGGATCACGCCGCCCGCGAATTCTGCGGCCAGCTCTTCCAGATCAAATCGGTCCTCCACCGTGTTCCAACTCACCGGTCGGCCCTCGCGATGCCGCCGGATGCGCTCCGCCATCTCCTCGTCAAGGCCCGCGGTCCGGCAGGTGGCCACATAGACCACTTCGGTGCCCAGGCCCCGGGCCAGGGCCTCGGCCCGCGCGCTCTTGCCGCTCCGGCTTCCCCCGATGCAAAAGGTCAAACTCATGCCTCGAAACGCCCTCGCATCAGGAGAAATCCCACCAAAAACAGCGCCCCGATCACGCCCGTGATCACCCCGACCGGAAGTTCCTGACCGGGAAGGAGATGACGCGCCAACAGGTCCGAAGCCGTCAACAGCAACGCCCCGAACAGGGCCGACCCAGGCAACACCATTCCATGTCTCCCTCCCACCAACAGCCGAGCCAGGTGAGGAGCCATCAGCCCTGCGTAGGCGATGATCCCACACGAAGCCACCGCCGTTCCCGCCATCAGACAAGACACTCCGATCACCAGGCGTTTGACTGTCTCCACCGGGACCCCCAGAGAGGCGGCCGAGTCCTCCCCGGCCGACAAGAGGTCGAGCACCCGGGACGCCGCCATCGCCACGCCCATCCCGGGGATCCATCCCACGGCGGCAATGGCCACGTGTTCCCACCCCCGATAGGCCAGACTCCCCATCAACCAAAGGACCACGGATCGCATTCCGAACGGATCGACTCGCAGCAGCAATCCCATCGTCAGCGCCTGGAGAAATCCCGCGATCGCCATCCCGCCCAGCAGCAGAACCAACGGCGAAGTCACCCCGTCGCGTGTCGCCAATCGACAAACCAGCGCCGCAGCGATCCCCGCCCCGGCAAAGGCTGCCAGACTCACCACCCATCCCGGCATTCCCGCCGCCAAGACCGCCACCGCCCCAAAAGCGGCGCCCGACGAGACCCCGATGACATAAGGCTCAGCCACCGGGTTCCGGAAAAATCCCTGCATCAGCGCCCCAGACACCCCCAGGCTCGCTCCCGCAAACAATCCCAGCAGAGTCCGGGGAAGCCTGAGCTCCCGGAGCACTCTTCCGTCTCCCGCCGCGTCCGTGACAAGTTTCCAGGGTGCCAACCACCCCATCTCACCGTGCGCCACCGAAACCAGGCAGACCACGGCCAGCGCAAAGGCGGCGAGTGTCAGGCTCCGGGTGGCTTTCATGGACTCTTCCGGGAAGGAAACAAGATGACCGGAAATCCGTCGTCGACTTCGCAGACCAACGGTTCCTCACCGTAGACCCGCCCCAGAATTTCGCTCCGCAACACCTCTCGGGGTTCTCCCCCGGCAGCGATGCGCCCCGCCTCCAACAGAATGAGCCGGTCACACAACCGCGCCGCCAAATTCAATTCGTGCAGGACGCAGACCACCGCCCGCCCCTTGGCGGCCAATCCCCGCAGGATTCCGCAAAGAACCGCCTGGTAAGAGGCGTCCAGGGCCGAGCCCGGCTCATCCAGAAGGAGAATCTCCGCCTCCTGACACAAGCCGCGCGCCAACCAAGCCCGTTGCGCTTCTCCCCCGCTCAGCAGGTCCACCCGACGGTCCGCCCGCCCCTCCATCCCCGTTTCCGCCAAGGCCGCCCTAATGGCCCGGTCATCCGCGGGACCAAGGTTTCGAAACGGACCCAGGTGCGGATAGCGGCCCTGCGCGACAAACTCGCGGACCGTGAAGGGAAACTCCAGGCGCGCCCCTTGGCCGATCACGGAAAGGCGGCGGGCCCGCTCCCGGTCGGAGAGAGCGGTGATCGGTGTCGGTCCCAACCGCACCTCCCCCTCCATCGGCCTCAATCTGCCACTCATCGCCTTCAGCAACGTGCTCTTGCCGGCACCGTTCGGCCCCGTCACCCCGAGCACTTCGCCAGACCGCACGTCGAGGTCGATTCCTCGAACCACCGGAGAACCACCGTAACCGGCCACAAGTTGACGACATTCAAGGTTCAAGGAAGTGCAGTTCACTGGTTGCCTCCGCCGGAAACAGATCCGGATAGAGGGCTCGGGCCACCGCCTCCGCTGCTTCCCCCACCCGCGGTCCCGGAATCATGAGCAGACTGCCCGTGATGAAAACAATCCGGCCCGACCGCACCGCCGACAGCCGATTCCAAAGGGCATCGCCTTTCCACCGCGAAACCGTCGCCCGGGCCGCGGCCAAATCCACCGGATTCTCCGTCAGCGAAATCAGCACGACTTCGGGATCCCAACTCATGAGACGCTCACGACTCAGCGACGGCCAAGCCGAATCCGCATCGGCGGCCACGTTATGTCCCCCCGCCCGCTCCAGAATCTCCCCGGTGAAACTCCCCGCCCCCGCACAAAACTCGGGATTCGTTCCGTAAAAGAGGACGACCCTGGGTCGCTTGCCCTCAGCCACTTCCCCCGTCACCCGCTCCACCGCCTCGATCTGCTTCAGAACCCGGTTGGCCAACGTTTCGGCCCGGGCCCTCTGCCCCAACAACTCGCCCACCGGGCGGAGATTCGTCGCCACGCTCCCCAGATCACTTGTCACCAGTCGTTCCACCCGCAACCCCATCCTCCGCAACTGGGTCACCACCGCTTCCGGCGTCGGATCACTGGTCAGGATCAGGTCCGGGCGCAGACCGATGAGCCGCTCCACCGACGGCTGAACCATGTCCTCAAAGATCACCGCCCCCTCCCGATCCGCTCCCGGACAATAACGGGTCCGCCCGATGATCCGCGCCTCCAAACCCAACGCCAGAATCGTCTCCGTCACGCTCGGCGCAAGGCTCACCACCCGGTCCTCCGCGAACAGACAGCCGAACAGCCCTGGAACCAAGAGAACGATGACAAGCCGACGCCGCACGGTCGCTACCAATTCCCCCCTCGGCCCCTCACCGTCAAACCCGAAAACCCTTTGACATTTCTGCGCCCTCGCCGATGCGTGCCCTGTTCCGGCTCCGGCCGGGTTTTTCCGGGAAGTCCCGTCACTCGTGGCGCGGACAGGAAATAGGGGGGAATCCAGTGCAAAACTGGAGCGGTACCGCCACCGTGAGAACATCGGGTCCGTTCGCGGAAGCTCGGGTTCGAGCCGGGTCGCCTGCCTGGGAAAAGTCAACCTCCAGCGGAATCACTGGAAACGGAGGCACCCCATGCAGAACCACTCCTTCATCCTGGCGGCGGGAACGGCGCTGGGCACGTTGATCGTGTCCTCGTTCGCGCAAAGCCCATCATCCGATCTTCCGAAATCACCGCCTTCCCAAGCGCCAAGCCTGGACCCGGTGGTGATCAGCGCCAGCAAGGTCCCCCAAAAATTGGAGGACGTCGGCAGTTCCATCTCCTTGATCGAACGGAAGGACCTCGACCGCAACCAGACCCGGCGCCTTCAGGATGCGTTCCACTTGGTGCCGGGAACCGTCCTGGTTCCTTCCGGCCAAACCGGGGCCACCGCCGCCCCCATCCTCCGCGGCGCCAATCCCAATCAAACCCAGGTCGTCGTCGATGGCGTCCGCATCAGCGATGCCAACATCTACCCCGACGTCTTCATCGGCGGCGAACAGATCGGTCTCGTCCAATCCATCGAGGTTCTGCGCGGTCCCCAGGGAGCCCTTTACGGTGGCGAGTCCATCGGCGGCGTGATCAATCTCACCGCTCCGCGCGGCTCCGGAACCCCGGCGTCGTCCGTCGACCTCCTCGCCGGATCCTTCGGAACCTTCGGCTCCCAACTGACCAGCGGGGGCCAACTCGAGTCATTCGGTTACTCCCTCTCCGCCGGGTGGAACACCACTGCCAACGACCGCCCGCACAACGATTTTTCCAACCTCTTCCAGGCGGTGCGTCTCGACCTCCCGTTGAGCGATACCTCCACCGCCACGCTCACCTTTCGCAACGCTCAACGTTCCTACCAATCCCCGGGCACGATCTTCGAGAACGACCCTGACAACATTGAAGAGGAGGAATTTCTCCTCCTCACCGCCTCCATCGACTCCCGCCTGACCGGTCGTTGGAACACGAAATTGGTGACAGGCTGGCTCCAGCAAGACCTCGGATTCATCGCGCCCCCCGGGCCCGCGAGCATCGTCGATCACCGCAAACTCGTCTTTGATTGGCGCCACACCCTGACGTGGAACGATTTCCTCACCACCCTCATCGGCACAGGTTATGAGACGCGCGACATGACCAACACCGGCTACGGCTCCGTGACCGCCGCCGATGCCTTGGTCTCACTCTACACCGAACAGACCCTCACCCCGATCGACCACCTGACCCTCACCGCCGGCGGACGCTGGGAGAGCTATCGCTCCATCGGCGAGGCCTTGACCTGGCGCGGCACCGCCGCCTACCATCTTCCCCAGAGCGGCACCACGTTCCGCAGCAGCACCGGTTCCGGCTTTCGCGCCCCTTCCTTCTTCGAACTCTATGCCAGGAACCCCTTCTTCACCGGGAATCCTGGATTGCAACCCGAGACGTCGCTCGGCTGGGATGCCGGCATTGCCCAGGACATCGGAGAGATTGGCACGCTCGCCCTGACGTGGTTCGACAACGATATCTCCAAGCTCATTGTCACGGATTTCCTCGCCGTCCCCCTCTCCGTAGTCAACCTCCAGAGCGCCAGCAACACCGGCGTCGAAGCCGAGTTCACAGGCTCTTGGCAGGACCGCTTTCACTATCGTTTCGCCTACACCTATCTTCAGGCCGAAGATGCCGACACCGGCCAGCGACTCCTCCGTCGCCCCAAACACACCCTCGGTTTCGATGCCAACACCCTCGTCAGGAACCGCCTCACGCTCGGGCTCGGGGGCCAACTGATCCAGGATCGCTTGGATCTCGATCCCGTCTCGTTTGCCACCATCACCGGGAACAGCTACTTCCTCGGCCGCGCCTACGGCTCCCTCCAGATCACCCGCAATGTCCAGGCGCACTTCACCGTGGAGAACCTGTTCAACCAGCCGTATGAGGTCATCGCCGGGTTTCCCGGGCGCGGTCTCGGCGCGTTTGGCGGCATCAAGCTCACGTTTTGATCCGTCCGGCCCTCGATGGCGTCGGTTTCCGTGGGGCAAGCCCCCGACAAAGTGCTGAGAACGCAGGATTTACATCCTGATTACAACTCTCCGAACGCGTCTTCACAAAGTCTTTACATGGAGCGGCGATCGTTGCTCCCATGAAACCCAACGACCTCGCTTCCGCCACAGAATTGGCCGCCTGTTTTCTCGTCGCTCTGATGGGCGCGAGTTCTGCGGCCCCACGGCCCACCCCGCCCCCCACCAAAATGCCGGCCCAGCGGCCCACCATGATGCCTCGCGTCCCATCGCTCCCCCCAGGCGCCCCACAGCTTGGCGGACCTCTCCCAGGCCTGACCAAAACCGAGCTCGCCGCTTTCGGTGCCGGACTCGATGAATTTGAACACGCCGAGGATGCCGCAGGTGGGCTTGGGCCCATCTTCAACCACGTCTCCTGCGTCTCCTGTCACAATGCGGGCGGCACCGGAGGCGGCAGTTCCGTGGTCGTGACCCGCTTCGGCCAACTCGGGGCCAACGGATTTGATCCGCTCGAAAGCCTGGGCGGTTCCCTTTTGCAAAGCCAAGCCATCGTTCCAGCCGCTCAAGAGGTTGTTCCGGCTCAGGCGAATGTCACCGCCTTCCGCCAATCGACCCCGGTCTTCGGTCTCGGTCTCATCGAAGCCATTCCGGACGAGGCCATTCTGCATCAGGCCACTCGTCCCCCGATCAACGGCATCCGCGGCCGGGCCAACCAAGTTCGAGACGTCGTCAGCGGAGCCACCCGGATCGGAAGGTTCGGTTGGAAAGCGCAACAGGCCACGGTTCTCGCCTTTTCCGCCGATGCCTACCTCAACGAAATGGGAATCACCAACCGCTTTTTCCCCGTGGAGAATGCGCCGAATGGCGATCAACAACTCCTCGCGGCTACCGACACCATCGCCGATCCGGAGGACACCACCGACCCGGCCACCGGCAAAGCGGATATCGATGCCGCCGCCGACTTCATGCGCTTCCTCGCCCCGCCGTTGCCCTTGCCTCCCACTCCCTCCAGCACCGCCGGCCGCACGCTCTTCACGAGCCCGTTGACCGATTGCGCCGTCTGCCACACCCCCACTTTCATGACCGGCCCAAACCCCGTCACTGCACTTTCAAGGAAACCCGTGAACCTCTATTCGGATCTCCTCGTCCACCAGATGGGAAGCCTCGGGGATGGCATCACCCAAGGAACGGTCACCGGTAAGGAGATGCGCACCGCTCCCCTCTGGGGCCTCAGGCTCAGCGCCCCCTATCTCCACGACGGCCGCGCTCCCAGCATCGATGCCGCCATCCGCGCTCACGATGGAGAGGCGGCTGGTTCCCGAGACAAATACCTCCGGCTGCTCCCGATCCAACGCCAACAACTGATGGACTTCTTGCGCTCGCTCTGACCGAGATCTCCCGGACGGCTTGATCTACCTGCGACGCCCCGCCTCCGTTTCCTCAAAAAGGGGACGGGACGGGGCGGCTCGCTGCACCCGGACCCGCCGCCCCGATCAATTCCCCGGCAACCGCACCGTCACCTCCAAACCACCGGACTCCCGCAGCCTCGCCCCGACGGTCCCCCGACAGGCCTCCACACAGGTCTTGACGATCGCCAAACCGAGACCGACCCCGCCACTCTCCCGGGTTCGGGCCAGGTCTGGCCGGTAGAAAGGCTCGAACAGCCGCCCCATCGACTCCTTTGGCACTCCCGGACCGGAATCCTGGACCCTGATCTCGATCTCCTCCCCGTTGCGCCTCGCCTGAATGACAATCCCTCCGGCGTGGCCTGCATACCGAACGGCGTTGCGGAGCAGGTTGCCGAGCGCCCGCGCCAGCAGGACTTCGTCCGCCCGCACTCCCAGTCCGTCCGGAATGTCGATTCGGATCTCCGCGCTTCCCGCCTCCTCACGCTCCACCACAGCAAGGACGAACGGCCCCAGTTCGAGCCGCTTCAAATTGACCTCCCGCTTCAGGTTCGCCTTGGAAAAATTGAGCAACTCGTTCACCAGCATCCCGATCTGCTGCACTTCCGTGTTGATTCTGGCCAAGCCTTGCGCCCGGCTGGCTTCGTCTGTACGAACTTCCAAAATCCCCAACGCAGCCTGAAGCCGCGAGATCGGTGAACACAACTCGTGCGCCACATCACTCAGGAACCGCTTCTGTCCCATCACCTGGGCGTCCAGCGTTTCCGCCAGGACCTGCACCGACCGACCCAGATCCCCCAGTTCATCCTGGCGCGATGCGTCCGGCACGCTCACCGCAAAATCTCCCTCGGCAATCCGCCCCGTCGCTCGACCAATCCTCCGCAAGCTCTGGGTCAAATCGATCGCCAACGGAACCCAGATCAACCCGGAAACCAGCAGCACACCCATCCCCGCATACACCCACGGCATCGGATCGAAAAAGACCCCCTTGCCCGTCAACGAATCCGATCTCATCGCCAGCACCAACGGCAGATACCCGCGCGGGGAATCGATCACCGGCACCATCGAAAACACCCAATACGCCCGGGGACTGCCACTGCGTGCGGTCATCTTGGGGTAACTGGACTGGGCCGGATTCATTGGCTCAGGCTCCGGCTCCCGATGCGGTGGCCGGTTCCACCCGGGAGGATGAGGCGGCAAGGGAGGTTCGAACCCGGCCTCGGGCGGAGGAGGCTCCTGTGGCGGG
Source organism: Verrucomicrobiota bacterium (assembly GCA_003402735.1). GTDB lineage: Bacteria > Verrucomicrobiota > Verrucomicrobiia > Verrucomicrobiales > DEV007 > V1-115. The sequence goes on from QQNE01000059.1 coordinate 21,091, forward strand.
TGACGGGGCGGTGGGCGGCGCCGAATCAACCCGGCTCGGACCTGCTGCACCACCTCCGGAGGCAACTCCTGGATCTCACCGGCCATCGGCCTGAGCTCGGCGTCGAACAGGGCGAACTCGATGTCGAGCCGACTCGAGGCGAGCCGCAAGACCTCATCCCAGCCCTCCCGACCGCCCATCCGCAGATCCACGCCGATCCGCTGTGCCACGGCCTGGATCCTCGGTTCGGCGATCGCGGCGAACAGTTCATTGGTGGCGCTCCCGAATTGTGCCTGAAAAACCCAGGTGAAGCCGATCGCCAACAACAAGAGGTTGGCGGCAAATCCAGCAAGCAGTTTTGCGGGGATCTTCAGATGGAACCGGACTGCCATTTGCTTCATGCGCACAAATTCCACACCACCCCGCTCTCATTCGGGCGCAATCAACATGTAACCCACACTGCGCACCGTCCGGATAAACTTCGGATCCTTGGCGTCGTCCCCCAATTTCCTGCGCAGCGCCGCGATGTGAACGTCCACACTCCGGTCGAACACTTCCCAGTCGCGATCCCGCACCTCATCCAGGAGCTGTTCCCGCGATTTGACCCGGCCCCTCGCTTTCGCAAGACTGAACAGAAACTCAAATTCCACGTGGGTCAGCATCAGGGGACAATTGTCGAGCAAGGCCACCCGCGTGTCGCGATTGATCCGCAGCCGACCGGCCATCACTTCGGATTCCTCACCCCTCCCACCGTTCATCGGACGACTCACCGATCTGCGGGTCACGGCGCGCAGCCTGGCCAGCAATTCACGCATCGAAAACGTCTTGGGAACATAGTCATCCGCCCCCACTTCCAACCCGACGATGCGGTCCATCTCGTCGCCGCGCGAAGTCAACATCAGCACCGGAACATCGCTCTCTTTGCGAATCTTTTTCAGAACCTCAAATCCGTCCAACCCCGGAAGCATCACGTCCAGGATGACGGCGTGCCAGATTTCCCCGAGAGCCCGCTCCACGCCGCTGCCCCCGTCATGGACAATTTCCACCCCATAGCCCATCGGCACAAAGTAGTCCCGCAGCAAACTGGAATAGACCCGATCATCTTCCACGATGAGGAGACGAGGAGAGCCGATGGTTGATTGGTCAGAAGTCAAGCGCGCCCGCCGACATTGTAAGGAGGATGTAAAGTTTGGCAACTTTTGCGGGACCTGTGTCAAAATCCGGCCGTGAAGACAAACAGAGTTGCCTGGTTGATGGCCCTGGGAGCCAGTGCCCTCGCCTCGGCGGAAGACCTCCACCAATTCCAGATCACCGTTGCAGATCATGCCAGAATCATCCAGTCCAACGGCATCCCGGATCATGAGACCGGAACCTTTCCCAACCCACGAAACCCGAACCAGATCCTGCCACAACGGCACGAGTATCGCGTCCCCATCAAACCCGAAGCCGCCGCCGCTCCCACACCGTTGCGACGGGCCGCTTTCGGCGTGGCCTTGAACGGCGTTCCCTTCGATCCAGGAACCGCCGAATTCTGGAACGGGGACCGCAACTGGAACTACGAGGCTGCCACCGGTTCCTTGGACCTGGGACTCGACTCCAGCCACGCGCACGTCCAACCGGATGGCTCCTATCATTACCACGCCATGCCGACCGGTCACATCGCAAAACTGGGGGGCGACGGCCAGAAGCCGCTTCTCATCGGATGGGCGGCCGATGGTTTCCCAATCTACAGCGCCTTCGGATTCAGTGATCCGAGGGACCCGAACAGCCCGCTGAAAAAATTGCGCTCCAGTTACGCTCTGAAAAAGGGCCAACGCGAGGGCGGTCCTGGCGGCAGCCCCGACGGCACCTTCACCGCTGATTTCGAGTTCGTCCACGGCTCTGGGGACCTGGATGAGTGCAATGGCCGTTACGAAACAACTCCGGAGTTTCCCAACGGCACTTACGCCTATCACCTCACCGAGGAATTTCCGTTCATCCCAAGGATGTGGCGCGGCACGCCCGACCCGAGTTTCGAGAAAAAGGGACCGCCCCCCGGCGCACCGGGCAGGTTTCCCCGCCCGCCCCACCCAACCACCCGCTTCAGACCCCCGGTTCCAGAACCGCGCCCGCGTTAGGCCAACATCCCCCGGCCTCACGCCCATCCACCCCGGATTCCCGGGGAATTCCGCCTCGCCCTCCTCATTCGGAGCGGAATCGCCATCGCATTCCGCAAACCACCATCCACATCGACTCACGCTGGCCGTCCAAAACGGAGCTCCCTTTTCAAGCGCAAAAACTCGATCAACCGTGAGGCTGGCGACGACGAGGAGCGAACCGCGCAGTTGGGAATCGAGCCATGAGAGGTTCCATGGAGAAAAGGATCATCCCCAGCTCAGCGTCCGGGCACAGTGCCAACTGCGCCGCGCGCTGGATCGCAACGGCCAGACGCTGTGGCAGGTCTATCGAGGCATGCCGCCGTTCTTGAGGCGGAAGGCCCCCCCGCCGGTGGGCGAGAGCAGAATCGTGCTCGAACCTGGCCGCGCCTGGTCCCGCTTCTCCGGCCAGCTCACTCTAATCGAAGCGCTGGAATCGCACCAATCGAAGAGTTCAAGCCGTTTTCCGGGGTTGGTCTCTGCGTGGCTTCTCCCAGGGACTTCCAACCACCGGCTTACCCCCGCCCAAAGGCCTCGATGGCGCTACGGGTCGGAATCGAGGGTTGCGCGCCATCGGCAAGCGTCGCCAGGGCTCCGGCGCGGTTCGCAAAGGCGATGGCAAAGGCCTCGTCATTTCCCTCGCTGCTCGCCACTGCGTAAGCCCCGGCAAAAGCGTCTCCCGCCCCCACTGTATCCACCGGCACGACCTTCGGAGGAGCCTCTTCGCGCAGACCCGCTGCGGTGATGCTCAGGGTCGGCTCCTCACCCCGCGTGATGATCAACTGACGACATCTCGCCTTCCGCAAATCGCGATCCGGCGCAAGTCTCGCCGCTTCCCCCTCATTCGCGATCACCACATCCACGTCGAATCGGTCCGCCAGAAAGGCATCGCTCAACGGCGATGGATTGAGAATGACCCGAACCCCTGCGGCCCGCGCGATTTCCGCCGCCCGACGCACCACTGGCAATGGGCACTCGAGTTGGAGAACCAGCGCATCGGCGGCGCGAATGACCCCGGCATGACGTTCGATGTCCGCCTCCGCGATCGCGTGATTGGCCCCTGGGTTCACGATGATCAGATTCTCCCCCGCGCCGTCCACCGCCAGGAACGCGCTGCCCGTCGGGACATCGGAACGCGAAATGCCCGAGGTATCGATCCCCTCGGCTTGGAGGGCTTCGAGGCAAAGACGGCCGAAGTCGTCCCTGCCCACGCATCCAATCATCGTCACCCTGCCTCCGGCGCGCGCTGCCGCCACCGCTTGGTTTGCGCCTTTGCCGCCAAAACCGGTGAGGATGCGGCTCGCCGTCACGGTCTCCCCGGGGCCGGGCAGGCGCGGCACCCGCAGCGTGTGATCCACATTGAGCGAGCCCACGACCACGATGCGCGGAGGTTCCGATCTCACTTCTTCGGGGCCTGTGGAGGTTCGACACAGAGCTGCACGATGGCTTCGCGCACCCTCGTGCTCTGGGCGGTGGACATGATGAGAAAGCGGTGCCTGCCCTGACCATCTTTTGAGGGACGGAAGAGCGTGGCGGCATCGCTCTCAACGGTCACCGTGCCTGGTGGAGAGAGGTCGAAATAGTGGCGGTCAGGCATCAGCGCATAAAGCAATGCGGTCGGGTCCCAAGTGGGACGATCGTGCGGGGGCGGACTGTAGAGGAAGTAGGCCTCCTTGAGCGGATGATGCGGAAGGTAATCCAGATCCTGCTCGATCACCACGTGCGGAAAGGCCGCGGCCACGCCAATCTCATAGCCACTCCAGACCACGGGCGTCGGCCACTCCCTGGCGAGTTTCTGCGCAGCGGGCACATCCAGTTTCACATTGTATTCAAGATGCCGGGTGTCGAACCGCACCGTCTGAAAAGCCCCGGCCATGAGACTCAAGAGTTTCACCTTCCGCGCGGCGAGCGCCTTGGCCTCCGGATCATCGAGCAGACGCGCGAGATTGGTGAAGAAGCCGACCTGCACGATCACCACGCTCGCGTCGGGCTGCCCGGAGAGGATCTCCTTGATCAAACCGACCGCCTCGGGGGCATCAGCCCCGCCCTTGAGATCATGCGGATAGCGCAACGACCCATCCGGGTTTTTCTCGTCGGCCAACAGGTTGAACGTTCCCGGCTCCCGGCCCGCGCCATTCCGCACGACGCCGATGGGCGTGTCCGGGTAGCCATAAAACGTGTTCACCGCATCCACGAACGCTGCGGCCTGCGGATGATCCTTGGTGATCGTGACGGCGAGCAAGTCGCACGCGCCGCGCTTCTGCAGACTGTGGATCATGCAAAGCGCCATGAGATCATCCACATCGTTGCCCATGTCGGTGTCGAAGATCAACTTGACCGGCGAAGCCTTGGCCTGGGCCAGGAGGCACACCAGCAGAGAGACGAGCAGACGTGTCATTGGTTTGAGGGAATGGATGACGGCTTGGGAAAGGAAAATTTGGGTCATTGCCAAAACCGACGGCTCCAGCAACCTCGACAATGTTTTCCACCCTGCCCTCGCCCCCGTCAACACCGGCCATCCACGTCGGGACCACCTCCAGAATTTGCCACCATCGCGCACGATCCGCGGCTTCCCCGCGTGCTTCTCATGGGCGGCGCTTCGTCTCCATTGGCGATGAATCTGTGTAAATCCTCAGGGACGTGCGGCCGAAGGGAATGGCCTTCGACAAGCCTCCAACCCCTTTGGAAAGCCCTCGCCGATTCGGTCGGGAAATTTCCGTCAGACTTTGCCCGTTTCGGGAGTGTAGGGAAAAAAAGTGTGGCCTTTGATTCCGCTTGCCCCTGCCCCGATGGTCCAACTCCGAACCCCTCCCCTTTTTTGCGCCGCCCTCGCCACCAGCCTGGCCCTTCTCGGCACGCACCCCGCAGCGGAACCGTTTGAAGCCTTTCTGGAGGCCCATTGCCTGCGCTGCCATGGTCCGGAAAAGGAGAAGGGGGACCTGCGCATCGACCGGCTCTCGCGCGACTTCAAACTCGGTGCGGACACCCATCACTGGGCCGAGGTCATCGAGCAGGTGAATTCCGGCGAAATGCCCCCGGAAGAAGAAAAGCAACCGACCCAGGAGGAGATCGCTGTCTTTGTCGGCAGACTGGATTCCCTGATCAAGGAGGGAAAGGCAGCGCGCATGGCGGCTCGCCCCGCCGTGGCGCTGTATCGATTGAGCCGCAAGGAATACCAAAACACGGTGTATGATCTCCTCGGGGTTCGCTACGACCCGACCAAGCCAGGGGAACTGAACG
>QQNE01000060.1 GCA_003402735.1 Verrucomicrobiota bacterium
GCTTGCCGGCGAACGCGGAGTGGTCTTTGTGGCCGCCGGTCAACAAGAACCGCTGCCTCCACGCGGACTCGGCTTTGTGGTGGAGAAAGAGGGATTTGTGCTGACCGCTTACCAAAACCTCATCGATCCTGCGTCTGGCGTGCTTCTCGAACGCATTTCAGCGAGGGTCGGCGGGGTAACCTATGAGGCCGGGGTGATCGGTGTGGAACCGACCTTGAATCTGGGCATTCTCAAGCTGGAGTCCGAATCCGATCTGACTTTCGTGAGCTCCGCCCGAACCCGCGAACCAATTCCTGGCGCACGCCTGCAAGCGGTGGCGCGCGAACCTGGAGGAACGCTCCGGTTCATCGATGGAGCGGTCACCGCATTGAATACCAAGCTCTGCTATCAACACAGTCTCGCATCGACCATGTTCCGCGCGAGCCTGACGATCCCAGATGAGTCCATCGGAGGGCCTGTATTTCACGCGGATACCGGAGAAGTGGCGGCCATTTTCACCGGGTTCAAACCGCCATTGAATCCCGGACACCTGGAAACAACGCGCGAAACGCATCTGCTGCCGATCAATCTCTGCTTCAACATTTACGAAAGTCTCAAGACCAAACGCAGCCTAAAGTCCCCATGGACCGGCTTTTCCGTGCGACCGCTGAAGGAGGAAGAAAAGCGCTACTTCCCGACGGAAAAAACTCACCAGGGCGGGGTTGCGATCGAGGACGTCTGGGACAACAGCCCAGCCCAAACCATGGGGGTGCGGAAGGGTGATATCCTGGTTCAGCTGGGCTACAACCGGATTCTCAGCGTGGCCGACTTCCAGAAATGGCTCTATATGTATGGGGTGGATCACCCGGTGAAACTCTATTTCCTCCGGGACGGAACCAACTACGTCGTCGCAGACTATGTGATTGAAGAGCGGCCAGGGTGGGCCAAGCCAAGGTGAGAAGCGGGGTATCGTCAAAAGTTGTGGATGGGAACCGGCGGTGGTTTCGTCCGACTTGCCCGCCCTTTCAGCGGCCTTTTTCACCCGCTGGCTCACCCCGTCAAACTCCAGGATGATCGAATGATGCACCAACCGGTCGATCGCCGCCATCGTGGTGAGCGGGTCCTTGAAGGTTTGATCCCACTGGCTGAAAGCTGATGAGCAAACTCCGCCGCTCATAGCGCTCGGCCAGGAGCGTGAAGAGCACTTCCATCTCCTCGCGGCTTTGCTGAACGCAGCCGATGTCGTCGAGGATGAGCACTTCGTAGCGGTCGAGCTTCTTCAGTTCGGCTTCCAACCTCAGGTCGCGCTTGGCGGTCAACAGCTTGCCCACCAGCTTGAAAGTCGGCCGAAACAATACCCGTTTGCCATGGCGCAGGATGAGTTCCTGTCCCAGCGTGGCGAGGAAGTGGGTCTTGCCGCGCCCAGGCAAACCGAAGGCCAGGACGTTGAACCCCACCATCCCTCGCCGACCGGTGACTCGTGGGCGGGCGGGCTCTAACAGGAAAATTCTTTCGGTTTCAAAAGGAACATCCATCTTTCAGTCCAGTTATCCGTCAACAGGCCATGATCCACCACCCGCTCCCCTCGGTTTACTCGGGTCCCCGTCTCCCCGGGTTTGTCCCCTGCCTCACCGCCGCCCTAGTCCTTGCCAGCGCCCTCACTGGCGCAGCTGCGCCCCGCACCTGGACAGAAGCGGGCAGCGGCCGCACCCTGCAAGGCGAATACCTGCGCATGCAAGGCGAGGATGTGCTGATCCGGCGCGCCAACGGCACCACGGTCACCGTGCCCCTGGAGCGTCTCAGCCAGGCCGACCGCGACTTCATCGCCGGACCCAGAGGGTCAGGCAAACCTGGCACCGTGCTGATCCGGGAAGACTTCAGCTCCGGCACGCCCGACAAAACCAAGTTCAACAACGAGGAATGGAACGTCGCGGAGAACTGGGAACTGCGCGATGGCGCGATCGCCTGCATCTACGACCCCAAGCTCCACCCCGGCCAAGCGCACGGGAAATCGATCGACCCGCAGTTCAAGGCCCGCGACGTGCGGGTTTCCTACCGCGTCCGGTTCGACAGTGAAGACGCCCGACTTTCCGTGGTCATCAACGCGGGGTTTCCGCCCGTGAAGACCGGGGTGCCGATCTGGCACATCGGTGATGTCGACGCCCATCTGCCGCGCAAGGAAACCAACGATTGCGTCTTCATCAGCGAACGGGATTTCACCTATGACGTGAACGACCCGCGCAACACCATGAAGAGCCACGGGCCGGCGGACATCTTCAAACCGCTGAACGCCTACGAGGTGCCCGGAATCAACTGCAAAGGCCACGCGCCATTGGTCCAAGGGCAATGGCACCGGTTCGCCGTCGAGAGCGCGGGGACGAAGTGGACGCTGTGGATCGATGGCAAGGAAACGCTCACCCTGACACTGCAGCACTCCGATTGCGAGAAGGAGTCCGTCAACTTCATCGCGTTTGCGCCCCTGCTTCTGGACGACATCGTGATCGAAGAGCTGACACGATAACTTGCCAACTGAAACCCACTCAAGCCTCCCATGAATCGACTGCCCCCACCATCCCACGCCGACCGGTGATTCGTGGGCGGGCGGCCCAAAGGAAACTCCGAGCAGTTGACGGAAAGGCGACTCACGCTCTCCCGCGCGGAGCGAATCTGCCGAAAAACTGCTGCCGTTCAGAAGATAATTGACCGAGCCCGGGAAATTGACGAGGGAGTCGCGGGTAAGAGTGAAAGTTGCGATGAAAAAACTCGTTTGGTTCACATGTTTCGCGGTCCATGGCATGGCATTCGCCGCGCTCGACATCGTCCCGGTGAACAAGGAGGGAGAGTCTCTGGTCTATGCCGTAAAGACATCAAGCGGAAAGGTGCTCGGAATCTTCTGGGATCAGGAGAACGGGACGAGCGACTACGGTTTCGAGTCGTCTGTCGTTCCCGACTTCCTTTGGTCTCCAGACCGCAGCTACGTGGCGGTGACGGCGGGAGCATCGCGCAGCCGGACGGTCACCGTCTACAAGGCTGGCGAAAACTCGCTGAAGGAAGTTTCCATTCCCCATGAGTTGACGGGCGAGAAGGCGGCTCCGCTCAATGAGATCACCGATCCCGTTGCCGACGGGATGGATGCCGTCCGGTGGCAACCGGACGGCACGTTGCTCGTGCGCTTCTGGTCGGCGCAGCGGTTGAAGGACGACAACGAGAATCAGAAAGAGGCAAATGTCTGGGCCGACCTGGATGTGAGCGGCGCGGAGGGCAAGATTGTCGGGGCAGGTTCCGTCGAGCCGACGCCTGAGCCTGACGGGGAGGAGAGTTTCGATCCGGAGCGTCTGGTCGGGACGCATCAAGTCAGCGGCCGGAATCCCGACGGAACGAATTACAGCGGGAAGGTGGAGATTCGCGTGAAGAACGGCCTTGTTCTTTTGGAGTGGAAGATTGGAAAAGAGGTTTCCCACGGCACCGGGCTTGTGGTCGGGATGACGCTGGGTGTCGCGTTGGATGACGGGATTGCTGTTTACCAGATCTTCGGTCAGTCCGAGGGGCAGTCGCTCATCGGATTCTGGTCCCTGGGGAAATCGAGCGTCACCAACAAGGAGGCGATTCGAATCGGCTCCGCCGACATGGAAGATGCCCGTGTCGAGGTTGAGAAAATCAACGGAAACTACGTGTCTCTCCGGGAGGTTGGTGACGGGCAGGTCGAGGGAAATGTGACAATCTCCGGAGGGGAGATTGCGAAGAAGGTTGCATGGGAGGTGAACGGACGGAAAACGATGTGCCAGGGGATGGCGCTCGGCGAAGGGCTTGCGGTCATCACGCCGGCCGGGCTGTCGGTTTTTTCGAAGCGCGGCGATTCGCTTGAGGGTCAATCCCTCACCGGCAAAGAAAACATTTCGCAAGAGTCGCTCATTCCGGCGAACTAGTGTAGTCCGTCCAGCAGAATGCGTCTCCCGAAAAAGAATCGCGGAGCGAATGATTTGCGTGCTTGAAACAAAAAAATCATAAAGTGCAGAATGTTGGGCGGGCTACCCTAGCGTAATGTTAGCGAATTGGCTGTCCAAAAATAGATTTCGGGTTTGGAGTGACCGATAGGGCTTTACCTGTTTCTCCACTTCCGATCTCCGCCGACGTCTTCCCAACGGATGGTCAAGCGCTGTCGCATCACCTTGATGAGGGTAGACGGGGTGAGTCACTGGGAAAAGCGGTTTCGCAATGGGGGCGTGGATGGACGCCAGGAAGGCCGTCGAAGTGGCCGCAAACCGGTGATCAGCATGGAACTCAAGGCTGAGATCATCGCCGAGGCCCCCCGGCCACCGGCTGGCTGCACCCAGTGGTCAACGCGGAAAATGGCCCGAGCCAAGGGCGTCAGCAATCACACCGTTCATAAGCTTTGGTCAGCCAACGACATCAAACCCCACAGAAAGCGCACGTTCAAGCTATCCAAGGATCCGCAGTTCGAAGCAAAATTCTGGGATGTCATCGGATTGGATCTCAATCCGCCCGAGCGGGCACTTGTGCTTTGCTGCGACGAGAAGAGTCAATGCCAGGCTCTGGAGAGAACCCAACCTGGACTGCCGCTTGGCATTGGCCACGTGCACACGGCCACGCACGATTTCATCCGGCGCGGCAGGGTGGCGCTGTTTGCTGCCCTCAGGTATCTCGACGGAGCGATGATCCGGGATCCGGCCGAGCGGCATACTCACGTTCAGTGGCTCGGGTTTCTGAAGAAGCAGATCCCCGAGTGGGATCGTGGATCAAATGGCGAAATCATCGTCACAAGAAACAGCACGGCGAAGATCGAATGGTCCGGCATTTTCCACCAACATCCTCGTCTTGGATGAACCTTGTCGAACGCTTCTTCCGCGATCTCACCGTTGCTTGCGTGCGCGACGGGAGCTTTGGCAGTGTTCCTCAGCTGGTCGAAGCCATCGAGGGCTACATCGCGGAACGCGATTTGAATCCAGTCCGATACGTCTGGAAGGCCAAAGGTGAGGAGATTCTCGAAAAGATCAAGCGTGCTCACCAGGCGGCTGGGATGGTCTAATGATGAATAGACAATTGCAAAACAGCACACCAGCTCCGGTTTGACCGGTCACCTCGTGAGTTGGGGTTATTGAAACACGACGCGCCAGAATTTGGCACTTGAGGCCGGGAAAGAGACGTTGACTTGCTCGTAGTCACCCATGTCGAGGTAGGAAGCAGACGCCTGCCAGTTGGCCACCGCTTGCCAACTGGTGGAGCCGAGAGTCTGGGAGCTTTGCAGAATCGTCTGTTCCGTGATGCCTTTCGGGCGGAGGAAAGAAAGCACGAGATTGCCGCCACTGCGGTTGATGGTCAGCAGCGGATCGATGCCGGACTTCGGATTGCCACCGGTGAGGTATTCCGCATAGTTGGTTCTTCCATCCCCGTCCCCATCCGCATTGGGACCGGAGACCGCATCGTTCAGCAACTGAGCCAAGGTGAAGTTTTGCAGTTGCCACTTGCTGAAAGACTGAGCGCTGCTGCCCACAAAGATCCCATCCACGAACTGTGGGAAATCGATGAACGGATTGCGATTTCCCTGGGCGTAGGCAATGCCATTGACCTGAACACCGCTGTAAATGGCGCTGTTCCGGGCCCGCTCAAAATCAGTGGGAGGGAAAGCCCGGTGCCAAGCCAGCAAGGTGCTGAGGACGCCATGGGTCCCGGTCGGAGAGGTGTTGTCCGCAAGTTGGAGATCACTGGTCAAGGCGTCGCTGCCGTCGTAACGCACCGCCATGTAGAGGAGGGCTCGGGCCACGACTCCCTTGTCGCGATCCAACGGTTCGAAGGAATTGGAATCGGCAAAGGACTCCGGAGCAAACGGGCTGCTCTGTTGATTGGTGCTCTCATCAAACGGCAGGGCGGAGCGGACGCTGTTGACGCTCGCTTCGGACGGGAAGAGATGGTGCAGGTCGGAAAAGTCCGGCCCATCCTCGCCCACCCCGTCGGAACGCGGCCAGACGTGCTCCCGGTTCCATTGCGTGGAGAGCTTGGGAAGATTGGCATTGGAGTAGATGAGGCGGACGGAATCGCTGCTCCCCGGAGCCTCGTCGATGATTCTCATGACGCTGGCGGCGGTGTTGTAGTCGATCACGCTGTGGTCATCGATGATGTTGTGCAGAGCGGTCTGCAAGGCCGTCCCGGTCAAACCGGAGGCTCCTGCATAATAGGTGGTGAGCGTTGTATCCTCCGCCGGTGGGACACCGCTGAGCGTGAGGTTGAGATAGACCATGTGGTGATCGGTCGCCGTGATGGCCGCGGCCATGGGGTCACCGGAGCCCGGCCAGTAGACGCCGCCGCTATCCACGGTCAGTCCAAAGGCGGAGGGCAGAACATAATCGACGCGAACACCGCTGCTGAACCCGGCGGTATCGTCCGGTTGCGGGCCCGCACCGCCAGCGGGCACGAAGGTGGTGTTGACAAACGCATTGGCAGGAATCGTGGCACCACCCACGGTGGCGATGCCGCCGAGGATTTGCTTGATGGCAGGATCGGTGCTATCGCCCTCATTGTTGTCGGCGTTCTGATCTCCCATGATGACAAAGCGCGTATTCGCCGGCAACCCTCCGGAAGCGGTCGCGGCGGTTTCGGTGTCGTCGTAAATGTAGGAGGAAACCGCGGGGTTGACGTAGTCGGACCAGAGACGGATTTCATCGCTATTGCGGCGGCCGTTGTGATCCACTCCAGCCTTCCAAGGGGCGCCGGTGTCAAATACGGGAGGTGTGGGGTGACTGGCGAGAACATGAAGCCGTGTTCCATTGATAAGGATGGGCACATCGGCGTGGCTCTTGGAAGAGAGGCGGAACACGTTCAGCTCCGCGGGGCTATACCAATCTCCGGTGCCGACGATGTCCGGATCATTGGGCAGCAGGGCCCCGGGCATATCCTTCCACAGGAACTTTTGAAAGGTGCGGACGTTGGGGGTGTCGATGGGGAACTTGGAGAGGACCGCCATGGCGTATTGGCCGGGATAATCCCCGAACCCGAAGGCGTCCTCGCCGTAACCGTTGCCGGAGCCGGGGGTGGAGACCACGCCGCGGTTGTTGTCCAAGTCGTATCCGGAATGGACGCCGGTGTTCACCGGGGTGATGAAAACGTAAGGATAATAGACCGGAGCCTCCCCGGTTTGGCTGACCTCCAGATAATTGTCCTGGAAGAGGCGGATGGCGCGCCCGTCCTCGTCGTAGTCGAACTCGTTGAGGAGGATGATGTCAGGATTGTTGCGTTGGATGACGCGAGCGATGTTCTGGCTCTGGGTGTTGGAGAGTGTGCTGAGATCGGTGATGAGCATGCCCGCCGTGGTGCGGTAGTGGCTGATGTTGTAAGTCGCGATCTTGAAGCTGTTGGATGGGGTGAAGGGGCTGTTGCCAATGTTGATGGTCACTTGATTCAACGTGTGATTGGTGCCGTCAAAGGCCTGCAAGCGCAATTGATAGGTGGACTGAACCGCCAGATCGATGACCTCGGGATTGGCGATGGTGATGATGCCCGTGTTTGGGTTGACCTTGAAGGCACCCTTCTCTGTTCCTTTCTCCAGGAAACAGAGCTGACCTCCCTCATAAAGTTGCTTGGAGGAAATCAATCCATTGTTCACACTGTGCGCCTGCAAATCGAAGAGGAAGAGTTCCCCGGGGGCTTCTCCAAAGAGCGAGGATACGTCGAGAATGCCAGACGACTCCCAGTTGCCCACGTCGCCGGGATTGGTGTCGGTGGAGCCCAGCGGCAGAACGGTGGTTCGATCGGTCTCCGCCAGACGCACGGCCGCCCCGGTGGTGGCATGGAGTTTCCAGATCGAGGTTTCAAACCCGGCCGCTCCAAAGTTGCCGTTCTGGTTGGCTTGGTCCTCCTGGACATAGATGAAACCGTCGTCCGCCCAATCGAGATTGTCCGGGCACCGCAGACCCTGCTCAGGCGTCATGAACTGGCCGCCGCCGGCGTCATCGCCATCATAGAGAATCCGCACCGTGCCGGCCGTGGGAACGGCGCTGGCGTTGAAATCGATGTCGATGATATTGGTGTCCCCCCAGTTATCCAGAGGGTAAACGGAGCCCCTACCGGTGGAAGTGAAGGCCACGATGCTGCCGTCCGTGGGACTGGTGGAAACATCCTCGAGCCGGGAGAAGAGGAACGCTCCGGCCGCGCTGGCTTCCTGGCCGAGGGTGGTGTCGTTTTTGTAGCCCTGGGCATCGTGACCCGTGGTGCCGGCTTTGGAAGCATCCCGGGCATTGATCGCCACCCAGGTGCCGGTCCGGCTGGCTCCGGTGCCGTTGAATTGTTGGGGGGTGGTGTTGCCGTTGGTGGTTTTCCAGACATACAACTGGCCGCCCTTGAGACCGTTGCGCTCCACGAAGTTCGCACCCACCGCGGTGCTCTTCTGCCCGACGTAGAGATACTGGGGACGGGCTGGGGCATCATCCCCGAGCAGGAAAGCCACGTGCGTGGTGGTCCCGGTGTCGACGAGCGCCGCATTCTCCCAGGAGCCGCGACCGAAATCCGGCAGAGCCCAAAAATCGCCGTTGGAGGGATCGAGTGCCCAGATGGTGCCGCCGTGCGGATGACCAAAGGACGTGGAAGTCTCCTCCCCCATGATGTAGATCCGATTGACAAGGCCACGTCCGGGTCCCCAAAGATTCGGCTCGAAGAGGGAGGCGGAGCACGTCCGATCCAAGCCACCCTGGTCCAGTTGGGTGGAACTGGTCACCACCGCGCCGGTGCGGTCATACATTCGCGCGATCGCCAATCCGCCGTCGACGACCCGGCGCGTGGCCTTGTCGACATCAAAATAGCTGATCCGTGAACCTCCCTTCGAAATCACGGTGCCATTGGCGAGAGTGTAAGGGTAGCCTGCGGAGCCACTGGCGGGCAGTTCGATTTCGTGATTGGTGAAGACGCGCACCGTAGTGGCGTTCAGCAAATAAGCTCCAATGCCGTCGAGTGTGCCCACCGGGGAAAAGCTTCCGGCGGAGGTCGAATTCAACGCACCGGCGGCGGAATTGATGGTGTCTCCAATCGTAAAGAGCGGGGTGACGAGATAGCCGCTGCCCGGCACCGCCTTCATCATGGTGGTGCCTCCGCTGCCGCCGAGCACCGCGTATCTGATGCCTTCCTTGCCGTTGATGTTGCTGTTGAGCTGACCGACGACGGTTCCGGCCGGAGCATTTTGCGAAGCCACAAAGGGACCGGTGTTGGTGATCGGCGGCTGCGCGGTGTTGAAATTCCAGGTGGTGGAGTCGCTGATGCCGGCGAAGGCGTTGCCGCTGACGTCCTCGATCGCTCCCGGGCTGATCTGCACATAGTAACCAGTGGCGGATTCGAGGGAGTTGGCCGGATCGATCGTTACGGTGCCGAGATTGGTGGTGATCTGGGAACTGGTGACCGAGATGGTTTCAAACACGGAGTTATCGGCGCTGCGCAAGATGGAAATGGTGCCGGAGGAGCCTTTGCGGATGATCTCATTGAAGTTGATGCGCAAATTGGATCCAATGGGCAGACCGCCACCGCCGTCGGCCGGAGTGAAGAACACCACGGTGGGCGGGGTTGAGTCCACGCCGGTGGTCTCGGCGATGGTGAGCTTGAGGGCGGGATCGCCCGGGTCAAAGGTGTTGCCTTTGCCCGAAAAGGTGATGGCGTCTGGCGCGTTCACCGCGGCGAGGATGATGCTGAAATCCTCACCGGTGTTGATGCGCGCCGCCAAGGTGGCGCTGGCGGTCGGACTCAGGTTGAGGGAGAACGTGTTGAAGGTCGGGTCGACCGACGTGGGAGTGTAGCTGAACTGGCCGAGAGAGACGGGTGCGTTGCTGAACTGGGACGGGTCAATCCCATTGGCAATGGTCGGGTTGAAGGTTTTTCCGGTGGGTGAATCCGTGGTCAAGAAAAACTCGAATTGCGTTCCGGTGGTGAAGGTGCGGAAGTTTTGGCGCAGGGTGAATTCTGCGGTGGTCACGCCCGTGATCTGGGAGGCCCCGGACAAACCGAAGTCGATCTTGGTGAAGTTGAACACCCCCACATCGAACCGGGCGAAATTCGCCTGACCGCTTCCCTCCGCGTAATAATCCGCCACGACGGATGCCCCGGTGGGTCCAACTTTCCATCCGCTGACAAACGTCTCCGTAGCGGTGGGTTGTGCTGTGGGGGCACTGGTCGTGAAATTCCAAGCCGTGGCCCCGCTCACCCCCGCGTAGTTGTTCCCGGCCAAGTCCTTGAGCGCTCCGGCGGGAATTTCAATGTAGTAACCGGTGGAATTCGCGAGGTTCGCGCTCGGCGCAATCGTGACCGCACCGCCATTGATCGTGACCTGGGAGGACGAAACGGCGATGGTCTCCGCGATGGAGTTGTCCGCGCTCCGCTGGATCACAATGTTGCCGGTCCCTTTTTGCATCGCCTCGTTGAAAGTGACGGTGGGCGTCGTGGTCACGGGGACGTTGGAGGCGTTGTCCAGAGGAGCAAACGCCGTAGCCAGCGGTGCCGTGGTGTCGCGCGTGACTCTGGCGGCGACCACGAGGTTGTCGATCCGGTTGTTTCCGCTCGTCGTGGTGGCTCCGCTCACGGTGTAGCGAAGACGGACGTTGGCTTGGCCATCCACGGCGTTGATGGCGGTCAGGTCGACGGTGGCCAGGGCAAAGGTGGTGCTGGTCGTAGCGGTATTCACCCCCGTGACGTTGGTGAAACTTCCTCCGCCGACGCTGTAGGACCAAGTTCCCGTCGTGTAGCCGGAAGATGTGCCACGCGTTACGAAGGTGAGAATCGGGTCCGCGTAGTCCGCCAAGTTGAGCTGCAATTCGATGTAGCTGCCATTGCCCGTGCTGGAAACCAAACTGAGGGACTCTTCTGCAGGGTCGGTCCCCACCGCATTGATCGTGGATCCCCCGAAGTCATCCACCAGACCGGTCCAGCCGGTGAGAGAGAGCGTTCCCGTGCCCAGGTTCGCGGTGATGGAAGTCGGCACCCCACCGCTTCCGGGAGCGGAGGCGGCGGCGATGGACAAACTGTTGAAGTTCCAATAAGCCACCGTTTCGGTCTGCGCTTGCACGGAGGCGGCGGCAACGACGAGCAGGAAAAAAAGCGAATGCAATCTCATGACGGTGAGAGCCTGAAAGCCCCTCCGTCCTTTCACCATGCACGTCCCTTTTGCATCAGATGGCCGGTGAACGATTCGTCACATTGGGCGACGAGGCGCCCGCGATCTCACAGAGCCCTGGCAAAAGCCCCGCCGTCGACCAACAGCACTTCCCCGGTGATGTAGCTCCCAGCCTCACTGGCCAGCAGGATGGCGGGGCCGGCGATTTCGTCAGGCTGCCCCCAACGACCGAGGGCGGTGCGGTTGGCAAAGGATTGCTTGCCAGCTTCATCGAGCAGACTCATGGGGAGATCGGTCAGAAACGGGCCGGGTGCGATGCAGTTGACGGTGATGCCGTGAGGGCCGAGATCGAGGGCGCTGGCCTTGGCGAATCCGATCACGGCGGCCTTGGTGGCGGAATAGGCGTTGCGGCCTTCCTTGGAACCGAGCCCGAGCACGGAGGAGATGTGGATGATCCGCCCCCATTTCCGGGCTTTCATCTGGGGGACCAGGGCCCTGGTGAGGACCATGATGCTGCTGAGGTTCAACTCGAGGATGCGGTCCCAGTCTTCGTCCTGAATTTGATCGATGGGTTGCGGGGTGTTGCTGCCGGCGTTGTTGATGAGGATGTCGACCTTGCCAAACCGTTCCAAGGTGATCTCGGCCAGGTTCCTGACGGCTGCGCGATCCGTCATGTCGACCGGCAGGAATTCCACCCGGATGTCCAAGCCCTCGCGAATCCGTTCCGCAGCGCTCTGCAATTCCGCTTGGTTGCGGCTGCAGATCATGAGATCGGCCCCCTGTTCGGCCAACCCCCTGGCCATGGCCAAACCGAGTCCTTTGCTTCCGCCGGTGACGAGTGCAACTTTGTGGGTGAGATCGAATCTATTTTTCATGAATGATGGTGGGTTGTGGCGGGTGCCTCCTGGCTGCCCCAGAAACGAAAACTTTCCCGGATGAACCGCTCCTCCAAGCGCAGGGCTTCGGCATCGGTGAGGAGACTTTCGTGAGGCAGGTCCGACGTGGTGGCCCCGCTGCGGAGTCCCCACTCTTGGGCGCGGTGCCGACGGAAGTCCCGGTCATCGGCCGAGAACGTGGCCCAGTAAGAATCGGTCAACCAAGGAATGGGCAACGGATCCCGGGTGATCATCTCGAGGAGAAATCGGACCCTGGGATTGGCCTCGCGGCAGATGCGGGTGAGGGCTGACAGATCGAGAATTCCCCGGCCCAGCGGCACCTCGCTGAGGAGGAATCCGTCAGGGGTTTGCCTGACCGCCATATCCTTGACGTGAGTGGTGAGGATCCACGGGGCCAGGGTTTGGGCGGTTGCCAACGGATCTTCCAGGAGGGCCATATTGTTTCCGTAATCGAGGCAAATGCCGATCCATTCACTGGAGAGGTGGCGGAAAACCTCCGCCTGTTCTGCGGCGCACCAGTCCTTGTGATTCTCAACCGCCAGCCTGACCTGGTGTTTGGCGAGGATGGGCTCGACTCTTTGCAAGGTGGCGATGGCCGCTTCCTGCCATTGCTCCCAGGCGACGCGCGAGGGGAAATGTTCGTAGCGACGCTGCAGGAGACCATAACAACGGAAGATGGAAGCCCCGGCCTCCTTGCCGGCGAGCAAGTCCCGCTCAAAGCGCTCGAGGTCACCGGGCAGTTCGATCTGGCCCTCCAATTCCATCCCGATCGAATCGCAGCGGCGGCGCACCTCCCTGGCCAGCGTGGGCTCCCATCCGTCGACCCCGATTTGCAACGAGGCGCTCCCGAGCGATCCGGCATACTCCACCACGTCCACCGGGCTGTTCCAGACCGGGAACCCGGCCTCCGGCGCAGACCGGCGTTGCCACCAACGGAGGCGACAGGACCAAATGGTCAGACCGAGCTTGTCTGGAAATGGCGGTTCGATGATCGGTGGGAAGAAGGGAGGTTTGAAACGGGATCGAGACGAGGCCCGGGGCCACCTTGCCATCTGGGACGAGGGTGTCAACGCGTCAGGAGGCGGCGAACCGCGGTTCCTTCGGGGAGCGCCAGCGCTCAGGGGGATTCCACCCGGGTTCGGTAGAAATAGGCCCCCGATCCCCTCACATGCTGCACGTTGAGGGTCCGGAGCAGCCCCGTCCCCTCGCTGATCGTGGCGGGCCCGGTGGGAGGGCCTCCATTGACGGAAGTGGCCAAGGGCGTCCACGAGACGAGATCCTGGCTGCATTCGACGACCAGGGTCACCCCGCGCGCGGCGCTGTTGCGCAGAAGGGTGAGCGAGGTGATGCCGCCGATGATCTGCATCGACATCGGTCCCGGCCCGACGAACTCGACGAGGTTGGGGATGCCGTTGCCGTTGGCATCGTGCCCGGGACCGTTGCGTGAGGAATCGGCGGGGAGATTGGCGGCGCTCCACCCGGCAAAGGTCTCCGGATTGGGGGCGGTGTAGAGGGCATTGACCTGGCTTTGGGTGAGGGCGCGGCGATAGATGCGGAAGTCATCGATCTGGCCGAACCATCCGTTCCAGCCGGCACTCAAACCGCCGATGCGGAGGAGTTCGGTCACGGTGGTGCCCGGGCCGGTGTTGAAGGTGGAATTCAGGGTGCCGTTGTCCCAATAAACCCGGGAGCGCCAAGTGCCGCCGTCGTTGAAATTCACCAGGGTGAGAAGGTGCCACTGGCCATCGTTGAGCGCCGGCGAGGAAGTGAACTGGGCTCCGTATTGATTCCCGTTGATGCCCTGGAGGGTCGGCGTGGGATTGGTGCTCCAGAGGCGGTATTGGATGAGGTGGGGGTTGGCTCCGTCCTTGCTGAAAAGCGTGGTGTAGTTGTTGCTGGCGGTGGTCCGGCACCACAACGAGATGGTGAAGGCATCGCCGCGCGGGTTGAAATTGAGGTCGGACTGGTTGGCCGGGGTGAAGTTCATCATCCCGGCGCTGGTGGAGGCGGGACCATAGGCGCCGCCGAGGCGTCCGTTGGCGATCCATTGCGCTCCGCTGACATCGGTGGCGTGGTTGTTCCCGGCGGGCGCACTGTCCCAGATGCGGGTGCCGCCACCCTCGTCAAAGGTGTAATGAAGGATGAGGTCCGGATCGGCCACAAACCCGCCCACGGGCTGGACATCGAGCGCGAATTCCCGGGAGGCGGAGCCGGAAGAATCCGCGACCCGCACGGAAAATCGGCTGCGGGCGGCGGCGGTGGGCGTGCCGCTGAGGACGCCACCGGAAGAGAGGGTGATCCCGGGAGGCAGAACGCCGTTTTCCAGGGCCCAGGTGCGGGCGGAAACCCCACCGATGGCGGAGAGCGTGGCGGAGTAAGCCGAAGCGACGGTTCCGGAGCCCAACGTGGTGGTCGCGATGGAGAGCGGGCCGTTCACGGTGAGCAAGGCGGGCGTGGTGGTGATGCTGCCCACGGCGTTGGTGATCGTGCAGGTGTAGCTTCCCGCATCCGCCGCACAGACCGCGGGGATTGAGAACTCGGGGCTGTTCGTCCCGACCGCGGTGGAACCACGGCGCCATTCGAAGAGAAAAGGTCCGGTGCCGCTGACCGCCACGACGAATTGCAGGGCATTGCCCTCGGCAAGGGTGAGGTTCTGCGGCTGGCTGAGAATGGCGGGAGGCTCGGGGGACGGGGCCGGTGGAGCGGCGAGCGGCGCTCCGGCGGCGTCCCGTCCGTCGAGCTGCCGCAGATACTCCATGAGATCGCTTCGGTCCGAGCTCGGAAGGCTTTGCACGAGCCGGTGCGGCTGGGCGATCGCGAGCTGCGAGGCGTTCGAGACGAGCAGACCGTTCACGGTGATGTCGCCATTGCCCCGCACGACCTCAATGCTGTTGACCGCGCCCGGGTTGAGCACGGTCTCCACCGTGATCCAGAGCCAGCCGGCGGTGTTCCAGGACGCATCCGGGAACTGGCGCTGCGCGGTCAGGGTCTGCGTGGAACCGTTGACGCGCAGGTAGACGTTGCCACTCCCGTATTGCCTGACATAGCGCATGGCGATGCGGGCCTGGCCTCCGATGCCGCCGTCCACGTTGGAGAACCGCACGCCAGAGACGTTTTCGGTGCCGCCAATCAAAGCCGCCACCCCGTTGAAATAGCCGCGATTGAAGCCGCCACCACCTTCCGAGGGAGTGTCGGAGACCACGCCGGTGTTGGGCCCGAAAAACTCGCCCACAGCCCCGCTGATCCAGTGACCACCCGCATAACTGAACACCTCACTCAATGCGGCGGCTTGGCCGTGATGCAGATAGAGCCGCGCGGCGTGCAAACCGTGCAGCGTGGGTGTATCGATCCCGGGCAAGGTCTGCCCGAGCCGTGAACCACTGAGCGCGGACTGCGTTCCCACGTTCATGAGCGCCCCGTTCGTGAAGGCTGCGCCGCTGTGGCAAGACGCGCAGTTTTGCGCCGCGAAGATCGACTGGCCACGCACCGCCGCCGCCGTGAACGTGCCGTCGGCGTTGCGCAACGGACTGCGCGGCGTGTGATCCGGCGTCAAGGAAGTCACGTAAGCCGCGAGCGCATCGAGATCATGGCTCAGCCCCGCCTTGCCGCTCGCCGGGCCCGGATGCTGCGCGGCAAACTGCTGGGGCGTTAGGTTCAGGAACCCCGAACCGCCAAAGGGACCACGGATGTCGTGCTCGAAATCCTGAATCTCATCAAAATTCCCGCTCCAATGCACCGCCCCGTGCCCCATGCCGCTGCGTCCCCGCAGGTCCGTGGTGCGACGCAATCCCTCGCCTCGGCCCGTGAAATCCCACACCCGACCATCGTGACCGCCGTCGATGTGGCAACTGGCACAGGAGATGTAGCTGTCGGCGCTCATGCGCGGATCGGCGGCATTGTAGAAAATGCGCTTGCCGCGCAACACTTCCGCCGGAATCAACTCGTTGGCGACGGCCGCGGTGGTTGCCACCAACGGGAGCGAAGTTTCGTTGCGCTGCAACAACGGCCCGGCATCGCGCACGGTCACGCTCCGCCCCATGAAATCCTGAATGAAGAGACGGTTCGACACCGCATCGATCACGAGCCCCTGGGGAGCGAGCCCGGAGCCGACATCGAACGACAACACCGCGGGCTGGGTGGTGATGGAGCCGCCGATGACTTGGTCCGACAGCGGCGCGAGGCTGAGGGCATCGAGACCGACCACGCGATTGTTTCCCTGATGGGTGACTAGCAAGAGATCCCCCATCGGCGTGTAAACCACCGCGCTCGGGCTGTCGCTGTTGTCAAAGTCGCGTCGTGAATTCGGGATCTCCCCATTCGTTGTCAAATCCAGAAAAGAGATCACGCTGCGCACCGTCGTCTCGTGGGTGAGATTGCCCACGCCGAAGAACGTGCCGCGCTGCACGTTGTCCTGTTTGGAGACCACCGCGGCCCGCGTCCCATCCGGAGAGAGGGCGATGCCCGCGAGATAATTGGGCACGCCCGAGGCCCGGTCCCCGCCATCGATCGAACGAGCCGCGGCGAGCGTGAAGGTCCGGGTCAGTCCCAGCGTGGCGGTGAACTCGCCGACCTCCGCGTGCAGATCCGGCGAAAGAAACCGCGTGACGAACACGCGAGTCCCGTCCGCGCTGATGGCGAGGGCCCGCGGCGTGCTCAACCCACTCACCGTCAGCGGGGCCGCGGCCGGTGCCTCCGCTGAGTAACGGTGCAAGCGGCCTGAACCAAACATCGTCGCGTAGAGGAGCGTCCCATCCGGCGAGGCCGCGATGCCGAACGGAGCAGATCCGTGGGCGAGCGGAATCGTGGTGGAAGCGGTGCCATCGGCGTTCAAAACGCGGATCTCATCGCTGCCGTGGCAGGTGACCCAGTAACGGCCATTGGCATCGCGGGCGATCCCGCGCGGATTTTTGCCCACCGGATGCTCGGCCACTTTCGCTCCAGTGGCGGCGTCGATGACCGTGACCGTGTCCGCATCCGGATTGACGCTCCAGACCCGGCGGGTTCCGGCATGGTCCCCCACCACCACGGAACGACTCTGCGTCGGCCCCGGCCCGGACGGAGGCGGATTCATGACCAGCAACCGGAGAGAGGTGGTGGCCACGTTTCCCGCCACGTCCCGGACCTGGACCAAAACCCGCGGACGCCCCGGAGTGCCCCAAGCGAAACTGGCCGACGCGGAAACGCTCCAGTCGCTCCACGATCCGGTGAAATTGAAGCGATACTCCAACGGGCCCGTTCCTGACGCAGCGGCCGTCACGGTGACTTGTTGATTCGGTGCCGGTTGGAAATGGCTGGAGAGAAAACTGGTGAACGTCGGGGGTGCCGCCGCGTTCACGCCACCGCCGGTGGAGAATCGGAAACTGTAAGGCTCGATGAAGTTCCCTGCCGCGTCACGAAACCCGATTTGCTGCGCCGGGTCCGACCGAAAATCAACCTGATAGGTCGTATCCGCGGCGAGCGGGGCATCGGGCGTGAACGTCAGGTTCCCCGAGAAATCGTGGATGAGAAAGCCGGGGACGAACGCGCCCAGGGTTTCATTAGAGTCGACCGGTCGCACCGTGAAGTCGATCCCGTTGCGCGGTCCGCCCTGACGCGGATGCTCGTGCAGGAGGAAACTGAGCGGTGCGTGGCGCGGGTAGTTTGTGCGGTTGGCCTGAGGAATGTGGTAGGTGACCCGAGGGGGCGCGGTGTCCGCGGCCTGCTGATGGACCCAAACGCCGAGGCCCTGATTGAAATTCGGAATTGGATAGCCGCCGGTGAGCCAGAGATTGCCCAGCGGCAAGGCCATCTGCGAGGTGTTCACACCGGGCAAGCTCCCGGGCGGCAAGGCCGGGGCTCCGCTCGGTCGCGGCGGATTGGCCTCGTTCAACTGAAGCACCACCGGATTGGCGTCGCCCGCCAGAAAACGGGTCATGTCGATCTTCCGATTGTGGATGAAGCCGAAATTGTCCTGATAAACCGGATAGGAAGCGTTGGAGAAGTTGGACAAGGTCAGGCTGGCCACCGTCTGCACCGCTCCGGTGCCGGAAGGATGCGCCGCCGCGGTGAGGTCTGCGCCAATGAGGATATTGGTGGTGCTGCCGATGACGTAAAGGCCGGTGCCGTCGCTGAAGAGATTTGGCCAGTAACCCTGGAACCCTCCACTCAAGGAGCCCACGAACTGAGGCGTGATGCGGTCGTTGGCGGCATTGCCATCGTCCATGTTTTCGTAGTTCAAGCGATACACCACCACTCCGTCCCGCGCCGCGCCGCCGCTGCGCGCCAGGATCAGCAGATCGCCAAAAAACATCGGATGCCAGTCGCCTCCTCCGAACGGCCCGACGTGATCAAAGGTGCCCAGCACGCGACGGCTCACGAAATTGTTCACCACGGAGAGCCGCGAGATCTCGATGTTCTGATCCGGCGTGCCATACCACAAGAGGGTGGCATGCCAGGGCCCCGCCTGAGAGGACCGATTGTACCAGAGCGGCAACTGACCCAGCGTCGGGATGCCATTGGTGCCTCCCATTTCCACGGGACCGCCGAAGCCATTGACCCGCATCGGGTCGGGCAAGAGCAGGGTCCCGGCCTGCGCCGTGCCGTGCGCGTTCCAACCGTAGTTTCCCTGATACCAGCGGTTGTTGGGATAGACCAGACCGAAATCGGAAGGAGTCCGCCTCACCGGGTTGGCCGGATTGCTGATGTCGTAAACCCGCATCACCAAGTCCGAGCCGTCTCTCGAACCCGGCGCCTCCGCGCCCACGAGAACCCAGCCGTTGAGGTAATTGATCGAGGTCGTCCGCCCGATCGGTTCCGAACCGTTCGTCACCGGGTGACTCAACAAGGTCCCCGGCGCCTCGGTGCGCGGAGCGTTGGCAAAGCCCGTCGTGGTGACCTGCGCGCTCGCGTCGGTCACCACGACAAACAGAGAAATCAGACCCCTCCAAAAATACGGATTCACCGGACAAAACCTAGTGCAAACTACCCAATATTCTGCGCTTTACGGTTTTTTTGCTTCGGGCATGAAAACCAGCCATGACGCGGTCCTTTTTCGGGGAACGCATTCTGCTCGGCGGGTCACACTAGCCGAAAAGGAGGAAAGCCGCACGCACTGAAAAAAAACTTCCAAGACTTTTCTTCGCCCGGTGTCTTGATGATATCCGGCGCGCTCAAGTCAACCAGCCCGCCGCGTCTGGCACCGGAAGACGCGGCATCCCCTGCCCCCCCTCATGAAACGCTTCCCCTCCGCTCCCCGCTTGCTCGGACCTCTCCTGCTCCTGCTGCTGTGCCTGACGCATCCGCCCATCGGCCTGGCCTCGGGACTAATTGTGGTCGATGAAGCGATCGAACTGCCCCGAGTGGTTCCGCCCCATCCTCCTTCCGGTCGACACCTGCCCATGCCGCTGCCGCCCCGGCCGATTCACCGGCATCTTCCGTTGGAACTGAAACGACAGACCGTGGAGGCGAAGATCCAGGATCAAATCGCCACGACCCAGGTCACCCAGGTCTTTGAGAACACCAGCTCTCATCGGTTCGAGGGAACCTTCCTCTTTCCGCTGCCGGTCAACGCCCACATCCAGGACTTCTCGATGGAGATCAACGGGGAGCTGGTGAAGGCCGAGCTTCTCGATGCCACCAAAGCCCGCCAGATTTACGAGGACATCGTCCGCAAATCCCTCGATCCCGCCCTCTTCGAATACGCTCACCGCGGACTGTTCAAGGTGCGGATTTTCCCGATCGAGCCTCACTCCAAGAAAGAGGTGAGGATTCGATACACCGAACTCCTCCCAAAAGACGGCACGGTAATCCGTTATACCTATCCGCTCGACACTGCCAAATACACCCTTCAACCGATCCCGGATTTCACCCTGAAAATCGAGGTGGGAACGGGCGCGGGCCGCGTTCTCAAAACGGTTTATTCCCCCTCGCATGAAGTCGAAGTCACTCGCAAGGGCGAGGCCCAAGCCGTGATCGGTCTCGAGTCCGACAAGATGGCGGTCGACGAAGACTTTCAACTCTATCTTTCCCAACGCTCCACCGACGGCACGCCGGTCGAACTCGATTTCCTGACGCACTACGAAAACGGCCCGGAAAAACCGGGGCATTTCCTCCTGCTGATCAGCCCGCCCGCCTGGGACCCGAACCGCAAGCCGGCCCCCAAGGATGTTCTGTTCGTCTTCGATTCCTCCGGATCCATGAAAGGGGCCAAGATGGACCAAGCCCGGGAAGCCATGCGCTATTGCGTCGATCACCTCAATGAGGAGGATCGGTTTGAGGTGATCCGTTTCTCCACGGAAGCGGAAGCGGTTTTCGGTGACCTCGTGCCGGCCGATCCCCAGCACCGCGAGCAGGCCCGCAAATTTCTCGACACGGTCAGTGCGGTGGGCGGCACCGCCATCGAGGAAGCGCTCACTCTGGCCATGAAGACCGCCGTCGCCAAAGCCGAAAACGGTCGCCCCTCGCAAATCCTCTTCCTGACCGACGGCAAACCGACGCTGGGCGCGACCGAGGACGAAGCGATTCTCAAGTCCCTGGAAAAGGCTGCAGAAGGCAAGAAATCGCCGGTGCGGGTCTTCTGCTTCGGGATCGGCAGCAACCTGAACACCAAGCTGCTCGATCTGGTGGCGGAGCGCACTCGGGCGGTGAGCGATTACGTGTTGGCTGAGGAATCGATCGAGGACAAAATCTCCCGGTTCTTCGCCAAGATCTCGGATCCTGTCCTGACCAACCTCGAGCTTGAAATTGATGGAACCGAATGGATTCGCGCCCGTTATCCCAAGGATCTTCCGGATCTGTTCCAGGGAGATCAGCTGGTGGTTCTGGGCACCTGTCAGAGCGCCCGGTCCGAGGGAACGGTGAAACTGAGCGGTCTGATCCAGGGGGAACGACGCGACTTTTTCCTGCCGGTCTCTCTCCGGGACAAGACGAGCAATCCTTTCATTGCCAAGCTCTGGGCCACGCGCCGCGTCGGCTATCTGCTCGACGAAATCCGGCTCCACGGAGAAAACGATGAACTCCGTGATGAAGTCGCCTCCCTGGCCCGCCAATACGGCATCATCACGCCCTACACCTCTTACCTGATTCTAGAGGACGAGGAGCGCCGCAATGTGCCGCCGCCGCTCCGCACCCAAGCTGTGACAATCCCCGAGGTCCCCGCTCTGGCCATGGAATATGAATCGCTCAAATCCAGAATCGACGGCGAAGGGGCGGTCGGGACGGCGCAAGCCTTCCGGGCGCTCAAGGAATCCAAGAAGCCCATGGACATCCGCACCGCCAACGACGCGGTCGACCGCGCCCGGGGCGGAGCCTTCCTGCCCGGCGGACAATCCCGCGTGATCGACGGCAAGACCTTCTTCCAAAACGGGAACCTCTGGACGGATCAGGAGACCCAGGCGCTTCCACCATCGGCTCCGCGCCGCCGGATCGAGTTCGCCTCACCCGCTTACTTCGAACTGCTCACTTCCCGTCCCTCCCTCAGCCAGTGGCTCTCGGTCGGTGCCGCCGTGCAACTGGCCGTCGACGGAGAACTCATCGAAATCGTCTCTCCCAACCCAACCAAAGAATAACCAATGAAAGTTAACATCCCCACCTTCCTCCTCCTCGCTGCATCGTTGCCGCTCACGGCCGCGGAGCCACCCGCCGCCAAACCGGAACCGAAACCGAAACCCAAGATCGAGGTCTGTTTTGTCCTCGACACCACCGGCTCCATGAGCGGCCTGATCCAGGGTGCCAAAGACAAGATCTGGTCCATCGCCAACGAAATGGCCTCCACCAAACCGGCCCCGGAGATCAAGTTCGGCCTGATCGGCTACCGGGACCGGGGAGACGAATACGTCACCCGGGTCACCCCGCTCTCCGATGACCTCGACGAAGTTTACGGGAAGCTGATGGAGTTCAAGGCCGATGGAGGAGGCGACACCCCCGAATCGGTGAACCAGGCCCTGCATGAGGCGGTCACCAAGATGGAATGGAATGCCGACCGGACGGTGCTGAAACTCATTTTCCTGGTGGGCGACGCCCCGCCGCGGATGGATTTCCAGGATGATGTGAAGTATCCCGATGTCTGCCAAATGGCGGTGAAGAAAGACATCATCATCAACACCATCCAATGCGGGAACTTGGCCGAGACCACTCCGTTCTGGAATGAGATCGCCAACAAGTCGGAAGGCGAATACGCCGCGATCCTGCAGGACGGCGGCACGGTGGCCGTCTCCACCCCCTTCGATGAGGAGATCGGCAAGCTGAACGCCGCCCTGGCCTCCACGGTCATCGGGTATGGGGATCGCGTGCGGCAGAACTTCATCGAGAGCAAGCTGGCCCGGACCCGAGCGGCCGCCCCCGAGGCTGCCGCCGAGCGGGCCGAATTCTTCCAGAAAACGAAGGCCCCCAGCGCCGCCAGTGCCAAGGTCATCAGCGGGTCTGACGACCTCGTGGCCCTGGCCGAGGAGGGAAAGGTCGATCTGAAAAAGATGGCGAAAGAAAACCTTCCCGAGGAATTGCAAACGCTCAGCCCGGAGGCGCTGGAAGCGACGGTGGACAAGAATTTGGCCGAGCGCAAACGCCTCAACGCGCAGATGGAAACGCTCGTGCAGAAACGCGCCGCCTTCCTGAAAGAGGAGACCGCCCGCAAGGCCGATGCGGACAAGGTCGGCGGTTTTGATTCCCAGGTGAAATCCCTCATCAAAAAACAAGCCGCCGCCAAGGGCATCGATTACGGAACCGGCGAATGAGCCGTGCCCGGGAATTTGTGGATGTCCATCCAGCGGTTTCCAGGGAAAGCAGGTGAATGCGCCGCGTTCCCCTGCTTCTGTTCTTCCTCGTCCTGACCGTCACCTCCCAGGCTCAAAAGGCCCCCACGGAAATCTCCAAGCTCGACCCGGCCATGGGGGGCAACGCCCAGGCCCAGGACAACCTGGAATGGCACGATGTCACCACCTGGGGGGTCGAAGGACGGATTCTGCCGGATCAGAAGCGGCTGCGATGGTTCGACCGGTTGCCCGCCGACGCCGAAGGCAAGGTCACCCCGGCGGTCTGGAACCTGAGCCGGGACAGTGCGGGAATGATGGCCCGGTTCCAGACGGACGCCACCGCCATCAGCGTCCATTACAAACTGAGCAAAGATCGCCTGAGCCAGCCGCACATGCCGGCCACGGGGGTCAGCGGAATCGATCTCTACGCCCGCGACGCCGACGGCAAATGGAAATGGGTCCAGGTCACCAAACCGGCGACCCAGGAGGTGAAGGTGGAGATGATCAAGGGTCTGGCTCCCGGTGAAAGGGAATACGCGGCCTTTCTCCCGCTCTACAACGGCACCGAGTTTCTCAAGATCGGCGTGGCCAAGGGGAGCCGATTCAAGGGACTGGCACCCCGGACCAAACCGGTGGTGTTCTACGGCACCAGCATCACCCACGGGGCCTGCGCCAGCCGCCCCGGCATGGTCCACACCGCCATCCTCGGCCGCCGCCTCGATCTGCCGGTGGTCAATCTCGGTTTCTCCGGAAACGGACGCATGGACGCCGCGGTCGGGGACTACCTGGTGCAACTGGACGCCGCCGCCTACGTCATCGATTGCCTGCCCAACATGTCACCGGACGCGGTCACGGAGAAATGCCTGCCGCTGGTGAAACAGATCCGGGCGGCCCGACCGGAAACGCCGATCATCCTGGTCGAGGACCGGCGGTTCACCAACGATTGGATCACCCCGGCCAAACGGGAGTTCCACACCCAGAATCACGCCGCCCTCCGCGCCGCCTATGAGACCCTGTTGGCGGACAAAGTGAAGAACCTCTTCTACATCCCCGGTGACCATCTCTACGGCGACGACACCGAAGGCGCCACCGACGCCTCCCACGCCAGCGATCTCGGATTCATGCGGCAGGCGGACCTCTTCGAACCAGTCCTGCGCCAAGCCCTGAACCTGGGCCGCTGACTCCCCGCTCGGTCAAGGCGCGGCCGCCGCGGACTCGGGAAGGGTCACGGCGTATTTGAGGCCGCTGCGGTGGGTTCCGCCCGGATTCGGGAGGCGGAGGCGGAGGCGGGTGGTGCCGCTGGACGCTTCCGTGACGGGGCTGATGAACACGACGGAGGCGGAGGCGGGAAGGCCGCGTTCCCGTTCGCGGACCTGGAGAACCTGCCCCGCCTTGAGGTCTCGGGCCAGGGCCGTCTCCACGTGGACGACGATTTCCAACGGATCCAGACAGGCCAACGTCAGGACGACCAGGTCCGACTGGGAAACATTCTCCCCGGCATCCCGGTAGAGACGGGTGACCACGCCCGCAATGGGGCTCCGCAGCGTGCGCTGCTCGATCTGGGCCTCGATCAGCGCCGTCTCCATCCGCATCATCTCCCGTTCCTCCGAAGCGAGGCGGACGGCGGCATCGGCGGCGGCCTGATCGGCGCGGGCCTTGGCCAGTTCATCCTCGTTCGCGCTGCGCTTGGAGGCCAGGGCCTCGATCTGCGTGAGGCGCCGGCTCCGCATCTGCAACTCGGCGCGCGCCGCCTCCAACTGGGCCGAACTTTGTGCCCGAATGCGGGCGATGCCGAGACGGGCCTCGAGGATGCGGTTGTCCAGGCTCCCCAAAACCTGACCGGCGGTGACCGCATCCCCTTCCTCGACCGCCAGAACGCGGAGAATGCCGGGCTCGGGAAACGAGAGATCCACCTCCCGGACCGGCTCGGTGACTCCGGTGACTTCAGCGGCTGGCAGACGGCCCAAAAAGCAGAGTGTCAGGGCAACCCAGACAGGATGCATCTTCATGTCAGGCAATCCTCAATTTGGTTTCTGAAAGCCAGCGGTCCCGCTGCAGGAGCCAGAGCCGTTCTGCGTGGCGGGCTGATTCCGCACGCCTTTGGGCCCGGGCAAACACCGGGATCCAATCCGCCGCGGGCACCTCCCCGGCGGCATCGCCCCCGGTCGCCGCCAAGCGCGCAGCCGCGTCCGGATCGTGGTGAAGCAGCAGATGATCTCCGGCCCCCAAAAACAGCTGCGCCGAGCCGGGTTCCCCCTGACGCGCCGCCCGGCCGATCAGTTGAAGATCGATGCGGGAGGACTCCTCCATCTCCAGACAGATCACGTGCAAGCCGCCCAACGCCGCCACGCCTTCCCCGAGACCGATGTGGGTTCCCCGGCCCGCCATGTGAGTGGCGATGGTGACCGCCCCGGCTTGTCCGGCAACCGCGACAACGGCCGCTTCCCCGGCATCTTCCCTGGCGTTGAGGAGCCGGTGCGGGATCCTCACCTCCCCCAACATCCCGGAAATCAGCTCGCTGTTCCGGATGGTCCGGGACCCGACCAACACCGGTTGTCCCAGGCGGTGCCTCTCCCCGATGTCCTCCACCACCGCCCGGAACTTGGCCGATTCACTGGTGAAAACCCGGTCCGGAAGGCGCGTCGCCTGACTCGGGCGATGTCGTGGAATGGTCTGCACGGGCAGCCGGAACACCTCCCAAAACTCTCCGGCGGAGGGAAGCGCGGTCCCCGACATTCCGGTGACGGATTCGTAAAGCCGATAGAACCGCTGTCGGGAGATGCTGGCCACCGTCTCCGACTCCGCGCTCAAGGGCAGCCCGCACTCGGCCTCCACCGCCTGGTGCAATCCCTCGCGCCAGGAGCTGTCGGGACGGGTTCGACCGGTGGCCTCATCGATGATGACCACTTTTCCCTCACGGACGAGGTAAGCCACATCCCGTTGAATCCGGTGACGGGCCCGCAGGGCATTCTCCACGTAACTGACCCACGGCCGTTTCAGCCGAGCCCACGGGACCGGCAGGTCCGGAGCCTGGACCCGTCCGTGCCCATCCGGAGTCAGGCGGATCTCGTTCTTGCGGGGGCCACAGACAAAATCCCGACCTTCCTGCAAACGTCCGGCCAAATCCCGGGCCACCCAAAAAGGCTCCGGGGCCGGATGAAACTCCGCCGACCGTTGGCTGATGACCAGCGGAGTGGTCGCATCGTCAATGAGAATGCTATCGATCTCGTCCACCACGGTGTGGACCAAGCCCCGTTGACAGACGGCGGAGAGGTCCAGGGCCGGGGCCCCCAGGAGATTGCGTGTGAACCGATCTCCGGGCTGGTCCCGGGGAGCCCGCAACCGGACCAGCTGATCCCGGAGATAATCGAAGCCGAATTCGGTGCCAGTGCCGTAGGTCACATCGGCCGCGTA
>QQNE01000061.1 GCA_003402735.1 Verrucomicrobiota bacterium
ACGGTCGGTCACCGCAGTGCGGGCCAAACGAGCCAGGCGGCGTTTCTCACGCAGTTCGGCCTCGATCTTGTGGAAGTCGGCCGCGAGCCGTGGTTCTTCCGTGGCGATGGCGTTCCTGGCTGCTCCCAGGCGTTGCAGAGCGCCCTGAAGATCCTGTTGCGCCTGGGTCTTGGCTTGGTCCAGTGGGATGGACTGGCCCTGGGCGGAGGGCAAAACGGCCAGGATCGTGAGGCATTGGAGGAGGGCGCGCACTCTCATGGCTTGGGAGCTTCGGGACGAGCGGGGACCGGAAGTTTGAGGAGGCGGGGATGGGCATCCCCTTCGAGCTGGTCGGCGATCTGGGCGATGCGGTCCCGGAGCGTGGGACGGCTCTCCCATTTCCAGGCCCCATTTTCGGGGCGACCGATCCCCGCGGTCCCATCGCCCCCGAAGTAGTAGGCACAAGCCACGCCGAGGTAGATCACTTCGAGTTCCTGACCGTCCCGGATCTCGCGCGATCGGGAGATGTGCGTGGCAAAGCGGTGCGCCTGTTCGAGAGTCCGGAGCAGGGCCTGCAGCCCGGCGCGCACGTCTTCATCGCTATATTTCCAGCCGCGCAACACGTCGAGATCTGGCGCCACCGTTTCCAGCAGCGGTGGTGGGAAGAGCTTGCTCAATTCCAAGAGTTGGCCCCTGGCCTTTCCGATGGCCCGGGCTGTCCCGGTTCGGGCGGCACGCTGGGCGGAAATTTGGGACTCGAGCTTGGTCTTGTCGGCATCGAAAGTGGCGGCGGACTGCCCGGCCTTGGACAATTCCTCATCGAGGAGCGCCAGCTCCTGGCGGTAGACCTCGAGCAACTCGGCCATCGACGCCTTGCGCGCCTCCCAACCTTGTGTTTCTTCGGAAAGCAGGCGCTCGGTCTCTACCCATTGGGCAATGGTTTCCCTGAGGACAGCGACCGAAGCCCGGTCGGGGGGCTGAGCGGGCGCTGGGGGCGGAGATTGCGCCGGGAGGAGCCCCGGTCCTGAAAAGGAGACGAGGCCCGCGGCGAGAAGAAGCGCGCGAAGCAGGGTCATGGAGGAGGGATTGAGACTCAGTCGCAATAGCTCGCCCCGCCACGGGAGTCAACTTCGTTTCGCAGTCAGGGGCGTCCAGATTCAACGGATCTCGCGCAGCCTGCCACCCGTCCGGCGGGTGATGCTTTCCCATCCATCCTTGTCTTCTTGCCGCATTTGGAAGCCGAGGAAATGGATGGCGATCTTCGGACCGGATTTTTGCAGTTCCTTCACCTTGTCGTCGATCTCTTCGGTCGGAATCCGACGGTTGGGTTCCTCGGGAGTGGTTTGCTCGAACTGACCGTCGGAAATGACAAAGATCACGTCCGGTTTCATCGCAAAAGCGGCTTCGAGGACGCGTGGCAGGCCATTGACGGGCGGGCTGATGACGCCTTCGCCCCCTTTGGGCATCTGACCGCTTTCGCTCCATTTTTCCTCGATCCATTGAGTGGCCAAATCGCGGTTGGCGGGCGTCATCTGCGTCAGCCCAGGTTTGAAGGGTTTGTAGTTGCGGACGAATTGGATGATCCCGAATTCCGCCCCGGAGGGAAGTCCTGCGATCAGCTTGATGGTTTCCTCTTTGATTTTGGCGAGGGGAACGCCACTGGCATCGGCCTTGTTGACCACGCTGCCCGAGACATCGAAGCAGAGCACGATTTTCTGTCCCTGGGCCTTGAGTCCCATGAAGGTAAAACTGCTGAGGCCCTGGCCCAAGCCACCTGCGCCGCCGAGGCCGAACCCGCCGCCGCTTCCTGTCCCGCCGCTTCCCGTCAGACCGCTCACCATGCTGGAGACCAGGCTCGAAGGATCTGGAACCAGGTTTGCATCGAGGTTGATCCGGGGCGCTTCCGGCAAGGCGAATGCCGTCGGGCGCAAGCTCACCAAGCGTTGTTTGAAGACCGGCTTCGAGGCGAGTCCCGCATGTGCCGCCAGGTTCATCCGGTGCTGCCGCGTCTGCGGCGGAATTTTGATTTTTGGTGCCGGCGGAGCCACGAACTTGGGTGCGGGCGGCTGAATGTATTTGGCCACGATGAACGCCCCGCCTCCCAGGGTGAGCAAGCCGTGGACCAGCAAACTCCCCATCAGGGCGGCCCCGGCTCCCTTGTTGGCCGGTTTGTTTCCCGGCAAGACTTCGGAACTTCGCTTGCTCATCACTCCGCTTCTTCCGTCTCATCGTCGCTGTTCAGGGTCACGCCCTTGATCCGGGCCCGTGCACAGGCATTCAGCACATCGACGATTCGTTGATGGGTCGTTTGATTGGCCGCATCCAGAGTCACGAGGGATTGCGTGTGGTTGTTGTCTGCCGATTCACGAAAACGTTGCAGCGTCTCCCTCAGCACGCGCAGTTCTTGATCGGCGGGTTCCCCGAGGATGGCATCGTTGACCTCCACCGCCCCGTCCGGGTGAATCGCGACGCGGACTTCCTCGGGAAGATCGACGCTGACTTGGTCGGACACCGAACCGGGCAAGGTCATGCCGATGTCCGCCTCGTGTCGGGGTGGTTTGGCGGAGACAATGAAAAAACAGAGCAGCAGGAAGCCGATATCGGCCATTGGGGCGATCTGCATTTCGGCCGGGGTTTCCTCGCGTCGGCGTGATTTCATGGCGGGCCGTAGGCAAGACAAGCGGTCAGTTGCGGCTATCGCGGAAGCTGGCGAGGATGATCTCGACCGCTCCGGACTCGGCGCAGGCGCGGTAAAACTCCTTGGTTTTCTGAGCCGGGATGTCGGCGTCCGCGCGGAGATAGACTTTCAGCGGGGGATGCTCCAGCAAACGAATTCTAAGGTGGGCGGTTAGTTCCGGGAGGGTCATTGCCGCGTTTCCCACAAAATAGTTGCCGGCTTGGTTGATGTTGACCACGACCCTGCCATCCATGTCCGGCGGAACTTCGGCGGCGCTGGCGATGGGCAGATCGACCTCCACGGAGAATTCTGTTTCCGCGAGGTGCATGGTCACCATGAAGAAGATAATGAGGATCCAAGTGATGTCGATCATCGGTGCGATCTGAAAGCCGATGTCTTCCTGGTGGCGTCGGCGGAGGATCATGTCAGGCGACGGTTTGTGGAGTGCCGGTGACGAATCGGCCGATGAGATTGGAGGTGACCCGTGCGACTTCAGACATCAACGCCTGGAGGGTGTTCTTGAAATAGAAATAGGCGAACATGGCAGGGATGGCGACGAGCAGTCCGCCAGCGGTGCCGACCATGGCCTCACCGATGCCTCCGGCGAAATCTGAGGGTTTGGCCGACCCGGCGGAGAGTTTCTCGAAGCTCTGGATCATTCCGGACACGGTGCCGAGCAAACCGATCATGGGAGCCACGGCGGCGAAGGCATTGAGCATGTTGACCCAGAGCATGAGGCGGGTCTCCTCGTGGAAAATCGATTCGCCGGCGGCAGCCTCGAGATCGGACTTGGTGTATTCGGAGACCCCGGTGCCCGCTTTTTCCAGGGCCTCGCGGATCACGGTGCTGAGCACGGAGGGAGAGTTGTTGCAGATGGCGATGGCCTGGGCCGCATCTTGTGCCCGCAAGGCTTCGCCCAGGGCATTGATTACCTTGTTGGGCATGAGGTTCCCCTTGCTGAGGGAAACGAGGCAGTAGCTCAGGACCGCGACCGTGGCCACGCTGGTTACCGCGATCATGTGCATGACCCAGCCTCCTTCGCGATAGAGATCGATCAATGTTTTGGAGCGATGCCCGGTTCCTTCCTGTGCGGTCGGGTTCGGAATGTCTTGGGCCATCACGGAGGCGGCATGGCACAGGACGAAACACCCGAGCATGCAGGCGGCAATGGCGAGAGTCTTTTGGCGGACGTGAGGTGGCATGGCGTTAGTCTTCAAACAGGTTGTAGCGTTTGGGTGGGGGCGGGGGAACTTGCGGTGCTTGGGCGGATTTCTTCTCCGCCTCTCTCGTTGACTCGTCGTCGTCGGTGGGGGTGGTGGGGGTGGTGGGCTCACCAGTCAGGGTGGCCCGGAGCGTTTCAAGTCGACGCCGGGCTTCCTCATGGCGGGCGCTGCCAACATACAGAGCCAGAAGATCTTCCAACGCAGCCGCCTCCCGTTCTGGTTCCCGGGCGTGATGGTAGATTTGCGCCGCCTGCCAGAGACCCTCCGCGGCCTCGGTGGTTCGCAGAGGATGAAACAGGCTCGGATAGAGGGCGAGATCCAGGGAGCGGTGATAGTGTCGGTCCCGGTTCGGGCGCACCTCCTCGTCTTCCATCCATTTGGGGTTGTCCTCCTCGATGGCTTGCAGCGCCTCGAATTCCTTGTGCATGAGATATCCGGTGAGCAAAAGCATCAGATCGGGGTTGGACTCGTCCGCGGCCTCAATGAGGCTCCAGGCACGCTTTTCCGCCTCGCCCGGGCTCCCGGTTCGCAGGAACTCGATGAAGT
Source organism: Verrucomicrobiota bacterium (assembly GCA_003402735.1). Taxonomy (GTDB): domain Bacteria; phylum Verrucomicrobiota; class Verrucomicrobiia; order Verrucomicrobiales; family DEV007; genus V1-115. The sequence goes on from QQNE01000061.1 coordinate 4,426, forward strand.
CGAGGGTGTCGCTCTCCTGTTTGGCCCGCGCTTTTCGGACGGGATCGTGGTCAGACGTCGCAATCTCACGCACGATGGCCAGGGCTTCGGGATACGCTTCCCGCTGCCTCATGGCCCGGGCGAGGGCGAGCCCGAAGTCGCCCACGTTGGAGCCGGGAATTTTCAGGGTGAGCCGGCGCGCTTCCCAGAAAACGCGCAGGGCCGGGATCGATTCCGGTTTCGCCTCCGCGATGAGCTGCCGCTCCCCCATGGTCAGGCCGAATTTCACGCCGCCCACTTGGTCATAGGCCAGGATTCGCTTCGCCGCGCCTCGTTGGACTTCGAGTCCCTCGGGCCGGGCGCAGACGATGCCGGCGCGGAAAGCGGCACCGCGGGCGGGATCCAACCACCGGATCTCGTCCAGATCCCCACGCTGTGCGAGGGCTTGAGCCGCTTGCTCGGCGGTTGGACCGGACGCGGTGGCGACGAGCAGAACGCAGAGGAGCAGGCTGTTCATGGTCTCTCTTGCGGTGCCCGTGGCTTTGGTGGAATTTCACCACCTTCGGGAATGGCTGGCTGGATCACGCCGCCCAAAGCGATGGCCCGGGTGCGCCCATCCGCGGCCTGTTTGGTTTTCTGCAAGTCCTGGCGGCAGGCCAGCTCCGAATAGACTTCGCGCGCCAGTTCGCGGCTGCCCATTCCCTCCAGCGCCTGGCCTCGGCCCCAATAAGCTTCCGCAACAAGCTCGGGGTGCCGATTGAAAAGCACATAGACCTGTTCAAAAAGAGGCAGGGACTCGCGGAAGCGGTTCCGCCTGACCTGCAACTCCGCAGCACCCAGGAGAGCTTCGGCCCGGAGACGGGAGGGCAGGGGTTTGGACTTCTGCACGGCCGTGTAAACCTGCAGGGCGCGATCCGCATCGGATGGCTCGAGAAGCCGGGCCCGGGCCAGGGCGACCTTTCCGCCGATCTCCGCCTCGACGATGGAGATCCCTCCCGGTCCGGGAGCTGATTTTGGCATCACCGTGGTCTTTTCGAATCGGTCGAACTGGACCAAGGCCTCGGCTTGTTCCCCTCGTTCGAGGGCCAAAAATCCGAGCCCGGCATAGGCCCGATCCCGTTCCGGGGCTCGTGGATACCACTTGCGCAGTCCCTGAAAAAGGCGGGCGGCGTCCTCCTTCTTTCCCAAAGTCGCAAGGGCTTCGGCGCAATCGACCAGGATCCGGGGCGAGGTGTCCTTCGGCTCGATCCTGGTGGCGAGCGCCGCGAGCTTCGTCCGGCCCTCCACGGACCCACTGCCTCCGGAGAGTTGCGCCTCGGCCCATCCCAGCCGCACCAGGTAGTGAGTCTGCCGACCGGTTTCGGCAGCGACCCGCTCCTGTTGCAAGGCGGTTTCGAGGGCCTTCCTTTCCGGGCCAGGGTAGAGCGGCGCGAGCCCGAGGAAGATCTCCTCAATCCCAGGGCGCGCCTCATCGTTTCCCAGGCGACGCAGTGCGTCCCAGGAAATCTTGCGGGCCTGTTCCGGGTTGCCCTGCTGCTTGGCAATCCAGCCGAGCCAGTGCAGGGCCTCGGCGATTCTCGAACTGTCCCGGCGGAGTTTGAGGAAATCCTCAAACAGGTTGCGCATCCCTTCGAGATCCTTGCGCGCCTTGAAAATCTGGCCGCATTTCATCCATCCCTCATCATGAAAACCCACGGCTTCGGGAGGAATGCGCCGGTAGGCGAGGAGGGCCTGGTCCAACTCTCCGAGCGCGGCGCAGGCATCGCCGAGGGTCAGCAGGGCTTCTGGAAGCCATTCACTGGTGGGTTCCTCTTTTTCCAAACGGGTCATCTCACGAATGGCCGGTTGATAGAGCGCCTCCGAAAAATAAGCATAACCGATCCTGAAGATAGCGTCGTCTCGATAGAGTCCGGCGCCGCCCTTCTTGGAGATGCGCTCGAGATAGCGTCCGAGCTGTTCGCGGGCCGGGTCCCACTTCTGGTCAAAATAGTCGGCCATGGCCCGCCAGAAGAAGGCGTGATCCCACATCTCGTTGTCGGTGGGCATGTCATTCAGGAGGGCATCCAGGAGCGCGCCGCCTCCGGCGTGATCCTCCAATTGGATTTTGTTATAGGCCTGGAGAAAACGCGCCTTGAAAGCGAGCTCGTGCCCGGGGAATCTTGCGGCCATGTCCGCGTAGACTTCAGCCGCCTTCGCGTGGTCGGGTTGCCCTTCGCAAGCCTGGGCTTTTGCAAAGAGAACACCCGGGATGTTCTTGGCGAGCGGCAGATGGCCGAGGCGTTCCAGGTAGACATCGGCGGCCCGCGAAGCCCGGCTCCACCGGTCCAGGGACATCCATCCGCAGATGAGATTCACCGTGGCGGACTCCACCAACTCGTCAGGAGGCATTTGCCGCACCATCTGATCCAGAATGAGCGAGGTCTCCCGGGGGCGCCCCAGGTCGCTGTAGGCTTGCGCCAGCCGGAGACGGGATGCGGAGTCGAACTCGGGCATCGCCTCGATTTTCTCCAGGTCCACTTCCATCTCCCGGATGCTGGTGCCGATCTGGTTCTCGCGCACCGGATTGTGGCTCTCCTTGGCGTAGGCGAGGTCGGCCCGGGCCTCGGACAACTTGGCCTGCTGCAGCGCGAGGATCTCGGCGCGGGAACGGACCAGACGCAGAACCGCGATGGCTTTGTAAGGATGACCGTCGGTGAGGAACTGGGATCCGAGTGCAATCAGGAGCGAGGAGAAGGTCACCACCTGGCGAACTTGGTCGATCCGGGTGGCGACATCCTGGGCCAGGAGGATGGCTTGATCCCATTGCTCCGCTTTCATCAGGGAATGGAGATGGAGAAGATCCGCCCGGCCACCGGCCTCCGGATTGGATTGCCGGATCTCCCGGCCATGGCGCTCGAAAAAGGTGATCGCCCCGCTCCAGTTCTCCTCCATCACGTAGCTGGTGCCGCCGACAATGAGCGATTCCATCCGGCGCGCCGGGTCCACCTTTGGATCGCTGAAAACCGCGCCGAGGTGCGCGCGAGCCTCCTCATGATGACCCGCGGTCAGCGAGCCGAGTGCGCTGAAAAAACGGAGTTCGGCCCGCACCAAAGGCTCGAGTCGGGGATCTGCCAGGGCTTTTTCAGCGGGTTCCTTCGCGGCGTCGAATGCGCCCTGGCGAAAGTGCGACAGCGCAAGCAGGGGGAATATTTTTTGTGATGGGTCCGCGAGAGCCGGATCTGCGCCGTAGGTTTCGAGGAACCGGGTGAAAAGGCGGACTGCTTCGGGCCAATTCGAAGAGCGGTAGGCTCGGTCCGCATCCTGAAGGAGAACGAGAGGAGCCTGATTCTCTTGGCTGATGAGCAGGTCTCCTGGTAGGACCAGCCAGCAGCTTAGGAAAACAAGAGGTAGGAAAGATGACAGTTTGGAAGGCAATGCTCGATCCATGGCGAGGAGCCGTGAAAAGTCGAGCGGATTTCTCACGGGCTGGAGTCAGAAGTAGAAAAAACTACAAAATGAATGCTGCTGCGAAGTTGGCACGAGGGTTGCTGCCTGGGGCTCGGGTCCGGTTTGTATGTCCGGACCCAAACGCTCACTGCGAACCCTTAGCCCAAACAAACAGAAGAACACACGATGAAGAAATCGATGAATTGGAACCGGCACGCGGTGCTGGCAGCGGTCCTCCTCTGGGGGATGGCCGGTGTCGGATCGCTCCTGGCACAGACCCCACCCGCGGCGGAACCGGCTCCCCCGCCTGAACCGGGCTTGGCTGCTTACTTGAACAATACGGACCCGGCCGGGTCGGTGGCGGTCGGTGTTGCGGGGCCCGGGCACAACGCCTGGATGATGACCAGCGCGGCGCTGGTTCTCTTCATGACCCTCCCCGGACTCGCCCTGTTTTATGGTGGCTTGGTGCGGAAGAAGAACGTCCTCTCTGTGGTGGCCCAGTGTTTCGGCTGCGCGGGTTTGGTGACGATCCTCTGGGTGACCTGCGGCTACACCATGGTGTTTGGAGAGCATCCCGCAGACGCGTGCCCTAGCTGGGCTCCCTTCCTTGGGAATTTCAAACACTTGATGATGGCCGGCGTGACCAGCGCTCCTGACACCAGCTACTGTTACTGGGTTTCCGAGAACGTTTTTGCCATCTACCAGATGATGTTCGCCATCATCACCCCGGCTCTGATCGTGGGGGCGATTGCCGAGCGCATGAAATTTGCCGCCGTCATGGCGTTCATCACGCTGTGGATGTTCCTCGTCTACTTCCCGCTCGCCCACATGGTTTGGGGCTTTGACGGCTTCATGAACGGGGTCTGGAACGGAGCGGCCTCCATCAAGGCGATCGACTTCGCCGGAGGGACCGTCGTCCACATGTCTTCGGGATGGAGCGCCCTCCTTCTCTGCCTGCTGCTCGGCAAACGGACCGGCTTCGGCAAGACCTCGATGGCTCCCCACAGCATGGTGCTCTGCGCCATCGGCACCGGGATGCTCTGGGTTGGCTGGTATGGTTTCAACGCCGGTTCGGCCTTGGCGGCTGACGGCGTGGCCGCCAATGCGTTTGTCACGACCACGGTGGCCACGGCGGTTGCCTGCTTTGTGTGGCCGGTGGCCGAATGGATCACCAAAGGCAAGCCGTCCATCCTCGGGTTCTGCTCGGGAGCGGTTGCGGGATTGGTGGTTGTCACTCCGGCCTGCGGCTTCATCACCGTCGGGGGCGCTCTGATCATCGGGGTTTTCGCCGGGATCATCCCGTTCATCTTCTGCACCGCCGTGAAGAAGATGTTCGGCTATGACGATGCGCTCGACACCTTCGGCGTTCACGCCGTGGGAGGAACCTTGGGTGCTCTCCTGACCGGTTTCCTGGCGACGAAGGATGTCAACGGGAACTTGGTGGGGGCCTATGCCCAACAGAACGGTCTCGACAAGATTCTCGAGTCGGGCACGTTGTGGATCGAGCAGCTCAAGGCGATCGGGGTGACATTGGCGCTCTCGCTCGTCGCAACCCTCATCATCACGATGATCGTGAAAGTCCTCATCGGTCTCCGTCCCAGTGTCGAGGATGAAGATACCGGTCTGGACCTCGCCGAGCACGGAGAAGCCGGTTACGAATTGTAATCTCTCTCAGGGATCTCCCTGAAGCAAATGGAGCCGGGGTGCGAGAGCATCCCGGCTCTTTCGTTTGAGGGTGGGGAAGATGTGGCGAGGTTGCGGTGTCCCTTCACTCAATCCTTGGGGGCGCCTGAGACCTTTTCAGAGCCTGTCGAAATCGTCCGCGACGCGGCAAGGCGCTTTGTTTGGGGAAAACAAGGAGGCGCTGCGGCTTGGCTTCGCGCAAGTCCCGGAGCCTTGCAACAGACTCTTAGCGGCCCAGCGCAACCCTCAATTCATGCTGTGCGGTGTTGAAGTCGGTCACGGAAAGCACACGGTCCTGACGGGCCTTGGTCAATTCCTCGCGGGCCAACAAATATTCCAGGACCACGCCGATTTGGCTCGCTTGGCGCTCCTTGGCCAAGTCGACCATCTGACCGGCGGCGGCCACGGCTTCCTCATTGATCAGGATCCGGTCGTAAGCGGAACGAGATCGGGCCGAGGCTTCGACCACTTCTCGACCGATGGCCGCGCGGACTTGACCGGTTTGCGGTTCGGCGGTTTGCCGACGGGTTTCGGCGAGCTTTTGGCTCTGTTTGTCGAACAGGCCGCCGGGGCCGATTTTCCAACCGAGGCCGACAAAGTAATCTTGGCTGTCACCCAGGTTCCCCGGGTTGCCGGTAATGCCGCCCGCCAATCCGCCGAAGGTGTAACCCGTGCGAAGGTTGGGGATGACGGGAGCCAACCGAGCCCGGTCCTTTTCAAGGTCCGCTGCTTCCTGTGCAGCGGTGGCAGCCTTGATTTCCGGCCGGTTTCTGGTGGCCTCTGCCACTTGGGATGAGCTGTTTGACGGCGGGATCAGGGGCACGGGGATGAGATCCGCCTTTGCGGCGCGCAATTCGGACTCGGGCGGGAGGCGCAGGCTCTCCGCCAGAGCCGCTGCTGCGAGGTCCCGAGCCTCGGAAGCTTCGCGCAGTTTCCGTTTCTGTCGGCTGATCTCGGTTTGCACGCGCAAGAGGTCTGTCCGGAACGCCGTGCCCGCGCTGACCGCGCCTTCCAGTTGACGGGCGTAGTCCTGAGTCAGTTGCAAATCCTCTTCGAGAATCGCCGAATCAGCCTCCGTCGAAAGGAGGGCGTAATAGCTGCGGATCGCTTCCAGCACCGTTTCCCGTCGGGTGGATTCCGCCAAGTGTTCTGCGGCCACGGCGCTTTGCCTGGCTGCGAGTGCGGAAAAATACAGATTGCCCGGTGACCAATCGAGCAGGATCTCCGTGCCGAGGCTGTATTGGCGTTTGCTGGCATCAAACACCAAGCCCGCGATGTCCTGAACGCGTCCGTCATGTCCGCGGAATCCGGCGCCCAAACTGAAGCTGGGCCAGAAACGTTGCCAGGCCAGGCGCTCTGCGGTGAGGCTTTCGTCATGCTTCAACTTGGCCAACTTGATCTCCTCGTTGTTTGCTCCCGCCAGTTCCATGGCGGTCGGAAGATCGATGAAAGCGGGGGCTGCGCCGAGGACGATTGGCCAGGCGAAGAGGAGGGCGAAGAGGCCTGCGCGCAAAACGAACACTGTCCAAGATAGTCTGGTCCTTAACAGATCCAAACAATTTTTGACAGGCTGTCTGCCGATTGACATGGGGGTGGGCCTCACTTGATGCCGACTTCCTGGCCGTCCGTCAGGGGGATGGTTCCCGGCAGGAGAATGAGTTCGTCTGCCTTTAGATCTGGGATCTCGACTTTTGCGCCGTCGTTGAAGCCTGGTTTTACCGCTGTCTTGACTGCTTTGCCGCCGACGTGTTTGAAAACAAAGGTTCCCGACTTTTCCTTCACGAGTCCGGCGACAGGGATCAATGGGGTGTCGTCATGACGTTCCACGCCGATCCTGGCGGAGGCGAACATTCCCGGGCGGAGTCGACCCTCTGGATTGGGAAAATCGGCCTCGATCATCAGGGTCCGGGTCTGTGGGTCCAGCGCGCCGCTGAGCCTGGCCACGGTGCTGGTCAGGACAGTTCCGCCCAAGGCTTCGATCCTGGCTTCGACCGGTTGGCCCTTGGCAGCGAGCGCGGATTCGAGTTCGACGACAGGAATCCGCAAACGGAGCGTGGAGGCATCCACGAGGCGAAGAAGGGGAGAGGTGCCGGGTGAGGCGAAGGCTCCAGGATGAACGAGGCGCTCTGTCACAATCGCAGCAAACGGTGCCTTGATTTGTGCAAAATTGAGCAGGGTCTGTCCCCGACTTTGGTTGGCTCTGGCCACTTCGAGGCGAGCCTGGGCCTCATCAACGTCCTGGGGCAGCACCAGATCGGGCGACTTCGCGGACGCCTCCTGCAATCTTTTGGCGGCGGACTCGGCGACCGTAACCTCGGCGCTTTGGCGGATCAGGTCCGCTTCCAATTCGGGAACCTCGATCTCCACCAGCACTTCGCCCGCCTTGACGGTGTCGCCCCGGTCGATCGTCACCGATTTCACATAGCCGCTCACGCGGGCATGGAGGTCAACCTGTTGCCAGGGCGCGAACTCGGCGGGCAGGGCGACCCAGCGGTGAATCGTGCCCCTCTCCGGTTTGGTGGCGGGGAGTTCCAAGGCGTGGCTGGTGGCGATGGCTAGGGGCAACCAGGCTAGCCGGCAGGTCTCAAGGATCGCGTTGCGAGGCGCCGCCAAGTGGCATTGCCTGCGAGGCGCGCGAAGGATTCCAGGGTGAGCGGTATGCGGACATCCCGTGAATTCTGGAATTCGAGCGGAACGCAGCAGGAACGCCATTGGGCAAGCCGCAGCAGCGAGCGCTTGAAAAATGCGTATCAGGATCTGGAATCGGATCATGAGGGTTCAAAGCTGGAGCCAGCGGGATCGTCGGGGTCGAGGGAAGCGGTTGCGACCTTGCGAGAGGCGAGCAAGGCGTAGGTGGCGGGCAGGATCAAGAGGGTGGCCAAGGTGGCCAGCGCCAGCCCGCCTGCCACGGCGCGACCGAGCGGAGCGGTCTGGTCTCCTCCCTCCCCGAGCCCGAGTGCCAGCGGCATCATTCCGGCGATCATGGCGGAACTGGTCATCAGGATGGGCCGCAAGCGACTGGTTCCGCCCTCCACGGCCGCTTCGGTCCGGTTCCCCTGGTTCGCGATCCGGGCGCGGTCGGCGAATGTCACCAGGAGAATGGCGTTCGCCACCGCCACGCCGACGGCCATGATGGCTCCCATGCCGGACTGGATGTTCAGGGTGGTGCCGGTGATCCAGAGGGTCAGGACCACCCCGGTCAGCACCGCTGGGATGGTGGAGAGCACGGCGAGGGTGAGGCGCATGGATTGAAAGTTGGCGCAAAGCAGCAGGGCGATCACCACGAGGGCGACCGCGAGGCCCGAGGCAAAGCCGGTCTGCAACTGCTGGAAGGGCACCACCTGGCCCCGCAAATCGACCTTGGTTTTTCCGTCCGGCGCTGGCCCGGCGGCGGCGATGGCCTTGCGCACGCCGTCCATGGCGCGGTTGAACGGAACCCCGTGAAAGTTTGCGGTGAGGCTGACGACGCGAACCATGTTGTAGCGTTCGTAGGTGCCGACGGCGGTGCCCGGTTCCAGCTTGGCGAGGTTCCTCAGGAGCACGGATTCTCCTTGGGAAGAAGCGATGGGAACGTTGCCGAGATCCTCGAGCGATTGGGTCCGATCCTCGGGAATTTGCACCTGGACATTGAAGCTGAAACCGGTGGCGGGGTCTGCCCAGTAGACCGGGACGGTGAACCGACTGGACGTGGTGGCGGTCACCAGGGACCGGGTCACATCCTCGACCGTGACACCGAGAAGTCCGGCCCGTTCGCGATCGATCTTCACGTTCACCGTGGGGGCGTCCAAGGTTTGGGCGATCTGGAGGTCGCGGAGGTAGGGAAGTTCCGCGAGCTTGGCCATCACGGTTTCGGCGTGGGCCTTGCTCGAGGCCAGGCTCGGTCCGCTCACCGCCACTTCGATCGGGGTTGGGGAACCGAAACTCATGACCCGGCTGACGATGTCCTGAGGCTCGAACGAGAGCCGGACCCCTGGAAGTTCCTGGCCGAGAGCCTTCCGCAGCCTCTCCTGGAACTCACCGATCTCGACGTCGGCTTCGGGCTTGAGTTGGACCGCGAGCCATCCCTCCTCCGGACCGCCGTTCCAGAGATGAACCAGATTGACTGGGAAGCTGGCGTTGTGGACCCCGACCAACCCGATCGACATGGCGATTTGGTCCTGGCCACCGGTTTCCCGGGCGATGATGGCCAGGATCTTCTGGGCAATGCCCTCCGTGATGGCGACCTGGGTGCCACTGGGCGCGCGAAACCGGAGCGCGAATTGACCGGTGTCCGATTTGGGAAAAATCTCCGCTCCCAAGAGGGGCAGAACGGCGCTGATAACCAGCGCGCAACTTGTCAAGTAGGCAGGCACGAGGATCCACCGAGCCGCCACCGCCATCCGAACAAGGCCGCCGTAGATTCGGTCCGAAAGGCTTCTCCTGGACTCTCGGACCCCGCCCTTGCCGAGGAGCCAGACCGAAAGCACCGGGACCAGGGTGCTGGAAAGGAGGAACGAAGCCGCCATCGCAAATCCCACCGCCAGGGCGAGCGGAACGAAAAGGGCCTTGGCCGCGCCGGTCATGAAAAAGGCGGGGATGAATACGGCCAGAACGCAGAGCATGGCGAGCAGGCGGGGCAGCGTGGTTTCCTCCGTCCCATCCAGAGCCGCCCGGGCGATCGATTTCCCCCGAGCCAGGTGGGTGTGGATGTTTTCCACGGTCACGGTGGCTTCATCGACCAGAATTCCGACGGCCAAGGCCATGCCCCCGAGCGTCATGAGGTGGATGTTCTGTCCACTGATCCAAAGGCCAAGGGCGGACGCGAGCAGCGATAGCGGAATGTTGATGACGACCACCAGGGCGCTGCGGGGATCGCGCAAAAACAGCAGCACCATGAGGCCGGTGAGCAGCGCGCCGAGACCGCCTTCCCTCGTCAGGTCGCCGATGGCTCGGTGGACGACGGGACTCTGGTCAAAGGCAAAGCTGACCTTGATTCCGGCCGGGAGCAACTTTTGGAATTCCGGGACGGCGGCTCGAACCGTCTCCACCACCGCCAGGGTCGAGGCCTCGGCCCGCTTGGTGACCGGCAAATAGACGCTTCGCTTTCCGTTGGCCAGCGCATAGGAGGTGGTCACGTCCGCGCCGTCGCTCACGGAGGCGACATCCCGCACGAACACGGCGCCCCGATCCGAGAGTTTGAGGGGGATCGACTCCAGTTCCCTCACATCGGTGACGATGGCATTGGTCGGGACGATCGGATACTGTCCCCCCAGATTGATGTTCCCGGACGGGCTGATCGGGTTTCCCTTGGCGATGGCGTTGACGATTTCATCCGGGGAGAGCCCGTAAGACCGCATCCGGTCCGGATTCACGTTCACCACCACCGAGCGGGAACTGCCCCCAAAGGGAGGTGGCGCGGAAACTCCGGGCAGGGTGGCAAACGCGGGACGGACCTTGTTCAGCGCTTGGTCCTGCATCTGATTCAAGGTGATGTTGGCGTCATCGGTCGAGAAAACGAGGTGTCCCACCGGCACGCTCCCGGCATCGAACCGCATGATGAAGGGAGCCACGGTGCCCGGCGGCATGAAGGCCCGAGACCGGTTGACCTGAGCCACGGTTTCCGACATCGCCTGGCTCATGTCGGTGCCGGGATGAAACTGCAGCTTCATGATCGAGGCCCCCTGGATCGACTTGGATTCCACGTGCTCGATGTTGGCGATGTAGAGAAAATGATACTCGTAACGGTAGGTCAGGAACCCCTCCATCTGCAGCGGATCCATGCCTCCATAGGGCTGGGCCACATAGATGGCGGGGACCCCCATCGGAGGGAAAATGTCACGGGTCATCCTCTGCAGGCCAAGCCCGGCGCCAAGACCGATCGCCGCGACGATCACCAGGACCGTCCACGGATGGCGAAGGGCTTGACGGGCAAGGGACATGGATCAGCAAAACTGGAAACCTAAAATGGGACCAACGACAGAATGCGTGCCAGAGCAATCTTTTTCTGGTGAATCCTCGGACGGCTCAGACGGGGAGACTGCGCCCGTTCGGGGATCCAGGAAGCCATGCGCTCAGGATCGCGATGAACTCTTCCGGAGACGGCAGTTCGGAAATGAGGGCGTCGGGTTGGTATGGCGCCATCTCATCCGGGTTGAACCCGCCGGTGGTCACCGCGATGCACCGCGCACCCAGCGCACGAGCGCAGGCAATGTCTCTGGGAGTGTCTCCAATGATGATGGTTTCTGTCGGGTGAAAGTCCCGACCCGTGGCGATTCGGGCTCGTTCGAGGGCCACCGGACCCAGTTCGAGGCGTTCTTCACGGTCCAGTCCGAAGGCCCCGAAGCGGAAGTAGCCGTCCAAATCAAACTGGCGGAGTTTGGCGTAGGCCCCGGCCTCGAGATTTCCCGTGAGCAGGCCCACCACAAAGCGGTCGGGCTCGCGGGCCAGATCGGCCAGCAAAACCTGCACGCCTGGGAGGACCCTGGGCTTGCAAGGTCCGGTCGGATGCCGCAAACCCGAAACGAGGCGCCGCAGGTAGTTGGCCAGAAACAGATCTCGGTTTTCGGGGGAATCGACGATCCCGCAGCCGACAAACAACGTCCGGATCACTCCGGCGTCGGTGGCCCCCCGGAGATCGAGGTCCGGGTGGAAATTGGCTGCTTCCACCGGGAATGAATCACACAAACCGCCGACGAGAGCGGCCAAGCCCACTCCACCGGTGTCGATGAGGGTTCCATCGATGTCGAAGAGCAGAAGCTGCTTCAATCAGGCGTTGCCGGGCTCCTCGCTGGAACCGGGACTCGGGTTGGAGGCCTCGACCGGATGATTGTGGGGATCCTCGTCGTGGTGATCGTCGTCGTGGGGATCATCCTCCTCGAGGTCATCCTGATCGACGTAGTCATCTGGAATCTCGACCTTGAATTTCCGGACTCGCTGGCTTTTGGGAAGCGGCGAAAGCATCATGGTGATCTGACGTCCGGCGAGCCTGGCATCGAGATCCGCCTTGGCCATGGTTTTCAGATCGTCCTTGACCCGGTTGAGCAGCTGGAACCCGAGTTCCTTGTGAGCCATCTCCCGCCCGCGGAATTGCAGTTGGATGCGGAGTTTGTCGCCGTGATCGAGAAAGCCCTCGGCGCGGGCCATCTTGATGCGGTAATCGTGTTCCTCAATGCGGACGCGGAACTTGATTTCCTTGAGCTTGCTGGCGGGTTTGATCCGGTCCTTCTTCTGCTTGGACTGATCGTATTTGAATTTTCCGTAATCGACGATGCGGCAGACGGGTGGATTCGCGTTGGGGGCGATCTCCACGAGGTCGAGCCCCAGTTCCTTGGCCTTGGCGAGGGCCTTCCTGGTGGGAAGGACGACGCTGAGGTCTTGATAGAGAACGCGAACTTCGGTGGCGCGGATGCGGTCGTTGATGCGCGTGGTATCCCGCGGAGTGCGGACGGTCTTCTTTGGCTTAGAAATAACTCAATAGAGGTTGGTCGTTCAGGAAATGCCGGTAGGCCACCGGCTGGGTCGGACAGATCCGGAAAGGGATGGGAGCGTGGCGCGAGACAACGGGCGCTGTGCCCGCCGGGCGACGCATCGAGCGGAGGCAGGAGGAAATCTGGTCTGCGGAATCGGCCATCATCGGCACAAAAGATCACCCGGCGTGATCAAGCGCCCTTTCGGAAATTTCTCGGGTGATTCGGAGAACAAATTCATCTAGCGGTTGCAAGCCGAGGTCTCCGGAGTGGCGATGTCTCACCGACACTGCCTGTTGCTCCTCCTCCTTGGCTCCCAGTATCAACATATACGGAACCTTGGCCAACTGGGCAAGACGAATCTTGGCACCAACTTTGTCACTCGCCAGGTCGACGGTGGCCCTGACGCCCTCCGCTCGCAGCCGCTTGAAGACCGCTTCCGCCCAGTCGTTGAATTTCTCTGAGATCGGCAGCACACGCACTTGTTCGGGAGCCAGCCAGACCGGGAAGTGGCCCGCAAAGTGTTCGATGAGCACGCCGACGAAGCGTTCCATCGATCCAAACGGCGCGCGGTGGATCATGACCGGCCGATGCTTCTCGTTGTCCGGGCCGATGTAGCTCAGATTGAAACGCTCCGGCAGGTTGTAATCGACCTGGACAGTGCCGAGTTGCCACTCGCGACCAATCACGTCCTTGACCACAAAGTCGATTTTCGGTCCGTAAAAGGCGGCCTCGCCCAGTTCTTCGGTGAACGGCTTGCCCAGGGAGCGGGCGGCGGCGCGGAGAGCGTTTTCGGCCCGTTCCCAGTTGGCCGGGTCGCCGACGTATTTGTCCGAGGCGGGATCCCGCAAGCTCACGCGAACCCGGTAATCATCCATGCGCAGGGTGCCCAACACGATTTTGACCAATTCGAGACAGCCTTGGATCTCGTGATCGAGCTGTTCCGGGGTGACGAAGAGGTGGGCGTCGTCTTGGGTGAAGCACCGGACCCGGGTCATGCCCCCGAGTTCTCCGCTCTGTTCCCAGCGGTAAACCGTCCCAAATTCCGCGAGCCGCACCGGGAGATCCCGGTAGGAATGGGGCTTGCTGTCGAAGATGCGGATGTGGTGCGGACAGTTCATCGGCTTCAGGAGGAAACCGCTTTCCTCACCACTCCGCAGCGCATTGTGGAGGTCCGCGCAGGAACAGTTGCCGTCGCTGAGACGTTCAATGACGTCCCGCTCCGCAATCGGAGGGAACTGGGACTCCTCATAATAGGGGAAGTGTCCGGACGTCCGGTAGAGATCGAGTTTGCCGATGTGCGGGGTGTAAACTTGGGAGTAACCCTGCTTTTCGAGTTGTTAGGAAATGAATTTCTGGAGTTCGTTGCGGACGATGGCTCCGTTGGGCAACCAGAGAACCAGCCCCTGGCCGACCTGTTCGTCGATCTTGAACAACTCCAACTCTTTGCCGAGCTTGCGGTGATCGCGCTGTTTCGCTTGTTCGACCCGTTCCAGGTGCTCGTCGAGGGCCGCCTTGTTCTTGAAACAGGTTCCGTAAAGTCTCTGCAGTTGGGGATTGTTGGCGTCGCCCTTGTAAAAGGCGCTGGCCACGCTCATCACCTTGAACGCCTTGCAGTTGCCGGTGCGGGCCACGTGGGGACCGGCGCAGAGGTCCCAAAAGTCGCCATTTTTGAAGACGGAGATCTCTTCCCCCTCGGGGATGGCATCGAGAAGGTCGAGTTTGAACTTGCTGGGTTCCGGTCGGGCCACCAGGGCCCCGAGCCTTCCGGAGCGCGCCAGTTCGACCGCCTCGTGCCGGGACAGGGCGACGCGCTCGAACGGCTGGTTTTCCTTGACCACCTTGCGCATCTCCTCCTCGATCGCTGCGAAATCGTCCGGGGTGATCCGGTGGCGCATGTCGAGGTCGTAGTAAAACCCGTAGACTTCGTGGTCGATGGGCGGTCCGTAGGCGAACTGGGCGTCGGGCCAAATCTTGAGGATGGCGGTGGCCATGACGTGGGCGCAGGAGTGACGCAGCCGCTGGAGGTCGTCCATCTGGTTGCGTTCTTCGAGGGTTTTGCGCGCCGCTTGGGGTTGGTCTGGCATAGGAAAAACTTCGGAGGCCATTCTCCGGCCAAAGCGGGGAATTTCAACTGCCAGCCCGCAATTCTGCCGCGCCCCGCACGGCTCAGGTTCCGGCCGATTGCCGGTGCCACCTATTTTCCGCCTTTGCACTTGAAAGAGGAGCCTTGCCGTAAGATCTTCCCTCTCCCCACCGGGAGCGGGGTGTAGCTCAGCTTGGTAGAGCGCCTGCTTTGGGAGCAGGATGTCGTCAGTTCGAATCTGGCCACCCCGAGCGTTCCCGGTCGTCCCACTCCTCGTCCCCGCCGCCCTCCATGCTCGCAGGCCTGTTTGCGGATGATTTCCCAGAGCGAGTCGATGCGATGGTGGTCAAGGAGTTCCGTCAGGGGTCGCGCGCCAAACGGTTCGTGGTTCCCTTCATCGGCGTTCATCTGCTGATGCTCGGGATGACCATGTTGGAGTGGTGGGATTTGTCTGACGGCACCGCGGATTTCGTGATTTTCTCTGAGGGGGCGCGACGCTTTGCCGCCACGTTCTGGGTGCCGGTGGCCTTGACGTTGATGGTGGGAGTGCCGTTCTCCCGGCTGTTTGATTTGCAGCAGGAGTTCAACGGGCGCAACGCCGAGCTGTTGTTGCTCTCCGGGGTGGATCGGTGGAAAATTGTGCGGGGGAAGTGGATGGCCTCGGTGCTGATCAATCTGCTCGTGTTGGTCTCGGCCCTGCCCTACCTGATGGTGCGCTATTTTTTCGGAGGGATGGAGTGGGCACCCAATCTGGTGATCGGCATCTGGGTGATTGTCATTGGTGGGGTCATGTCTGCGCTGGCGATCGGGGCGTCCTCCTTCGCAAACACGTTGGCGCGCATCGGGATGTTGATCGGCGGAATTCTCGCGAATTCGCTCTTGGTCACCATTCCCTCGCTGCTTCTGGCGGGTCTGGTGGACGTGGCGGGGACCGACTGGTTTGTGTTGACGATGCTGGCTGGCAACGCTCTGTGCGCCGCGATTCCTCTCAGCATTCTGGGGCTGCAGATGGCCCGGGTGCGCCTCAGATCTTATGAAGATCCGCACGATCCCGCTCCCAGGAGTCAGGTGGTGGTCTTGTATCTCTTCTGTCCGGTTCTCATTGGTCTTCCCGCGTTGATGTGCGGTGTCCCGGGGATCGCCTCGAGCCTGCTGTTTTCCTGGATTGCGCTCCTCATTGACAAAGCGCCCAAAACTGACGAACGCGCCCATTATGCTCAGCAGTAACGAAAAATTGCTCGCCGGAATTCAGAAAGTCTTCCGCAACAACGGCTGGGATTGCGAGATGGTGCCCGGTCTTCCGGTGGTCGAGACAGGGTTTGAGGCCCACCACGGACGGCTCAATTTGCACGTGCAGGCGTATGGCGTCGTCGGTGCGGTTTCGGTGGTTGCAGTCAGCCCCACCCTGATTCCCTCCGCTGCCGGGCGCGCCAAGACCGTGGAGCTTCTCATGAGGGCCAACGAGCGGATGAACCTGGGAGGGTTTGAATTGAGGTGGGACCAGGGGGAAGTTCTGTTCCGGATCGGCAATGTGTTTCCGGGCGGGAAGATCGATGCGGAAGTTCTCTCCCTCCTGGTGGAAATTGCCATCGTCGAAATGGATCGGATCGCTCCCTGCCTGGCCCTGATCGCGGGGGCCCGCCCGGGAGAACTGTTGCTTTTGGATCCGGGCGAACTGCTGGCCCGGACAGATCTCTTGCCTGAGCCGGGCCCACCCGAGTCCGGGGAGAATAGGGTTTGAGAGAGCGCTCGGGATATGGTTTGCTGAGAGCAGTGTCTCTTCTGCGCCGATTCGAGTTTTGGGTTGTCACCGCGTTCGTTCTCTTTGGAGCGGCTTATGTGTGGGTGACGCAGAGTCTCCATCAACGGCTGCAAGCCCCTCCGGAAGTCGTGCAGGTGGTTCTCGACCCGGTGGCTCCCCCGCCTCCTCCGGAAGGGGGCGCCGAAGCCGCCCAGAGCTTGCCGTTCGCCGTCGAATCGGTCTCCTGGCGCGCGGAGGGCACCGTGCATTGGCTTCTGGAGATGAAGGTTCGTTATCGCAATGATTCCGAGGCGCCGGAGGTTTTGGCCCGCCCCAAGGCCGGGGTGGTGACGGGAGGCGGCGAGGAGGTACCCCCTTTCTTTTTGGCGGCGGCTCCGCTTCCCCAGGTTCCTCCTAAGACCGAGAGCACGGTGGAATTGCGTTACTGGCTCGGTGATCAGCAGGCTCGGGGAGAGCTTTGGTTGGAGGTCGATGGGCAGCGCACGCGGCTTGAGGGTCCGCCGGAGCGCATGTGAAAAGCGTTTTGCGCTGGAAATCTGTCAGGATCGGGTTACGGCTGGGCCATGTTCGATTGGTTTCATGATCCGAATGCTTGGGCGGCCCTGGCCACCCTGACGATGTTGGAAATCGTCCTCGGCATCGACAACATCGTGTTCATCTCGATTCTGGTGGATCGGTTGCCCGCTGCGCAGCGTCCCCTGGGCCGAAACCTTGGATTGGCGTTGGCCTTGGTGACCCGGCTCTGCCTTCTGTTCTCTCTCTCCTGGATCATGGGGTTGAAAGAACCGCTCTTTCACCTGCCGTGGCCCGAGTTTCTCCACGGGGTATCCGGCCAGCACCGGGAGGCCGATCCTGACGGGACCATCGGAATCTCCGGGAAAGATCTCATCCTGCTGATCGGCGGTCTATTTTTGCTCTACAAGTCGACGCACGAGATTCACCACAAGCTGGAAGACGCCACGGAGCCGGAGAACGAGGCCGGGCTTCCCAAGGTGAACGCGGCGGGGGCCACGATCGCGGCGGTGATCACCCAGATCGCCTTGATCGATATCGTCTTTTCGCTCGATTCGGTGATCACCGCAGTGGGGATGGCCCAGAATCTTTCGGTGATGGCCACCGCCATCATCGTGGCGGTCGGCGTGATGCTGTGGGCGGCGGGACCGATCAGTGACTTCGTCGCCAAGCACCCAACCATCAAGGTCCTCGCCCTTTCGTTCCTCCTGCTCATCGGCACGGCGTTGATCGCCGATGGCCTGCATTTTCACATTCCCAAAGGATACATCTATTTCGCCATGAGTTTCTCCCTGGCGGTGGAGATGATCAACTTGCGGGTGAGGAACCAGAAGGCGTAGGCCCTTGGGCGACGGATGGCGGCGTCGATTTTACCCTCGACTGTGCCTGTTCCTCCAGTTTGCGGTCCAGTTCTCGTTGGTAAAAGGTGAACACCCGGTTTTGGAGCTCTTCGGATTGGTTCTCGTCGAATTGGCCCATTTCGGAGGGTATGTTCTTCAGGATTCCGTTATCCACCTCGGAAAGGCTCTGTGCCTGCCGGATATCGTATTCGCTCGTCTTGGAGGTGAACTTCACCAGGATGGGCATGGTGTCGACAGCGAGGAAGAGCCCGGCCAGGATGAGGTAGGCGAGTTGGGCGAATCTTCCACCGGCGGCGGGATCGGAAAAGAGGTGGTGGAGGGCCAGGGTCTGGGCCAGGAGATCTTTGCGGGGAGCGGTTTGGAGCGCCTTTAGGGCTTCGGTCTCTTCATTGGCCAGAGCGGTGAGTTCTTTGGAGATGCTGTCGAGGTTGTTTTGCGCCGTGGCGATGGCCGCGTCGATCTGGTCGCGCCGGGCTTCCTGGGACTTGAGGAACTCTTGGAGCTGGATGGCCTGGGTTTCGGCGATCAGTCCATCCACTCGTTTCGCGTCGGCAATCGCCTTGGCAGCGCGCTCCATCGCAGCCTGGTTCGCTTCCTCGCGAAGTTTCCCCGAAACGGCGGAGATCTTCTTCTCCAGGTCTGTCTTCCGAAGATCCAGGGCGCTGAGGTCGGTGGCGAACTGGGCGTTCTCCTTGCGGCGCCAATCGAGCTGGTCTTTCTCGATGCTCTTCGACCTCGGGCCCGAGCCAGCGAGACCGCTGCGCTTGCCATTGATCTCGGCTTCAAATTCACTTTGCCAATGCGTGATCTCTTTTTCCA
This sequence comes from Verrucomicrobiota bacterium, assembly GCA_003402735.1. Lineage (GTDB taxonomy): Bacteria > Verrucomicrobiota > Verrucomicrobiia > Verrucomicrobiales > DEV007 > V1-115. The sequence continues at coordinate 22,999 of QQNE01000061.1, forward strand.
GTTGGCTTTTCTTGGCGGTCTTCGCTTCGATGTCCGCGACCAAGCTGGCCAGTTCCCCTTTCAAACCGGCCACGGCCGCTTCGGTCCGGTTCTTCAGATCCAACTCTTCCGCGGCCGTCAACCCGATTTGAACCGGTGACGAATCCGCTGCCTGGGTGGGCCGGATGAACTTGGCCTCGTAAGATTCGTCCCTGGCTTTGCGCTGCTTGTCCTGCTCCGCGCTGGCGGCGGCGAGCCTGGCATCCAGCACCGCTCTGCGATCTTGAAAGGTCTGGTGCAGGGCTTCGACTTCCTGGGCGCGCCCCGCCTCGATTTGCGCGGTAATGGTGTCTTTGAAGAGGAGCAAGGTGAGAGGGTGTGACACGGTCAGGCCCATGAGCACGGCGACCGTTATCCGCAACGTCACCACCGCGATCTTGCTCGCCGATTTCATGAAGGGTGAATAAGAGGAGATGATGGCGCGGTCGACGATCAGGATGATGGCCGCCCAAGCGATGGCGATCAGGGTGATGATGACCGGATTGTGGGTCAGGGTGGAGACTGCGTAGGAGGCGGAGATCAGGGCGAAGATGGTGGGAACCAGCACCGTGTAGCCGATTGCGCAGACCTTGCGCCGCTCGGAGTCGGAGCAATTCCGCAGACTGGAAGGACCGGCTCCGGCGAGCCAAGCCCCCAGATTGAGGTCCATCGGTTTGTGCCGACGAGCGGGCGCGCTGGGGGTGGGAGGCAGGGCAGAATGATCGGGCGACGGCGGATCGGAAGGCATCGAATGAGCGGAAGGGTGAATCTTGGCGTGACTGGGCTCAGCCGAATCCTTGGAACGAGGTAGAAAGGAGTCCGGGATTGGATCCGGCGAGACGAGCGGCATTGCATGGTCCATCGGATAGGTTGAATCAGTCAAGCCTGCAGAGGATGGACGACGAGAATCGGGCGAGAGGGTGAAAACTTCGCGGGCAGTTGGAGAAGAACCGGTAGGGTGATGTTGGCCGTTAGGTGGAAAAGGGGCACTCATTGTCCCCGAATAAGACCGGAGAGACTATCGTCTCTATTCAATTCGGCTGCCGGGCCGAGTCAAGCGGAGCTTCAGAGGCGGTTCCGTTCCGTGGTGACGACGCAGAGCCTGGATGTGCGGCCCTTTCCCGGGGTGACGCAGGATCTACTTGAGAACCGGGGCTCTGCGGGGATGCGGGGCATGCAGTTGTCGCTTGAGCCGACCGTGTTTCGATGGCGCAAGCGGTCCCCGTTGTTTCAAGCGGGAAGCTCGACCTTCGCGGAAGGCCGTTTTTGGCGGGCATCCAGGGGGCAGACGGCTTCCGCCCAACCGATCAAGGTGGCCATGTCCCGGAGCGTGGGCGTGTAGTGGTGGAGCGGCGAGCGTTGTCCGTTCGCGCCGTGCAGAAAATGGGTTACGTCCTGGAGCAGCTCCTCCGGTTGGGCATCGGCGAGGGCTGCGGCGGTGCGGTAACCGGCTCCGGTCAAGAGACCGGCCTGTTCCGCCATCAATTCCGGGATTTCCATGATCAGGCGGGCCTGATCCTGCCAGTCGAGAACCACGGACGGAGAGCGAGAGGTTCCCCCCAATCGGTTGGCGAGGTCGTCGGGCCGACTGGTGAGCAGGTCGCCGATGGTGCGGATCCCGCAGGCGTGAAGGCATTCGGCGGTCTGGGGACCGATCGACGGGGCCCGATCGACTTCATCAGTGAGTTGGAGACCAGCTTTCGGGGAGGGCGCTGGGGACTCGGCTGCCGGCGGCGTCTGGTTCGGTGGATCCTGGGGCGGGGCCGGATTGAGGTTGGCACGAGCCTTGGCGGCCTCCTCGCGAACCTGCCTCAGGTCGGGTGTCAAGGTGCGCTCCACCTGCCCGGTGGCCACCCACTCGCGGTATTGGGACTCCACCAAGGCGCTCTCGCGAGCGTCCGAGAGGTTTTTGGTGACCCAGGCGATCGGAATATCGAGCAACGAGAAAATGGCCTCGAGCGTGGGATGCGTCACTGGCGGGGACACGCCTGCCTCGACAAAGGCGCGATCCAAGATCCGGGCCAGGGAGATCGTGGCAAACCCCAGCAATTGGGCAATCATTTCGCGCCCTGCTGGATCCAGTCCCTCGCGAGGGTCCCGAATGGACTTGGAGAAGTTGAAGTGCTCGATCAGCGCCTCGTAGTATCCGTTGGAAATCTCCGCACCTGCGGTGACGAGTTCGTCGAGCCAGCCCGGGTGGGTGCCGGCCTCGAGGTGGGGATAGCCCATGCGCGACTTGGCGAGCGCACGGAGGTCGTCATAGCTCTGGCGAATGGACC
>QQNE01000062.1 GCA_003402735.1 Verrucomicrobiota bacterium
CGCGGTTGGTGGCGGCGGCTCTGAAACAGACCACGGAAACGGTGCGTTATGACCCCTCGTATTTTGTCATTGATTACCCCGGAGGCGACGTGCCGGCGGACCGTGGGGTCTGCACGGATGTGGTGATCCGGGCTTACCGGAGCGTCGGGATTGACCTCCAGGTGCTGGTCCATGAGGACATGCGCCGTAATTTTTCCAGTTATCCGAAACTTTGGGGCTTGGGGCGGACGGATCGGAACATCGATCACCGGCGGGTTCCCAACTTGCAGACATTCTTCCGGCGTCGAGGCGCCGCCATGCCGGTGAGCGACCCACCTGAAGACTATTTGCCCGGGGATCTCGTCGCCTGGGACCTGAACGGCCGGGGCTTGACCCACATCGGCATGGTCGTTCCTCCGCCGGGCTCGAAGGATCTGGCCAAGGGGAGTTCATGGATCGTCCACAACATCGGGTCCGGACCCCGGCACGAAGAACGGCTTTGCGAATGGAAAATCCTCGGGCATTATCGCTTCGCACCAGGGCTCCGCCCGAATCACTCCACGCCGTGAATCCGCCACCGCTTCTTGCCCATGTCCTCATCGTCGCCGGCCTGGCGTTTTCGACGGGGTGCGCCACCTCTTCCCCGGACTCTCCGGCGGATGCCGAGTTTGCGGAGCGGTATGCCGATTTCCAGTATTGCGAAGTGCCGTTGACCCGGCAAACCTCCCAGAAATCGTGCGGAGCGGCGGCGTTGGCGAGTGTGATCCGCTACTGGAATGCCGGGACCACGGTGACGGAGCCCGGGTTGCTGGAGACGTATCCGCCCTCATCGAAGCAGGGGTATCCGTTGTTGCAACTCAAGGACGTGGCCGAGGCTGAGGGACTTCTGGCCTTCGCTCTGGGCATGGAACGCGAGCCGTTGAAGCAAGTTCTCGAGCACATCGCCGCCGGGCGACCGGTGATCGCGGCCCTGGAACTGCCCAAGGGGCGTTACTTTGGGGCTTCGGTTCCGGTGATTGAAACGGTCGACCGCCGGACGGTGACCGGGTTCGGGGACAAGACCAAGGCGCATTACGTGGTGGTGATGGGGACTTTGGGGGCCCGGGTCTTGTTGATGGATCCGCAGTATGGTTACGTGGACATCTCTCATGGCGAGTTTGTCCAGTTCTGGAAGGCCATGGGTTATCCGGCGCTTGTCTGTTCGGAGCGGCCGGCGGGGTTGCAACGGCCCTGATTGATGCCGGGTGAAACAATTGGACATCCGTCCGAACCGGCGCGATGCGTTTCCGTTCGCGTTTTGCCATGAAGAGGTTCGTCCCGATGGTCTGGTTGGTCTTGCTCCAGGGCTTTGCCTTTGCGCAAAGCGTGCAGAGGGTGCCTGACGGCGAGGTCTCCACCGGAGTTTACCGCTGCTCCGGAATTCTGTGGAACGGGATGGCCCAGGGAAGTGCCACCGTGGTGCGGCATCCCCGGATTGCCGCATCGGCCGCCCACGTGGTTTTCGATGACTCGGCGTTCTCCCCCAGTTCCTCGTGGATGTCCGGGAACTTCTTCGTCCCCGGACACCATTCCGGCGACAATCCCGCGGACTCCGCTTCGGCCAAAGCACTGCGCGGTTTTTGGAATTTTTCCAGCTACGGCGGGACGGCTTCCAACGCGGACTTTCACGCGGACGTGGTCATGCATTATGCCTACGAGTCGCTGGCCCAGGGCGAGTTTGTCGGATGGGTGGCCAAGAGCAGCAACACGACCCATCCCTTGAACCTCTCCTACCCGAAAATCTTGGTGGGGTATGCCTCCACCGACAGCTTCTTCATGAACCGCACCGGACCGTTCAGCAGCCGGTTCCGCCGCTCCTTCGGCATGCATTTGTGGAATCAAAACGTCGCCGTCATCAGTGGCATGAGCGGTGGCGGAGCTTTTGCGCGCACCTCACCTTCCCGCGAATACGCGCTCGGCGGCGTCATCGTCTCCGGCAACCCCAAGGACGGGGCTCCCGGCTCCGGGGTGCGCGCCTTCGATTCCAACACCAACCGGCTGATGTCGTATGCGATCCAGTCCGCGGCACGGACCACCGCCACCACGGTCACCGTGAGTCAAAGTTCTCCGGTGCAGATCCCGGACAATTCGCGGACCTGGACGACGGTGACCCTTCCGGTCTCGGGTCTTCCAACGAGCATCGAAGAGGTCGTCGTCTCCCTCTCCATCGATCACACGTGGATTGGTGATCTCGAAGTGGTGCTGCGTTCCCCGTCGCGCCGGACCCTGACTCTGTTCCAGAGGCAGGGCGAAGGCCGGGAAGATTTGCAGCTCTCCGGGGTGGTGGCCTCGGCTTCCTTCCGGGGAACGGCGGCGAACGGGGACTGGGAGCTGCTCGTGAGGGACTTGGAAGAGCTGGATTCCGGAACCCTCGATTCTTTCGAATTGAAGATCACCGCCCGTTGAGTGATGTCCGTCGGCGATCAGCCGCGGGTCCGCCGCAGACCGCTCCCCTGGCTCTGGATTGGGGCTATTGCGCTCGCTTTATTTGCCGGGTGGCTGGGGCTGGTTCCCAGAGCGGACCAACGGAGGTCGGTTTCCACGGATGCCCCGGCGGACGCGGTGCCGACGGATCCGCTTCCCCACCCTGCGGGGCCGGTTTCATCGATCGCCCCGGGCGACTCCGCTGAACTGGTGAACCGCATCGCTGCGGCGGCCGATGAGATCGCGAAGTTGGTGGCTCGGCTCTCTCCCAATCGTGATTTGGATTTTGACCAGGAGTTGCTGGCGGAGATCCGGCGAATCTTGCGGGAGCTGGCGGCCCAACTCCGTTCCCTGCCCAACGAGGTGGTCACGGCGGCGATCCGGGCCTACCTCGATTCCGGTGAGGACGAGGCCACGGGGCTCGGGTTCAAGGTGGGTGAGGGAGGTTTGCTCACCGATTCCCCCTCGATGCGGATGTTCCTGCTCGATCTTTTTGCCGACATCGATGCCCCGGATGCGGTCGGTTATTCCATCGGCCTGCTCAACGCGAGTGACTCCCCGGGTGAGTGGGCACTGGCTTTGCGAAACATCGCCTGGCAGGACGAGCCTGGGCATCATCGCGAGCTTTTGCGCGGGAGGTTGTCGGAGATGCTGGATCGCCAGGAGTGGCTGGCGGATCCGGACCAGGGATTTCTGGAGGCCTTCGATTTGGCCGTGCATCTTGGCGATGCCGACGCGTTGCGGGAAATGGGCAGCGTGTTGGGGCTGCGGGATGCTCAAGGCAAGCTCGCGAACAACGGGATCACCCATGCGGCCTTTCTGGCGATGGACCGGCTCACGGCGGCTGATCCCGGGCAGACCGTCGGTCTGATCCAGTCCGACCCGGAATTTCTCGATTGGGCGCCGCGGCACCGGGGGGCGCTGATGGCGCGCGCCGATGTTCGGGATCCGGAGCAGGCGGCCGCGGCGGGCCAATACTTGCTGCGGGCCGACGTGGGCCGTGAGGAGCGTTCCGCCTTTCTGCAGCTGTTCCCGAATCCAAACGGGGTGTTGGCGGATTCGTTGATTTCCACCCCGGCCACTCCGATGGATGTTTCCTCCGGGATGGAACGGGATCGGGCCGCCCTGGAACTGGTGCGGGGCTGGCTGAGGGATTCCCGGTTCCAGGGGGTCAGGACGGAACTGCTCGCCACGGAAGTCCGGTTGGCCCGGTTTGTGCCTTCCGGAGAACCGTCGGGCGCGGGGAAGTGACGAAGAAATGTGCTTTGTCTCCAGCCGACCTGGGGTAGGGTGCGGGGGTCGAGCATGGACTTCATCACCGTTCCGGAACTGTTTCTTTCTCTCGGGGCCGTGGCCTCCGTTTTCGTGGCCGTGGCCGGGCTGATGATCCTGATTGCCACTGAGTTGACGGAAGACGGCCGGTGGTTTTTTTGCGGCGTGGTGGTGCCGTTGCTGTTGTTGGGGGCGGGATTGTTTTTTCCCGGCTGGCCGCGGCTTGTCTGTCAGGTCGGGGCGGGGCTGGTGGCTCTGGGCGTTCCGGGTTGGTTGGCCTGGAGGCGGCCCGGGGATTGTCTTCGGCCGGTGATGACGGGGGCGGGTCTGCTGATGGGGGGTAGTCTGGCCCTGTCAGGCCTGCTCATGATTCATTTCACGCACTTCGCTCGCTAAATGATCCGTTACGCGCACACCAATCTCATTGCGAAGGACTGGCAGCGGCTGGTCGATTTTTACACCCGGGTCTTCGATTGCGTTCCGGTCAGCAGTCAACGGGATCATCGCGGGCCGTTGTTCGAGGCGTTGACGGGCATTCCGGGAGCGCATGCCAAGGGGTGTCATCTCCGCTTGCCCGGTCACGGAGAGGGTGGGCCGACGTTGGAGATCTTCCAATACGTCGAGCAGGAACCCTCGCTCCAACCCTCGCTGATCCGCCCCGGGTTCGCCCACGTGGCCTTTGAAGTTCCGGATGTGGAAGCCAAACGGGAGGAGGTGATCCGTGAGGGCGGGCGGGATCTCGGTCAACTGGTCACCCTGGACATTCCGGGGGCCGGGCGCCTCACTCTGATTTACCTGTGCGACCCGGAAGGCAATATCGTTGAACTGCAACGCTGGCACTGAGCGACCGGTGAGGGCAGATCGCGAGCCAGCCTCACCGGGTCCTCCTCAGATCTCCCGGCCCTCATCGACATCGATGTAGTGCGGCATCGTGACGATGTCAGCGCGATCGGTTAGCCCGCTTTCTTCCTTGCGGCGGGTCAGGATGGAGGTGAGGTGATCGTTCCAGCCGAGTTTGGCGACGAAGGAATTCCAGACCAGCTTGTCCGTGTCATTGAGCTTGCGCCCGTGAGTTTCGCACCAGGCGAGGATCTCCTCGTCGCTGCCACCCGCCAGAACCCGGGATTTCAAGCCTTCATAGCCCGGGTCGAGATGCAAAAATTCGATGCACGAGGCGTCCTGACCTTTGCCCAAGTTGGCGTGCAGGTCTTCCCAGAGCGTTCCTTGGGCCGCCAAGCGGATCTTGGCCAGCATTCTGGGGAAGTAAGCGAAGTCGTTGACTTGCTGCAAGGGGCTGCACGGAAGCATGGCAGGGTCGGGTTTGGATGGCATCTGCCACGCATACACTTGCCGGAGCGGAAAGAAAAGTGTCGACCCTTTGCCCGTGTGGGGAATGTAAGAAGAATCCCATGAAATCTTCGCCCACCGTTTTTCTGCTCGCTCTCACTCTGCTCGTTTCGCACGCGGCGGAGGAGACGCGCTCTGCCAAACTGCAAGCCGCCGACGATGCCCGGGTGAGCGCGACCAAGGCGGCGGATACGGGCAAGTTGCGGGCGATCCTCTCCGAGGAGTTGCGTTACGCGCATTCCAACGGGCTGGTTGATACCAGGGAATCGTTCATTGAACTGGTCACGTCAGGGAAGACGAAGTATGAGGCCATCGAATACGAGGAACGGCGCTTCACCTTCCCGGCCCCAAAAATCGCCCTGATGAGTGGAAGGGCCCATATCGTTGCGCAGACCGGCACCGGCGTCATGGACAGTGTTCTCAGCTTCCTGGCGGTCTGGAGGGAAGAGGAGGATGGAACCTGGCGATTCCTTGCCTGGCAATCCTGTCGGCTTCCCCCGAAGTCCTGAAGCTTGGACGATTGCATCTTTCCCGGCTTGCGCGGGGAGTGGCCAGGCGCGCACTCCGGATTTGCATCCCGATGAATTGCGGGAGATAGAATGACTACAATGTCCCCAGCCGCCTTGCGCTGCCCCGTTTCGCTGCGGATTGCGGCCACCGGTCGTTATCTTCCGCCCAGGGTGGTGACTTCGGAGGAGATCGATGCGCGGACCGGCATGCCTTGTGGTTGGACGAGGGCTCACACCGGCATCCTGGAACGTCGTTATGCGGAGGAACTCACCGCCGCGCACATGGGAGAGCGGGCTCTTCGAGCGGCTTTGGGCGCGGTCGATTGGGGAGAACGTCCCCCGGATTTGTTGATTTCGGGCGCGGGCACTCCGCAGCAACCGATTCCCTGCAACGCGGCCCTGGTGGCTTCGGCGATGGGGTGGCGCGGCGTGGCCTGTTTCGATGTCAACGCCACTTGTCTCGGGTTTGTGGCGGCTCTCCAGGTCGCGGCTGGATTGATCGCGTCCGGCGCGTATGCGCGCATCGCCATCGTCTGTTCCGAGATCGCTTCGTCCGGGTTGAACTGGAAGGAACCGGAGTCCGCCGGGCTGATGGGGGACGGAGCCGCGGCGGTGCTGTTGGAATCTTGTGCGGACGGCTCAGGCGCGTTCCTGGGATCCGTTCTGGAGACTTCGCCGGAGGGGGCCAATCTCACGGAAATTCGGGGCGGGGGCACGGCGTTGCATGCGACGGCGCATCGTCCGGGGGAGAACACGGAAGAATATCTCTTTCACATGAACGGGCCGGCGGTGTTCCGGTTGGCGTCGGCCAAGATCGAGCCCTTCGTCGCGAGACTGATCGGCACGGGAGAACGGCGCTGGGAATCAATCGATTGGGTGGTGCCGCACCAAGCCAGTTTGCCCGCCCTGCTGCACATCCGGCGCCGGCTGCGGATTCCGGCGGCCAAGTTCGTGGAAAATATCGGGCGGATGGGCAATGTGATCGCCGCTTCGATTCCCCTGACCTTGCACGAGTTGATTCTCTCCGGACGGCTGCAACGGGGGCAGACGATTCTGTTTTTGGGAAGTTCAGCCGGGTTTTCGTTGGGCGCGGCTTTGATTCGGTATTGAGGGAATCGCGATGGGCCCTGTTCTTGTCACCGGCGCCACTGGTTTCCTGGGAGGATCCATCGCCCGTCGCCTGGCCCGGATGGGGGTGAAGGTGCGGGCCACCGGCCGGAACCTCCGTGCCGGAGCGTTGTTGGAGGCGGAGGGCATTCCCTTTGTTGCCTGTGAGTTGTCCGGAGAGGAGTCGGTCCTGAATCGGTGGATGGAAGGCTGTGAGGTGGTGATTCACGCCGCCGCGTTGTCGGCTCCGTGGGGGCGTCGCCAGGATTTTGAGGCAGCCAACGTGGTGGCCACGCGGGAGGTGATCCGGGCCTGCGCCCGCTCCGGGGTGAGGCGCTTGGTTCACGTGTCATCGACCTCGGTGAGTTTTGCCTTTCAGCACCAATCCTGGTTGCACGAAGGGATGCCCTGGTCGGAACCTCCGGCGAATCATTACATCGCCACCAAACGGCAGGCGGAGCGGATGGCGGTGGAAGCTGGGGCGGTGGTTTTGCGACCGCGGGCGCTCTTTGGGCCTGGCGACACCACCTTGCTGCCCAGATTAGTTCGGGTGGCGCGCCGTGGGGTATTTCCTTTGTTTGGGGATGGGGATCCGCTGCTTGAATTGACCTGGATCGAGGATGCGACCGATGCCACGTTGCTGGCCATGGAGGCGCCGACGCATTGTCTTGGCAGGGTTTATCAGATCAGCAGCGGGCATCTGTTGCCGAGAAGCCTGGTTCTCGGGACCTTGCTGGAAGCTTGCGGGTTGGATGTCCGTTTTCGCAGAGTGCCGACCGGGCTGTTTCTCGCGATCGCCGGAGGCATGGAGATGATTTCCAAGTTGTGCACCGGGGAGACTTGGGAACCGCCCTTGACCCGATACGTGGTGGGCGTGCTCGGGTTCGAACAGACGCATGACATCGGGGCCGCCAGACGCGAGCTGGGGTATGCTCCGGAAACCGATGTGCGCTCCGCTTTGGTCAGGTGTGGGGAGGCGTGGCGCCGGGAACAGGGGAGGAAGGGATGAACGGCTGGCGATGGACCGTGCTGTCCGACGGATGGACAGAGGCGAGAGAGGCCCTCCTGATCCGGGGAGGTTCGTGGCGCAAAACGGTGCGGTGTGCAGCCACCGCGGTCTTGTTGGATCGGGATGGGCAGGGTCCGGTTTTGTTTGATTGTGGGTATTCCTCGCGGTTCGCGGTCGAGACGGCCGGATGGCCGGGCCGACTTTATCGGTTCCTGGCTCCTGCCACCCTCACCGATCCGACTGGCATTGCCGGAATTCTGCGAAGGCGCGGGGTCAACCCTGAAGAGGTCCGGGACGTGATCGTCTCCCACTGGCATGCGGATCACGTGGGCGGGCTTCGCGATTTCCCCAACGCGACGGTGCACGCCAGCCGGGAGGGATGGCAAGCGATCTCCGGACTGCGTGGCCTCGCGGCGCTGCGGCGCGGAGTTCTCCCTGGGCTCCTTCCCGAGGATTTGCCGGAGCGGTTGCGTTGGGTCGATGAAGGGAGCGATCTGTTTGGCGATGGTTCCCTGACAGTCCTCGCGCTTCCGGGGCATGCGGCCGGACAAATCGGCGTCCGCTTCGTTTCCGAGGGTGGAACCCCCGTGTTGTTGGCAGCCGATGCTTGTTGGTTGAGCGATGGCTATCGGCTGAACCGGTCGCCTCACCGATGCACCGGCCTTCTGCAGGATTTGCCGGCTTGTGAGGCCACGCTGGCGCGGTTGCACCGATTGTTCCTGGACGAGCCGACCCTGCGGATCCTGCCATGTCATTGCCCGGAAACGGCCGCGTTGGTGGCCCTCTGACCGCATGGAACCGTTCGTCATCCTGCATCATTATCTGGAAGCGAAGAGAAATTTTTCCGCTTGGGGTGACCGCGTTGCTCTGGAGGTTTGGCAGGAGCGGATGGTGCGGCGGCATCTTCACTGGATCGCGGCCCGGTCCGCTTGCGTTTCCCAAAGGTGCCGGTCGTTCGGCCTGGAGGCTTGGCGCGATTGGCCGGTCACCGACAAGGCCGGGATGATGGCGGAGTTCGATTCGTGGAACACGGTCAGGATCCGGCTCGAGGAAGCCCTTGCCTTTGCCGAACGAGCGGAGCAAACGCGGGATTTTTCCGGCACCTTGCGCGGGTTGACCGTGGGGTTGTCGTCAGGCACCACTGGGAGTCGCGGGATGTTTCTGGCCAGCGCGGCGGAGCGGCGGCGGTGGGCCGGGGTGCTTCTGGCGCGGGTTCTGCGGGGCACCCTTTTGTCCCATCGGCACCGGGCCGCGCTCTTTCTGCGGGCCGACAGTCCGCTCTATCACACCATCGGTTCCCGCCGGTTGCGGTTTGCCTTTTTCGATCTGTTCAAACCTTTGCAGGAGCATTGGCCGCGGCTGCGGGAATTTTCGCCCACTGTGTTGGCGGCCCCGCCCTCGGTCCTGGCGGAATTGGCGGCCTCGCCTCATGCCAGGAATCTGCTGCAGCCTCCCGCGATTCTGTTGAGCGTCGCCGATGTCCTGGAGACCACGGTCAGGGAGGAGATTGAGCGTGGGTTCGGAACCGGGTTGGGCCAGATCTATCAGGCCACCGAAGGCTTTTTGGCCGCCACTTGTCCGCATGGCAGGCTGCATTGGAATGAGGATGTGGTGGTTGTGCAGAAAGAGTGGGTCGATGCCGAACGGACGCGTTACATGCCGATCCTGACCGATTTCCGACGCAGGGTTCAGCCCGTGATTCGCTATCGGTTGGATGATGTCATCGTCCGGGGGGATGATTCGCCATGCGCCTGCGGAAGCCTCTTCGAGTCCTTTCAAGCCATCGAAGGTCGGCACGACGATCTCTTGAGATTGCCCCGGAGCGAAGGCGGTGGAGAGGTGGTGATCTATCCTGATTTCGTGCGGCGCGCGGTCATCCTTTCGGTGCCGACCGGAACGGACTATGCGGTGACCCAGGTATCCGCGGATGAGTGGGAGGTTTCGTGTTCTCCCCCCTGCAGCTTGGACGGTGTGCGGAACCAAATCGAGGAATTTTGCCGCTTGCAAGGGGCGGTGCCTCCAAGAATCACCGGAGTGGAGTGGGCCCCGCCGCCCCTTCACGCCAAGAGACGCCGGATCCGCCGCCAAAGGTTGCCATGACGCGCACCATTTTGCTGACGGGGACAAGGGCGCCGGTGACGTTGGACCTGGCGCGGCGACTGCATCGTGACGGCGTCAGGGTGATCGGTGCCGATTCCTGCCGGTTTCCGGTGGGACGGTTCTCCCGGGCCTTTGCCGCGCATTTTCGGGTGCCGTCGGCGCGCTGGGAGGGTGAGGGATTCGTCGAGGAACTTCTGGGGATTGTGTCTCGTGAGGGCGTTGACTTGGTTTGGCCGACGTGTGAGGAGATCTTTCGGGTGGCGGCCGGGCGTGATCGGTTTCCCTGTCCGGTTCTCCTGCCCGCCAATGAAGTTCTTTACCGGTTGCATGACAAACTGCGCTTTGCGCTTTGGGTGCGGGAATTGGGCGGCGAGGTGACCGCGCCACCGTCCTGGGAAGCCAGCCAAGCTCCGGCCGATGAGATCCTGATTTGGAAAGCGAAGCATTCGCGGTTTGGCACCCGTGTCAGGACCGAATGCCCGCCCGGTGATCTGGGGCCATGGATGGCGCAGCGCCGTCTCACCGGCCCGGAATTTTGCGCCTGGGCGCTTTGTCAGTCTGGCAAGATCCATGCATGGACCCAATATCGATGCCCGGTGCGGACCGAGAGGGGAGCGGGTTATTGCTTCGAGCCAGTCTGGTCGGAAGCGGTGGCGGATTTCGTGGAGCGGGTGGTGAGGATCACCAACTACACGGGGAGCATCGCGTTCGATTTTCTTGGACCGGCCCAGGACGGACGGACTTATGTGCTGGAGTGCAATCCCAGGATGACCAGCGGTTTGCATCTGTTGTCGCCGGAGGTGTCGCTGCGAGGGATCGGAGAGGGGGCAGGCGAGTTCCTGGAGAGATCTCAGCAGAGCGCGCAGATGGTTCTCCTCACCCTGTTGCGCGCCCCGGGTCTGGCCGATCCGCGGCGCGATGTGGTCGGCAGGAGAGGGGACTGCTGGCCATTTTTTGGGCAGCTGATTTCCCTGGCGGAATTTGGCTTTCTGGCCTGTCGACGAGGCATCTCGTTGAGCGAGAGCACCACCTGGGACTTGGAATACAATGGAGATTGAGGCCCGGATCTCCCACGAACCCGTTTCCCCGGTTCTTCGCGGCTGGTTTGCGCCGGTCTTGCGTCACGGGTCGTTGTGGTGTGCGCCGAATCTCGATGCACAGTGCGCGTTTTTGCAGGCCGGCGAGCGTGAGGTTCCGCTGTCGGTGAACTGGCAGGAATGGGAGAACTCCTGGGTCTGTTCACCTTACACGCATTATGTGAGCTATGCTCGTGAGGAAATTGCCCGCGCTTTGCCATCGGCGGTGGGTGCGTCAGTCGCCCACGTGTGGTCAGGGCTCGGGGCCTGGTTCCGGTCGGCACAACTGAACCAGGTGGTCATGGTGAACAACTGGCTGATGTCGACCAATCCGTGGCCAACCGGGGATGGTGCCTGGCTCGGTGCCGCGGTCGCTGCCATGCAACAGCGCTGGCCGGAACATGCCTTGATCTTCCGTTCGTTGAATGAGCGGGAGAGTGCACCGCTGCTGGAAGCCCTGCGGAGGCACGGAGCGCACCTCATCCCGAGCCGCCAAATCTGGTGGTATGATCCCCACTCAGAGCGGGTTCGGCGTTCGCGAGATGTGCGCAAGGACGTGAACTTGTTGCAGCGCGGCGATCTCCGACGGGTCGAGCATGAAGAATTGCGGGAAGAGGATTTTCCCCGGCTCACTTCCCTCTACGAGCGGCTCTATGTGCACAAATATTCCCGGCACAATCCGCGTTACTCCACGGATTGGCTGCGTCATCTTTGGACGGAGAATCATCTCAGGTTTACCGCGTTGCGGGATGAATCGGATCAGATCGTGGGCGTCGAGGCCTGTGGATTGATCAACGGTGTGATGGTTTCCCCCATTGTCGGTTATGATCCAGGGACTCCCCGTTCCCTGGGCCTCTATCGGCGTCTCGCCGTCTTGCCGATCCTCTCCGCAAGGGAAAAAGGGGTGTCGCTGAACCTGAGCGCGGGCGTGGGCCGGTTCAAGGCGCTGCGCGGGGGGGAACCGGTCATGGAGTTCCTCGGCGTCATCGACTCCCATCTGCCGGTCCGACGGCGCCTGCCATGGCGATTCATTGAGGGGCTGAGCCGTGGGCTGTTGGAGCCGGTGGTGCGGCGACTCAAACTTTGACCGGGAGCGGGCGGAGGCGGTTTGGCGAATCAGAGCGGAGGAGTCATGGCCGAAGATTTCGTGATGCAGAAGTTTGCAAATGGTTTAGAATGATTGAAGACCAGGATCCCTTAACAATTTCAAATGGACGCGCCCAGTCAATTCATCTACGCAATCACCACGGGGCGCAGCGGGACGGCGTTTCTCTCCCGGTTGTTGCACCTCAATCTCGCGGGGGCGGAGGTCCACCACGAGTTCAGAGGGTTTCCGCATTTTGGCCGCCGCACGCCCGATGCCTCGCAACTGACGACGTTCAATCACGTGGGCAACGTGCCGGAGGTGCGTTCTTTCTGGCGCAAGAAATTCAATGAGGACCAGAAGTCCTCCGCCCGGGTTTACGCGGAGATGGCTCACGTGCACGCCAAGGCCGGGTTGGTCGAAAATCTGGATCTGTTGCCAACGTCGGTGCGGATCGACTTGGTCCGGTTGGAGCGGAATTCGTTCGAGACGTTTTGGTCGCACCTCAACCGCTTCGATTTCGTGCAACCGCATTTCACGTGGCTCTTCAACCTGGATGCCCGATACCCGAACGTGATCGTCGATCCCGCTCCCTACCTGCCGCACCGGATCTTTGGTCAGGCGCTTTGGTATGTCCACGAGATGGAGGCCCGTGGGGCCTATTATCAGAGATTGGTGGTGTCGGACTCCCGAATCCGGATCCATCGGGTTCGCTTTGAGGATCTGGTGAATCCATTTGGGGCGGCCACGTTTCTGCGCAGTTTGGGGCATGGGTGCGATCCGGCGGAGGTCGAGCTGCCCCGGCATGCAGCTCCAGCTCGTCGGTCATCGATGGGGGACGCGGAGCGGCAGGTGGCGGAGGCACTCTTCGCCGAGTTGACCTGTGACACCGAGGCCGCTGGCCAGAATTATCACGAGGAGGGGCTTCGGCTTGGCGCCCCGGTGCACCTCTTTTTCAAGGAAGCCGGAGCGCTCCAGCACGAGTCCCTCCAGGCGGTGTCGGGGAACTCCAAAAAAGCGGGGAACACGGTCCGCGCGGGAAATTTGAAGACGCGCGGTTTGTCCGGTGGGGCCGGCGATGTCGGTCTCTCCAGCTGAGGGAGACGCCTTCTACCGGGCGGCGGCCACGACACGGCGCAGGGTCTCGATCACTCCGGGGATGGAGGCATAAGGGTCTTCCTCCTCGTATTCCAGGACCAGGTAGCCGCGGTAGTTTGCCGCCTTGAGAATGGCCACGACCCGGGCGAAGTCCGTGGGCACTTTCCCCTGCGTCGTCTTGATCATCGTCTTGATTTGCGCGGTGACCGCGTAGGGCGCGATTTTCTCCATTTGCCCATACGGCTCGAGAGCGGGATCGATGTTCGCCGAATCGAAGGTGGCGCCGAACCAGGGAGAATCGATGGCCCCGGCAATCTTGAGGAAGCGGTCGATCCGGGTGGTGAAATCGTGATTCTCCAGACCGAGGAAAACGCCCCGGGACTCGGCGTGGGTCAGGGCCTCGCCGAGGTTTGCGATGATGTTGGCGATGGCTTGCTCCTCCGAAATTCCGTTGGAGGGGTTTCCCGCGAAGATCCGCACCGTGGGGACGCCCATCTCCGCGTAAAAATCGATCCAGCGGCGGGTGTAGGCGAGTTGCGCCTTGGCCTCCGCGCTGCCGGGAGCGGAACTGAAGTTGTTGCCGATGGCCCCGCCGGTCAGGTCGATCCCGAGAAGATGGGCCTGCCGCTTGATCTTCCGGCAGTAGGCCAGGTCGATGTCCTCGGGAAAGAAATAGGCGGTCAGTTCAGCTCCGCTCAGACCGATCGAGGCACAGTAGTCAAGAAAGTCCGGGATTTCCAGCTTGCCGCCCGCGGGCTTCCCTCTCATCCAGGCGAACTCGGACCGGAGGGAATACGCGGCCAGGCTGATGCCGCTGATCTGGAAACCTTTCCGGGCCATCGGTCCCGCCGCGTCTGCGATGCCGACGTGCATGAGGGAGAGGGCGGGGAAGGCGGTCAGAAATTGGCGACGGGAGCGGCACGGCATCGGTGGGGGCAAACTGCGCAATCGATCCTAAGATGTCAACGCGGAACGTCTTGGGCCGAGCGGACCGCAAAATGGATGGAGGGCATTTTCTTGCTTGCCGGGTCCATCGGTTTTCGGTGAAGATAACGCCGGTGTCCCTGTCCGCAGAAACCCGGAGAATGAAGATGTTTTTTTCACCCAGACAATTGATTCGTTTGCTTGCCGCGTTCCTGGTCGCTTTCCTCACCCTGCCGGCTGTCGAGGCCCGGGTATGGACCAGCACCGACGGTCGTCCCCTGGCCGCCGAGTTTGTGGCTCTTGAAGGGGAAAACGTCCTGCTCAAAATTGCCGGAGGCCGCACCATTCCCGTCCCGCTTTCCCGGTTGATCAAGGCGGACCAGGAAGCCGCCGGGCGCTTTGCGATTCTGGGGGACGACACGTTGACGATGCGGGCCGCGAAAATGATCGACGCGCTTTTGGCGAAGAACCTGGTCAAGGGCGGGGTCCGCTCCTTCAATCAACCCCTGCCGGACGACCTGTTTGCCCGCCGTGTCTATCTCGACATCCTCGGGCGCATCCCGACCCGCGAAGAATTTCAATCGTTCGCGGAGAATTCCCGCCCCGACAAACGCGAGGCGTTGATCGATGAACTGCTGACCGAACCGGGCCGGGCTTCGCACCTCTTCAATTACTTCGCGGACATGTTCCGGCTCAACGGCAACGCCGACTTCGCCCCCGGTCAACGAGCTGAACCTTACATCCAGTGGTGGAAGGAGCAGATCGCCAAAAACACACCGTATGACGTCCTGTTCCGTGAAATGCTGACGGCGAACGGAAACATCGGTCAAAACGCCGCTTCGGGCTTCTTGTTGAGGGATGCGGGGATGGAGTTCGACGCCTTCTCAAATTTTGGCCAGGTCGCCCTCGGGGTGGACATCTCCTGTGCCCAGTGTCACGACCACCCGTTCGCGGACTGGGTCATGTCTGATTTTTATGAGATGGCCGCCTACTTTGGCAACACCCAGCGCACGATGGGGCAGTATGCGGTGGCCGATTCCATGGGGATGAAGAAAGCCTCGATGCCAAATGCCCCCGATGGATGGGTGGATTCGTTCCGGAAATTTGCGGAGGGCAAGGGACTGAATCTGGAGGACCCGGACGCAGCTCGGCCCTTCAACTTCTACGTGAACAATGCCTTGGGATGGAACATCGCGGACAACATCGCCATGGATCACCCGGTGCCGAGCACGGTCGCGGAGATTGGCGGGCAGGTTTTCAAGCCGCGCCCGATCGTCGGCGACAAGCCCGGCACGGGCGGCAAGACAAGGCGTGAGGCCCTCGCGGAGTGGTTGACCGCCAAGGACAACCCGCGCTTTGCGCTGGTCATCGCCAACCGGATGTGGTCGCGGGCTTTTGGGCGTGCCCTGCTCGAGCCGGTCAAGGATTTTCCCCTCGAATGGGCCAAGACCGCAGGGCAACCGGAAGTGACCGCCTTTGTGGCCGATCAGATGAAGCGGGTGAACTACGACCTCCGCGAGTTCATGCGGATTCTTTACAACACCAAGGCCTATCAGACTTACGCGACGGCAGCCGAACCTGCATCGACCGAAAACTACCTCTTTGCCGGGCCGGTGTTGCGTCGGATGCGGGCGGAACAGGCCTGGGATTCTTTCATGCTCCTGGCGCATGGAGAACAGATTGACGAGATCAAGGGGCGGGACGGATCCTTCTACAAGGCCTTGCTCAATGTTGATTTTGCCAAGGACAGCTTTGAGGCGATCTGGGCCAAATATGAGGCATTCAAACAGAACCGGGGACGCAGTTACGGGACCACCTTGATTCTGGCCTCGGAGTCGGGCACCCTCTCCGGGGTGGAGCCGGATGTCCCGAAGCTCGGCAATCTCGAGTTGATCCGCGCCTCGGAAATGGTGCAGCCTGCGCCTGGAGCCTCGCTGGTGGATACATTCGGCCAGTCCGACCGGATCATCACCGATCAGCATACCTTCGACGGTTCCGTGCCCCAGGTGCTCGCCCTCATGAACGGCGGCATCACCGAGCGGTTGACCGGTCCCACCTCAAAGTTGGTCGACGATCTCAAGGGATTGGATGCCGATGAGGACAAGGTTCGTGGCGTGTTTTTCACCATCCTCTCCAGGTTTCCCTCGGATGAGGAGCAGACCATGGGCGTGGAAATGCTCGGGTCCTACGGGGATGATGGCATCCGCGACCTGGCTTGGGCCTTGATCAATAGTCCCGAGTTCCTCTTCATCCAGTAATCCGTTCCGATTCCCCGATTCCATCCGAAATCACCCATGCACCTTGCCGAACTCGCTTCCCGTGATGCCTCCAGCCGTCGCCATTTTATGCGGCACGCGGCACTCTTTTCGCTCGGGGTTGGACTCTCCTACACCCCCTTGGTCAGTGCGCAGGCCTCGCCCAAGAAGGCCAAGGCGCTGATCTACATCTTCAACCGGGGAGGGATGAGTCACTTGGACACCTTCGATCCCAAGGAAGGGGAGTCGCTCATGGGCAAGACCACCGCCATCTCCACCAACGTGGCCGGGATCCGGTTCGGGGACAAGTTCGAGAAGTTGGCCAAGCACGCCGACAAACTCGCCGTCATCAATGGCATGTCCTCCTTCAACGCAGAGCACGAGCGCGGGGCCTACCAGATGCGCACCGGCTACAACCGGCTCGGGACCATCCAACACCCTACGGTCGGGCCCTTCGCGGAACGCCTCCTGGGCAAACCGAGCGGACAGATCCTCCCCGCCTCCGTGCTCGTCGGTGAGAGCACTTCGAACGCCGGGTATCTCGATCCGAAATTCAGCCCGCTCCCCATCGCCGACCCTTCCGGTGGCGTTCCAAACACCACCCTGTTGACCGACTCCGAGCGCTTCGACAAGCGGATGGCGATCGCCAACAAGCTCGGCCAGCAATTCGTGGCCAAATACAATTACGGCGGTCCCAAGTCTTACGTCGAGTATTACGACCAAGCCACCAAGCTCCTCCGCAGCGATGAGCTTTCCGCCTTCGATCTCACTTCCGAGACCAATCGCGAAACTTACGGCATGACCAGGGTGGGGCAGGGGTGTCTTCTGGCCCGCCGATTGGTGGAACATGGCGTGCGCGTCATCGAGATCATCAACGACGGCTGGGATATGCACGTCGGCGTCGATCAGGGAATCGGAGAGAAGGGACCGCAACTCGATCAGGCTGTCGCCGCTCTGCTCGAAGATCTCAAGGCCAAGGGGCTTCTCGATTCGACACTGGTGGCCGTCGCTTCCGAGTTTGGCCGCACCCCGGAGATCAACTTCAACGCCGGGCGAGATCACCACTCGATCGCCTTTTCCACCCTGCTCGCGGGCGGTGGAATCAAGGGCGGGCAGGTTTGGGGCAAGACCGACAAGCAGGGCAAAAAGGTGGTCGAAGGCAAGGTCATGCCGGAAGATTGGGTGGCCACCATCGGCTATGGACTGGGGATCAATCTGGAGGAGACGATCTTTGCGCCGAATGGACGGCCCTTTACCTTTTCAGACAAGGGCAAGCCCGTGACGCAGCTCTTCGCCTGAAGCCAGCCCTCTGCCGGCGCGGACGCATTCGCGAACAAGAAGTCTCGCGAGCCGCTTGCGTTCCTCAATGGATCGCTTAACTTTCTTCCCCGCCCGTCAGCGGCTTCTCAAAGCGCGGTTAGCTCAGCGGTAGAGCACTTCGTTCACACCGAAGGGGTCACTGGTTCGAACCCAGTATCGCGCACTCTCCCTTGGTTCGTTCCCCAGCTCTGGGGCGCCACCGCCTCCTTCGGCTCATAAAGGAGGGCTCTTTCCGCAAGTGTCGCGTCCCGCTCGGTTGCGTCCTCGTGGATCTCCTGAGGCGAGAGCGTGTCGTCCGCAGAGCCCAACAAGGGCCTGGCGATCCCGGCTGGTTTTGCAAAGGGTCTCCAAGCACCCAGAGCTCTTCCGAATTTATTAATTAATCTTGACTTTCTTTGAAATTCAATTATTAGGATTCGTTGGGGCTCGTCTCGGCAGCGCCGTGCAGCGGTAAGGCTGGTTCCTATTTCGTCATGGAAGACTTCAGCGATCATTCTCCTCTTGGTCACCGGATGTTGCATCTCTCGCAAGATTCTTCCGTGAGTGATTTTTATGTGACGCCCTGGGAACCGTTGTCTTACAAGAGCAATGGTCGGCTTGTTTTTGATTCCTTTGTCTATCAGCCGCAGTCTCAGGTCTCGTTCGGGCCGGGTTGTGAAGACTACGCCATGTCCGTCGGTGGGCGTCGCTTTCGGGTGAGTCGCATGATGACGCAGGGGCGGGCTCGATGGGTCATGCGGTTGCTGCCCGAGTCGATTCCGGATATTGAGAAGATTATGGTGCCGCCGGCGGCGGTAAAGGCCTTCCTGGAGGCGAAGAACGGTCTGTTCTTGGTGTGTGGGGCTACCGGGAGTGGAAAGTCCACTACCATTGCCTCGTTGGTGAAGGCGCGGGCCATGCGTCGCCAGGAGCACGTGATTACGTTCGAGAACCCGATTGAGTATATTTACCCGGGCGGCATGCCGTCTCTGATTTCTCAACGGGAAATGGGTTCGGATGAGTTTGACTTCGTTTCTTCGTTGCGGGCGGCCTTGCGCCAGGCGCCGGATGTGATTGTGGTGGGCGAAATTCGGGATGGGCAGACGGCTGAAATTGCTTTGCAGGCGGCCGAAACGGGTCACGTGGTGGTGGCTACGCTGCACACTTCATCCGCGGCGCAGACTGTTCAGCGCTTCCTCAAGTTGATTCCGACGGAGCAGGTTGAGACGGCCATGATGTCGTTTGCGGACTCGTTGAGGGCCATTCTCTGTCAGCGTCTGTTGTTGGATGAATCGAAAGGCAAGCGGTTCCCGGTTCATGAGTTGCTTCTGCAATATGATTCGGTTTGTGCGATGATTCGGCGGGGCGAGTTCAAGAAGCTGGACCAGGAGTTGGAGGTTGGTCTGGCGAAGGGGATGTTCAGTTTTGATCACAGCCTTGAAGGGAAGGCTGCGCAGGGGTGGCGTCCGCCTCTGGGGGCGCGGGCGACTGGTTTCTCGGCTCTTGAGGTGCGCGACTACCTTGAGCGTGAATCCATTTTGGCTGGATAAGAGGGGCGCGGATGAATAGTGAAGCATTAAAGCAAGTTCTGACTTTCCAGGCCTTCAGGCCCGAGCCTGACGATCCGGACACGGTGGTGCCTCAGCGGATGGCTGGCAAAAAGTATCTCTGTCTGAGCATCAGCAAGTCGCGTGTGGTCTGGCGCGGGGTCGACCGGAAGGGGAGGTTACTGTCCGTTGGTCAGGCTGATGGGGAGTTTCCTGAAATTCTCTCCCAATATACTGAAGAGTGGCTCGGGTTGTGTGATGGGGGTTGGGTGAATGTCTCCCTCAACAATCGTTTTGTGATTACGCTTGAGTCCAATCTCTCCCGAAAGCCGGGGACGGAGAGTTTGCTTCGCACGAACCCCCGTGCGGTGGTTGGCGCAAAGTATGATCGCTCGAAGCGTTATGCGGTCTATCACAACCCGGAGACGAGCGCGAGTCTCTTGTTGTCCTGCGAGGATTCCCTGGTGCGGTCTATCGAGGATGCCCTTGGGGGTGCGGGATTCAGGGTGATGAGGGTCTCGTGTGGTCTATTTGCCATGGTGGAGGACTATCTGCGCCGTCAACATCAGGTGGGAGGGGTGCGGCGTGATTTTGTGTTGATCGCCTGCTGTGAGGGATCTGCTTGTGTCTTGTCTCAGAAGAAGGGACAGTGGGGGGAACTGCGGGCACGGGGTGGCTTCTTTTCCGGGGCAGACATCGAGCCTGTCATGGGCATCTCCGCGCCGCTGATCAACGGTTCCGGGTTGGGGGTTCCGATTGTGCTCCTCCATGAGCATGCCGGTGGTCCTTTTGCCTCCGCGCTCTACTCCAGGCTGGAGTCTCATGGGGCTGTTGATGTGACCCAGCCAGATCATCTGTGGATGGTGTTAACTCAAAACTGATATGGCAGCAGAGGTCTATGTTTGTCACGATCTGAAAGGCCCTCGTGGGGAGGTTTCCCAAGGGCTTCCCCCTGCGTATCGTCTCGTGCCGGTAGCGTTCTATCTTGCCTTGGTTGGGTGCACGGCAGCCATGTGTTGGTTTGAGACGGAGCGTCGTCGTGCCGTGGTTGAAGCTCTCGCCTTCTCAACCCAGGCGGCCACCTACCAGGCGGAGTCGGCCCGCATCGGAGGGGATCGGTCGCGCATCAACACGCTCGTGGTTCGCGCCACCGGGGTCGCCAAGTGGCTTGAAGGTGCGGTCAATCTTCAGCCGATCTGTGTGGCGGTGAGTCGCGGGGCGGGCAAGCACGCCAACATCATTGATCTTTCGCTCACTCGCAACTCGGAGTTGCCGGAGCAGGTGAAGTTTGAGTTGCGTATGAGCAATGCCAACAGCGAGGTCATGGACGCAACGCTTCAGGGAATTCGGGATCTGGGAGTGCGTGCCTATTCGGCGCAGCAAAGCACCGATCTGGATCAGTTGGATTACAAGGCGACGCTGGTTTGGCAGAATCCGACGGCGCAGGCTTCGGCAAAGTAGTTTCAGGGAAGCGAGGAGTCACATGAAGGATCAACAGTTGGCGTGCGTCATTCTTCTTCTGATTATCGGCGGTTTTGTCTACGGGGCCCAGAGCTTCGAGCAGCGCGCCTCGGCGCAACGAAGAGAGGCCGATACGGCGCGTGAAACGATGGAGACAGCGCAGATGAGTTTTGTCTCCGCCAAGCGGGGGCTGGATCAGATGAAGGCCTCGACCGAGGGCTTGAGGGCGTTCCTGGAGTTGTGGGAGCCGCACCTCCGCGCCACCCAGAGCGCCCAGGCCACCGAGCAGAGGGTCGTGGATCTGGTCAAGCAGTCGGACATCTTCACCGAGTCGCAGCGTTTTGAATTGATGGAACGCCGCGGGGATGCTGTCTTGACCGGTTGTCTGCGCGCTCACATCGTCATCAAGGACGAGTATGTAAAGACTATCAACTGGCTGGGAAATCTCGAGGCTTCGATCCCAACTTCGCGTTTGACGAGTTGCGTCCTGCGGCGGGCTGAATCGGGCAGTGATGTCCATCTCGAATTGATTGTCGATCTTCCTATTTTGCCATCCATCTGATTCTCCGCATGAAGCGTTTCCCTCACCTGGTTCTGGTCGCGGTCCATTTGGTCCTGGGCTTGGATTGCGCCCATGCCGAGGATGCCGCCACCAGGGCCTCGCAGGTTGGGATCCTTCCCGACTTCAAGAGAGGCGTGGTGGTCAGCACCGAGGAGCGCAATCCCTACGCGGTTCTTGCCGCGCCCAAACAGCAGACTGTGGCGACAGGAGTTGAGGGGGCCAAGCTCACCGCTATTCTTGAGGCGCTGCCTGTGTCCGGAGTTGCCAAGGACAAGAATGGGAAGGTGACCGCCGTGCTCCTTGGAGACCTTCGCTTGGAGGGGGGAGCTCCGGTGCCTCACTTGTTGGAGGGCCAGACCGATGAATTGGTGGTCCAGTCTGTCAACGCGGAAGAGTTGGTGATCGCTTGGCGGCTCGAAGCTGGCAGATCTGTATCGCAGCCGAGGGTGTTGCGAAAAAAAATCGATTTGAGTCCCGAAGTTGAGGCTCTTCTTCCGGGGCAGATCGGGCTTGAATCAACGAAAAATGCGGGTTCGAGAAAGTCTACGGTTCTTGTGCGAGGCAAGGCGCCGCTCCCGTCCAAGATCGTTCCCACTTCGGGCTTGCCCGAAGCCGCTCCATGATGTAACGCCTGAGAACTTGTCGTTATGCTCAAGAAGGTAAGGCTAACAAATATTCAGAATCGCCAAAAGGCTGACGTGGTTGTCGATACCGTCAGTGACGAGCGTGCGTTGGTGGGTGCTGGGCAGATGGCGAATGAGTTGGCGGAGATCACCAGTATCAGTGGGGTCGATGAAATGATTCAGAGGCTGACGATGGGTGGTCCCTCGATGAGTGATCGGGTCGGTTTCTTCAATGGGTTGGCCAAGTGTTTTGAGCGCAATATTCCCACAATCAAGGCATTCCAGTTGCAGGTGAACCGGGTGAAGTCTCCGCGCTACCGCGGGGCGATTGCCGACATCTGCGGGGATTTGAAGTCCGGGGATCGCATCAGTGACGCGATGGCAAAGAACCCGGACATCTTCTCGCCAGATATGATTGCTCTCATTCGGGCAGGCGAGGAAGCGGGGCAGTTGCCGGTGGTGTTGCGGCGGGTGGGCAACAGTCAGAAGAAGGCTCTGACCATCATGAGGAAGCTGCAAGCCGGGATGATTTATCCGGCCATCGTTCTGGTGATCGGTCTCGCGGTGGTGATTACCATGAGTTTCACCCTGATTCCGGCCATGGTGAAGCTCTATTCCTCGCTGGGATCGAAGTTGCCGTTTGCCACCACGATGCTCATGAAGCTGTCGGACACACTGGTGAAGTATCCCTGGACGGCGTTACTGCCGTTTGCGGCGCTTTTCTATTTGTTCAAAAAGTGGGGCAAGATCATGGCCGTGCCTTCCGTGCAGAAGTTTATGATTGCGCTCCCTGTTTTGGGGGACATCATCAGGAAGTCTGCCGCTGCCACGAGTTTTCGGTGTCTCGCCTTGCTTGTGGATGCAAATGTGAGAATCAAAACCGCGCTCGAGATCACAGCTGATAGTTCCAAGCATATATTTTACAAGGAGTTCTTTTCTCGGGTCAACAGTCATCTTTCCGTGGGGCGGACCATGGCAGAGAGTTTTCTTCTCGAGTCGCATTGGTTGGGGCAGGACGGTCGAACGATCTGTGGGGTCATGGAGTTGGCCGGCGAGACGGGCTCTGGTGCTGAACCCCTCAATGAGATTGCCGATGATTACGAGGAGGAGTTGGATTTGATGGCTGGACAAATCGATAAGCTGATCGAGCCGGTGACCATCGTCGTGCTGGGAACGCTGGTGGCGTTTCTCATTTATGCGATTTACTCTCCGATCTTTTCTCTTGGTGATGCCCTTCTTACCAAAAAATAATCTCAAGTTCTTGTGTTTTGTGCGTTGACCTTGAGGGTGTATGGTTTTATCATTATGCGTCCATTCTACTTACCATGACCACCGATCAAATTCTTCCAAGGGCCCGTGGCTTTTCGCTTGTCGAAATGCTTGTTGTGATTGCAGTGATCGGCATTTTGGCTGCCATTGCTGTTCCGAATATCGGGCGAATCAATGCGGCGGCGGAAAACTCAAAGGATCGTCGGAATGCTCAGCAGCTCGCATCGATTTGCAGTGCGGCAGCTGCGGCTGGTTATGATTTTATCAATACTCCCACCACTGGGACTCTTTCCACGGTGGTGCAGAGGGTCTCGACGGGTGCGACTGTCGCGGACTTGACCAGTCCGTTCTACAACCAGTATTTCGGTCTTCCAAACCTTTCTACCAATGAGCGGACTTCCGCTTCGAGTTACCTGTCCATCGCCAACGGTATCTTGACTTATAACGCGGGTTTTTGAGTCGTCTTTAGAGTGGGTCGCTTGGGAGCACCAGTTCCCGCGGTATAGTTAGGCCGGACTTTGTCCGGCCTTTTTCTTTTGTGGTGTGGCTTCTTTCTGGTTTCTCGTCGCGTTGCCTCGGGGGCATGCGCCCGTCTGTCTGTTTTGCGGATCGGCGGAGCTCAGGATTGGAGGCCGGGGAGAGCCTGCATTCAAGCCTAGTCATTTCGGGGATCGACGGCATCAGGTCGGTATGACGGGAGTCGTGGTAGCCGACGTCGGGAACGTGATTCCCTGAGGGAGGGGGCGAACCCTTGCTCCATTCCGCATGGACGGCTAGTGTAGTCCGTCCAGCAGAATGCGTTTTATGGGGCGCATCATTTTCTTCAGATTCAAGGCGCGAGGGGGGAGTTGAGCTGGCTCAGTGACCGACGAGCAACGCAGAAGTTGCGGGAAAGCATGCGTCTCCCGAAAAAGACTCGCGAAGCAACTGATTTCCCTGCTTGAAACAAAAAAACCATAAAGTGCAGATTGTTGGGCGGGCTACACTAGAGGTCAACGGGGCTGACTGGTGGGTTGTGCCAGTTCTTCTTCTTGGGTGGGGGGGGGAATCTGGATCGCTTCAGCCGATGAGCGAACAAAGAAGGCTGCATTGGAAGCGTTACATCAATTTCGAGAATCGTCTTCGATATAATTATCTATACATCGAAGAATCTGAAGGGGGCTTGCCGTTTGGATTAATAAATTATGAAGAAAAATTGTTGAATGCTCTGTGTAGCGGGTTATCTTACTTTGGGATTGCTTCCCTGAATTCAAAACCCAAATGCAACGAACTTCTGGATAGTATACAGAGTGGTTTGCAACGTAAAGCGTTAACTTAGATTTGCCTTCAATACGCCCGAGGGCGTATTGAAGGC
>QQNE01000063.1 GCA_003402735.1 Verrucomicrobiota bacterium
AGTGCAAAGCAACTATCCAAAGCGACTCACGCCTGAGATTCATTCAGCCGTAAGTCCCTGATTTGAAGGGACCTGGGTAGGGCTGGATTCGAACCAGCGAAGTCGAAGACAACAGATTTACAGTCTGCCCCATTTGACCGCTCTGGAACCTACCCGTTCTCGCTTGCTTTGGGGGCGTCGGCCTTTTGGGGACCGGCGAGAGGGGGGGAATTAAGCCTTTCGTGGCGGGGCTGCAACTCTTTTTCCACTCTGTCGCGATTTCGAGACCGGGCGCCCGAAGACGGTCCAAGCCGGGCGACCAAGCGTCGGCGCCGGGGTTCGGAGCGCCGCTGGGGAGGTGGTGCCTGGCCGCCCCGGCTGAACCGTGAGCGGTTGTTCCCGAGGCTGGGAGGTCGTCCGGAAAGGGCTTCCGTCCCACAACGGGCTCACGAGGGATTGTCGCCCGAAATCAGAGCGTGACGCATTCCCTGAAAAAAACGATCTCCACCGACTGCCCGACGGGCTCAGAGACGACGCAAGCCGTCCTCGGTCATCGGGTTGGGAATTTCGAGATCGATCTGGTCGATCCGGTCAAGGGTGGTCTGATCGAGCACGAGATCAGCGGCGTCGAGACACTCGTCGAGCTGGTCCAGATGACTGACCCCGATGAGCGTCGAGGCGACAAAATCGTGTTGTTTGCTCCAGGCGACCGCGAGCGTGGTCACGGAAACTCCGAGGTCGTGGGCGATGGCGGCGAGGCGGCGGGTGGTCTCGAGGGTGCGCGGATTCACAAAGCGGAGGGCCATGCGTTTCTGCCGTTCCCCGCCGGACTTGAGATACTCGCTAAACCGGGCGCCGCCGGGGAGAACGCCGCCGTCATATTTTCCGGTGAGGACCCCGCCGCCGAGGGGGGAATACGGCAGAAGACTGACCGTTTCCCTGCGGCAGACCTGGGCGAGTTCGCTCTCGCAGCGCCGGTTGATGAGAGAGAAGTTGTTTTGGACGGTGTCGTAACGGGCGGTGCCGTGGCGTTCCGCCTCCCAGAGTGATTTCATGAGCCCCCAGCAGGTGTCGTTGCTGGTGCCGATGACCCGGACCTTGCCCTCCTGGACGAGTTCCGTGAGAGCGCCGAGGATATCGGCATGCCGCGCTCCGTGGTCGGGCCAATGAACTTGATAGAGATCGAGGTAATCGGTTTGGAGCCGCCGAAGGCTCCCCTCCACCGCCAGCCGGATCTGATGGCGATCGATGTGGGTGAGGCCATCGCGGACCGGCGGAGTGAACCATCCGTGCCCTGGTCCGGCGATCTTGCTGGCGACGAGCACCTGATGGCGGGGCTTGGTTTTCATCCAACGACCGACGATTTCCTCGGTGATCCCGGCCTTGGCAGCGCTGGGAGGAACGGGATAGAGTTCCGCGGTGTCGAGAAAATTGACGCCTTGATCAAAGCACCGGTCCATGATTTGGAAGGCCATGGACTCGTCCGTCTGTTCCCCGAAAGTCATGGTGCCGAGTCCGATTTCCGAAACCACCAAGCCGCTGCCGCCGAGCCTTCGCATCTTCATGACCGGACAGAGAGCCTCGAATCCGCCGACAGAAAAGCGGCTTTTTGCATGAACGCAGATGAGTGAGCCCGAGCCAACCGGAGCCGGGGGCGCGCCGCAGCGGGCGGAGTTCCTGGCATCGCTGCGCCCGGACGGGCAACACTTCGGGTTGTTCGATCATCTTCCGGACGTGCTGTTCTTTGCCAAGGACCGGGAGGGGCATCTGGTGGCGGCGAATCGGGCCCTGCTGGACCACTACGGCTACCGGGACGAAGCGAGCTTTCTGGGGATCACCGATTTTCAACTGTTGCCACACCATCTGGCGGTGAAATTCCGCAAGGATGACCTGCAGGTGATGGCGACGGGTCATCCGCTGGTGGATCTGGTGGAAATCTTCGTGAACGAACAAGGCGTTCCAGGCTGGTTTGTGACGACCAAGCTGCCGATGCGAAATCTTGAGGGTGAGGTGATCGGCGTGATGGGGATCATCCAACCGTCTGCAACCTTCCGGCCGAACCTGCCCGAAGATCTCGACATCAGCCGGGCGCTCGAAGAGATCCAGGAGCGCTTCACGGAGGATCTTCCGGTGGCCGGGCTGGCGGAGCGGGCGGGGCTTTCGGTGCGGCAGTTCGAGCGGCGCTTCCGCAAACACCTCAAGACCACGCCCCAGGAGTTCATCATCAGGATGCGGATTTTCCGCGCCTGCGAGTTGCTTCGGGGCTCCAACCAGACCTTGGGGGAATTGGCGCTGG
Source organism: Verrucomicrobiota bacterium (assembly GCA_003402735.1). Lineage (GTDB taxonomy): Bacteria > Verrucomicrobiota > Verrucomicrobiia > Verrucomicrobiales > DEV007 > V1-115. The sequence continues at coordinate 2,276 of QQNE01000063.1, forward strand.
AGTGTGGCTTTTATGATCAGAGCGCCTTTTCCCGACACTTCCGCAAGCACATGGGCGCGACGCCGTTGGAGTATCGCAAGCGCTTCAGGTGATCGCCCGGTTGCGAAGAAGTGTCGCATTTCGACAAAAACCGAACCTTTCGAAACAAGACGAGCGGCGGGTCCGTGGCGTAGAGTAATCCCGATCCCGAGGATTCCCGATCATGACCCGTCCCTTCAGCTTTCTCCTGCTCCTGCTCGCCCCGGCCTGGTCCGCACCCGCCGACGCGGAGAAGTTTTACGCGGAGAAAGTCCACCCGATCCTGGCATCGAACTGTTTTGAGTGTCATGGAGAAAAGGACAAACTTCGGGGAGGTCTGCGGCTGACTTCGCAGGCGGGATTGCGCAAGGGGGGAGATCTGGGACCGGCGATCGATGAGACCAATCTGGGAGCCTCGCTGTTGCTGCGGATGATTTCCTATCAGGACGACGAGCACCAGATGCCGCCGAAGGCAAAACTTCGGGAGAGCGACGCGGCGGTGCTGCGGCAATGGGTGGGGATGGGGGCTCCGTATGATCCGGCGCTGGAGATTCATGGGAAAGATCACGCCGGCTTTGCCATCACGGCCGCGCAGAGAGAGCACTGGGCCTACCGACATTTGGTGGAACCGGCGGTTCCCGGGAATCGGGGAGGGCATCCGATCGACGCCTTTTTGGACGCCAAACTGAAATCGGCGGGCTTGACCCGGAATGGACCGGCGGAGGCGGAACCGTTGGCGAGACGGCTTCACTACAATCTGACAGGGTTGCCGCCAACCCTGGAAGAGGTGCGGTCCTTTGCGGACCAAGCGCGGAGGGAAGGATTGGGCCGAGCGGTCGCAGCCCGGGTGGATTTGTTGTTGGCGAGCCCGGCCTACGGGGAGCATTGGGCGCGTCATTGGCTGGACTTGGTTCGCTACGCGGAATCCAACGGCTTTGAGCGGGACAATCCGAAGCCGCACATCTGGCGCTACCGGGACTACGTGGTGGAGGCCTTCCATGCGGACCGGCCATACGACCGGTTCATCATCGAACAATTGGCCGGGGACGAGATGCCGGAGGTGACGCAAGCCTCCCTGACCGCCACCGGATACCACCGGCTCATGCAATGGGACGATGAGCCGGCCGATGGGGAGCAGCACCGTTACGATGTCCTGGCCGACAACGTGCAGGTGACCGCGGAAACCTTCCTGGGGACGACCCTGGGATGTGCACGGTGTCACGACCACAAGGCCGATCCTTTTTCGCAGAGGGACTATTACTCGTTCATGGCCTTCTTCCACGGAGTGACTCCCTATCAGACCGCGGGGAGCATCGTCCCCTGGGCGAGCGGGGGCGAAAAGATGGCGTTCGAAGCGGCGCGCGCCCAGCGGTTGTCCGAAGCGAAAGCGGCGCTGGAGAGCTTGGACGGAGAGCTTGCGGCTTGGTTGAAAGAGACCGGGCGTCTCGGGGGAAAGCCGATGAAGCCGATGCATTGGGTGGACGACGCGCAGGGAGCTGGGGCGGAATGGAGTTACACGACGCAGCTGCCGGTCCCGGACTGGAAAGAGACGAGCTTCCGACCGTCCGGCTGGAGCAAGGGACGCGGTGGTTTCGGCATGCCGCAGACGCCTGGAGCGATTGTGCGCACCGAGTGGCAGACGCCGGAGATCTGGCTGGTGACCTCCTTCGGCCTGGACGCGCTTCCGGAAGACCTGAGCTTGCGTCTGCATCATGACGAAGACGTCGAGGTCTATCTGAACGGGACCGAGATTTACCGGGCCAAGGGTTATCTGACAGAATACACCACAGTGCCCTTGGGAGAGGTGGCCCTGAAGGCGTTGCAGACTGGGCGGAACACCCTGGCGGTGCATTGCTTGCAGCGCGGGGGCGGCCAATACATTGACGTTTCGCTTCGGTCCGGGATTGGCGGGTTTGCCACGGTGGCCGAGGCGCTTCGGGAGGGGCGTGAAGAGATCCGGAAAGCGGCGCAAGCCCGGTTCGGCCGGGACATGGTGAAACAGCGGCAGGATCTGACGGCCCGGATCGAAGCGATCCAGAAGGAGGTGCCGGGAATCCCGCTGAACGCCGTCCAGGAGACGCGCGGCGAAGTGAGACCGCTCCACATCCACCTGCGCGGCTCGGCGCATGCCCTGGGCACCCCGGTCGAACCGGCTTTCCCGGCGGTGCTGGCTTCACCGGATGCGAACCCCCCCGTCCCCGCGTCGGTGGGAAAAGTGGAACGGGAAGGCGCGACCAGCTCGGGACGGCGCCTGGCTCTGGCCCGGTGGATGGCGAGCGGAGACAATCCCCTGACGGCGCGGGTCATGGTCAACCGGATCTGGCAACACCACTTCGGGCGCGGCATTGTCCCGAGCAGCAACGATTTTGGTCAATTGGGGGAAGATCCCACGCACCCGGAACTGCTGGACTATCTGGCGAGCCGGTTCATTGCCAGTGGCTGGAGCGTAAAGGCGATGCACCGTCTCATCCTGACCAGCGAGGCGGCCCAGATGTCGAGCGCGGGGACGCCGCAAGGTTTGGCGCGCGACCCGTCCAACGAGCTTTTCTGGCGGGCCAACATGCGCCGACTGACCGCGGAGGAGATCCGTGATTCCATCCTTGCGGTGACCGGAAAGCTGAATGCCTCGAAGACGGGCGGTCCGTCGGTCTTTCCACCGCTTCCTCCCGAGGTTCTGGCCACCTCCTCTCGGCCCGGGGCCAACTGGCCGGTGTCCCCGGACCCTGCGGATCATGTGCGACGTTCCCTCTACATTCACGTGAAGCGGAGCCTGCGTCATCCGTTCCTGGCGGACTTCGATCAGGCGGATACCGACAGTCCGTGCGCGGTGCGCTTTGCCACGACGGTGCCGACCCAGGCCCTGGCAATGTTGAATTCGGGATTCACCAACCAGCAAGCAGCGCTTCTCGGGGAGCGCTTGTGGCGGGAGGAACCGGACCTCGAGAGCCGGGTCCGCTCCGCGCTGAGACTGGTGACCCAACGGGAACCGGAGGCGAAAGACGAGCGCATCGCCACCGAACTGGTCAGGCGGCTGCAAAGCGTGGGCTCGCTCGATGAGCGGGCAGCGCTGGATCACCTCGCCCTGCTGGCCCTGAACCTGAACGAATTTGTCCACCTCGACTGAGAGCCTGACCATGAACCCTTCGAACCGACCCAAAGGCACCTTTTGCGGCCAGCTGCGCCGACGCGAATTCCTCCACACAGCCGGAGCTGGTTTTCCCGCCCTGGCCCTGGCGGGGCTGCTATCGAAAGAAGGTTTTTTCAGCTCCGCCCAAGCGGCGGTCAATCCGCTGGAAGCGAAGCCTCCCATGCGCCCGGCCAAGGCCAAGAACGTCATCTTCTTGTTCATGTATGGCGGTCCGAGCCACATCGACACGTTCGACTACAAACCGGGCATGGTTGGAATGGACGGGAAGACCATCGACGTGAAGACCTTCGGCCGCGGCGGCAAGCGGAACCAGGGACGGATCGTGGAGCCGAAGTGGAAGTTCAAACCCTACGGGCAATCCGGCAAATGGGTCAGCGACTTGTTTCCCCACATCGGTCAATGCGTCGATGACATCGCCTTCATCCACTCGATGACGGCCGACTCCCCGATCCATGGGTCCGCGTTGTTGATGATGAACTGCGGTTCCGTCATCAGCGGCAAGCCATCGCTCGGTTCCTGGGTGAACTACGGGCTTGGCACGACCAACGAAAATCTGCCGGGTTACGTCGTCATGCTCGATCAATCGGGGGGCCCCATCTCGGGCGCGAAGAACTGGACGTCGGGGTTCATGCCGGCTGGGTTCCAGGGCACGGTCTTCCGGTCCCAGGGAGAACCGATCCTGAACTTGGCCAACGCCGCGGGCATGAAACGTTCCGGGCAGCGGATGATCATCGATTCCCTGAACCAGCTCAACCAATCGCATCTGGCGGCGCGCCCGGACAACAGCAACCTGGCGGCCCGGATCTCCAGTTACGAATTGGCTTACCGAATGCAAGTGAGTGCACCGGAAGCCATCGATCTGAGTCAGGAGAGCGAGGAGACGAAGCGGCTCTACGGGATGGATCGGCCGCAAACCGAGGATTTTGGCCGGAAATGCCTTCTGGCGCGTCGCCTGGTGGAGCGGGGCGTGCGCTTCATCCAGATCTACTCGGGAGGAGCGCACAACGACGACAACTGGGACGCCCACGGAGATCTGGTGAAGAACCACACCCACCACGCGGGAGCCACCGATCGGGCGATCGCCGGGTTGCTCCAAGATTTGAAACGGCGCGGTCTGTTGGAAGAGACGTTGGTGGTCTGGGGCGGGGAATTCGGGAGACAACCCACGGCGGAGTATGAGAAGGGCACGGGCCGTGACCACAACGCCTACGGTTTCACCATGTGGATGGCCGGGGGCGGGGTGAAAGGCGGTGTTTCTGTGGGAGCGACCGATGAACTTGGAAACGCGGCGGTGGAAAATCGGTGCCACGTGAAACACCTGCATGCCACGATCCTGACCTTGCTGGGGTTGGACCCGAACGGTTTGAGCTATTTTTATGGGGGATTGGATCAGAAGCTGGTGGGCGTGGAAGGGGCGGACCCGATCCGCGAGATCCTTTCCTGAGGGAAACCAGGGAGTTATTCACAGGTTGTCCCCAGAATACTAACAGACCTCAATTTTCAGGGTTTCGCCGCTTGCACAGCGTGTCGTTTTCGTTACGGTTCACGCATGCATGGAGAGTTCACTGCAGTCGTTTCCCGGTCCGAGGACGGGGCCTATGTCGCCAGTTGCGCTGAAATTCCGGGAATTGTCGCGGAAGCGGAGAGTGAGGCGGAAGCCATCGCAAACCTGAGCGATTCGATCGCCATCGCCTTTGAAGTGAATCGCGACGAGGCCTTTCGCGAGGCTGAGCCCGGGTCGCGCTGCCTCACCGTGAAGGTGGATCACACTCCGGAGACGCTCGGTTCGGAGGCATTGACGGTGTGAAGGGAACTCGCGGTCCGTCGCGGCTCATGCGGCAGGTCGTTCAAAGCCAGACAATCTTCTTGCCCGAACCGCGCGTCCGGGTAGCATGACCGCCCCAACCGTTGATCCGCCCGCTTGTCACTCGTTCACGTTCGCAGTGCCCATAAGACGTATGCCCTTGGCGATACCCTGATCGAAGCTCTAAAGGGCGTCGATCTCACCATCGCCGAAGGCGAGTTTGTTGCCATCTGGGGACCATCAGGTTCCGGTAAGTCCACGCTTTGTCACCTGATCGGGATCATTGATCAACCCACCTCGGGCTGTGTGGAGTTCGACGGCGTCGATGTCTTGGCCCTCTCCGACGACGCCCGGAGCGACCTGCGGAACCGGAAGATCGGGTTCGTCTTCCAAAACTTCAACTTGGTTCCGGTTCTTTCGGCCCTGGAAAATGTGCAGTTGCCGCTCCAGATGCAAGGAGTTCCGGACGAGGAGAGCCGGACCCAGGCACTCGAGATGTTGACCAAGGTCGGGCTGGAAGACCACGCCGATCACTGGCCGAAAAAGCTTTCCGGAGGGCAGCGCCAACGGGTGGCCATCGCGCGAGCGTTGATCAACCGCCCCTCCGTGATCGTGGCCGACGAACCGACCGCGAACCTGGATTCCGAGAACGCGCAAAAAATCATCGACTTGATGCGGAGCCTGAACCGGGAGTTCCGGACATCGTTCGTGTTTTCGACGCACGATGAGCGTCTTCTGGCGAGCGTGGACCGCAAAGTCCACTTGCTGGATGGATTGATCACCGAGGATGTGAAGGTCCCCTCCAAATGAATTGGTTTGTCTTCGCCGCGCGCAATCTCCTGCGGAACCAGCGCCGTTCCGCCGTCACCATCCTGGCCGCGGCTTTCGGGTTTGCGGCGGTCAATGTCTTCGGAGGGTTTACGACCTACATGTTTGACAATCTCCGGGACGGATTCATCTACGCGGGGGGCAACGGCCACCTCCAAATTTTCCGGACCGGTTACAAGGAAAACGCGACGACCGACCCCGGGAAATATTTGGTGCCCGGGGAACTTTACGAGCGGTTGACCCACCTTCCGGAAACGGACGGCCGGATCCGTTTGGTTGCCGGGACCATGGAATTGACCGGGCAACTGGACGCCGGAGATCGCGCCGGCATCTTTGTGGCCAAGGCTTTCCAGCCGTCCCACCGCGACGTTTTCTTCAAGGAATCGAAGACGTTGGGACGAGGTGCCTCGTTTCTCGACAACGGGACCGCCCTTTCCGATGAAAGCCCGAACGAGATCGGGATCGCCAACGGGGTGGAGCGGATCCTTGGACTGAAGATCGGGGCAGACGTCGCGCTGATGGCTCGCACCGTGGACGGGCAGATCAACGTGGTCGACGCCACGGTTCGCAACACCTTCGCCAGCCCGAGCTCCGAGTTGGACGAGAAACTGATCGTCCTGCCTCTGCGATTGGCCCAAGACCTGGTGCAAACGGAGGGAGTGGGGCGGATCGCGGTGCTGCTGAAACACCGCCGGGACATCCCCGCAGTGGAAAAGTCTTTGCAGGCGCTCCTCGAGGCCGAAGGGGGAGGTTACGAGGTGAAGCGTTGGGATGAGGAGTCGGAGTTCTACCAACTAACCAAGAAGATGTTTAACATGATCTTCGGCATCGTCTTCCTGATCCTGATCGGGATCGTGAGCATGAGCGTGATGAACACGATGTCGATGGCGATCATCGAGCGCACCACCGAGATCGGCACCTTGCGCGCCCTCGGTTTGCGTCGTGCGGGCGTGATCCGCTTGTTCGCGATGGAGGGAATGTTGATCGGCGCGGGAGGCGCTCTGGCCGGGATGATTCTCAGCTTCATCGTGTGGCTGTTCATCAAGATTCAATCCCCCGTTTGGACACCGCCGACGATCGGACGGAAAGTGCCACTGGAAATTGGCTTGGTTCCAGAGTATCTTTTGATGACGACAATCTTCCTCATCGTCTTGACATTTGCCGCCGCCGTCATTCCAGCGCGGAGAGCTTCAGGTCAGGGGATTGTGGAAGCTCTCGGCCACGTTTAACTGGAACCTCGCATGAACAAGCCATTCGTTTTCGCCCTCCTCCTGCTCGGAGCGGCGATCTCCCCATCTGTCCAAGCCCAAATCAGCCAGAGCCAGAAGGAGCTGCTGAACGACGCTGAAATCCGCCGCGGCGTCCGCTTTTCTTCGGGAATGCAGTGGACCGTCAAGGCCGGCAGCAAAGCCGCGACCGAGAACGCCAACGCGACCATGATTGTGCGGACCCAAGCGGGCAAGGCCGCGGCTGAAATCGTTGAGCCGGCCACCTCCGCCGGAAAGAAGTATCTGCTGACCGACGGCCAAATGTATTTCTACCGGCCCGGCACCAAGCGCGCCGTGTTGGTGCCCCGCCGCACCCAAATCAATGGAAATGCCGCGATTGGGGACATCGCCTCGATCAGCTTTCTCCAAGAATACTCCCCCGCCAGCGCCCGCAAGGCCACGCTGAACGGAGAGTCCTGCACCCAGTTTGAACTGGTGGCTCGCCCCGACACCACCGCCTCCTACGACAAGGTGTTGCTCTGGGTGTCCAACACGGATCGGGTCTCCCGAAAAGCGGAATTTTACACCAAAACCGGCAAGCTGATCCGGACCGCCACCTTCAAACACGACTCCAAAATCACGATCAAGGGTCAGGAACTTCCTTTCCTCTCCAGGCTGGAAGTCTTGGAACTGCTGGGAGAACCGAAAACGACCGTTCTCGACTTCAACGACTTCAAGACCAAGAATTTCCCTCCACAGACTTTCGAGGTAGATCAACTTCCCGTTGCTTCCTGAGGCCGGGCCATGGCCCTCTCACCGACCGAGTTTGAAGAGGCAAAGGCGCTGTTGCAGGCGCTGTTGCGCGTTGATACCTCCAATCCGCCGGGAAACGAGAGGGCGGCGGCCGAATTGATCCAGTCCGCGTTGGCGCAAGACCAGATCCAACCGGTTTGGCTCGAGCCGGCGCCGGGACGGGTGAACCTTGTGAGCCGCCTGGCCGGGGATGGCTCCGCCCCACCGCTGCTCCTCAGCTGCCACCTGGATACGGTGCCGGCCCATCCCGCCCGCTGGACCCACCCGCCCTTTTCCGGGGAGGAGAGAGACGGCTTCATCTGGGGCCGAGGGGCGATTGATATGAAGGGTTTTGCGGTCATGGCGTTGACCGTCTTCCGCCGTCTGCGGCGCTCCGGGCGGCAACTGAAGCGCGACGTGATTTTTGCCGCCGTGGCGGACGAGGAGCGCGAATGCGAATTCGGCTCCGCTTTTCTCGTTAGGGAGCATCCAGACTTGGTGCGCGCCGAATACTGCATCAACGAGGTGGGCGGATTCTCCATCGATCTTCACGGCACCCGTTGCTACCTCATTCAGGTCGCTGAACGAGGACTCGCGAGGCTGCGCATCCGGGTTCCCGGGCCGCCCGGCCACGGGGCCAAGCCTTGCCCGGATGGCAGCGTGGCCCGAGCGGCGGTGGTTTTGAAGCGGCTCGCCGAAGCGCGCCTTCCCCATCATTGGAATGAACCGGCGGCTCGCTTCCTGGAAGGACTGATTCGGCTCAGCCGACCGATTGAGGGCGCGGTGCTTTCCGCCCTGCGCCATCCGGGGCTCGGTCATTTTCTGCTGCATCATCTGGTGCCGCCCGGAGAGAAGCGACTCGCTCTCCAGTCCATCCTCTCCAACACGGTCAACCCCACCGTGATTCGTGCCGGGGAGACCATCAACGTCGTGCCCTCCGAGGTGATCATTGAGGTGGACGGCCGGGTTGTGCCGGGAAGCTCTGCAGCGGAACTCGTGGCGGAGACGCGGGCCATCATCGGCCCGGAACCGGAGATCGAATTGATCCATGAAGAGGCTCCCACCGTCTTTTCTCCGGACACCGCAGTGTTCGCGGAAATGAAGCGCACGCTCCAGGAGTTGGACCCGGGAGCGGAAGTCCTCCCCTACCCGATCTTTGGCGTCACCGACTCCCGCAACTACGCCAAGCTAGGAACGATCTGTTACGGGTTCTATCCCCTGCCCCTCCCACCCGGGATCCAGTTCTCCTCCCTCTTCCACGGGGATGATGAACGGATTCCGGTTGAGGGATTTGGTTTCGGTATCGAAGCGCTGGAGCGCCTGGTCCTACGACTGGCGACTTAGCACCTCGACACGCTGTCGACCGCGGACCCGGTAACGGATGCCGGCCCAGGTGATGCCGTTCATCCCGACAACGCTGAGAACAATCAGCCAATGGAGCAGAAAATTCAGGGTGGTCGTGAACCAGATGATGACCCGGGCCCCGCGGACCTGCTTGAACACTTCGGGCGCAAAAAGCTCTCTGAGGTAATTTTGGCGGAGAAAGTGAGTGAGCAGGTTGAGTCCGAGACCGATCAGGATCAACCAGAGACCAAGCGGGTCTCCCTGCAAAGCCCACCACCAGGCCACGCCAACCCCGGCCAACCAAAGCGTATTGAACAAGAGCGCCAACCACCAGAAGAACGGCACATAAACCCGGACCTGAAAATACTGACGTCGGGCAAACTCCCAAAATCGTGCCCAATCATAGTCGACGGGCGAAGGGGCCATCAACCCGCGCACGAACACCATCCGCTTGCGCGATTCGCGGGCCAGGCGGGTGAGTTGCAAGTCGTCGTTGAGACTTCCACGGAACGCCCCGGGCACGTCGAGCTCCTCGAAGGCTTCACGCGTCATGGCCATGGAACCGCCCCAAAGAAGGGTGCACCACGAAGGACCGGAGAGAAAAGCGATGTCGCCATTCAGATTCGATGCGATCCAGTTGACGAGGCTCGGTCGACTGGCAATCAGCCAGCGATAGCCCGAACTGATGTCCGCTCGGTTCAAATTGAGGGCCGCAAAGAGCTGTTGCAACCAGTCCCGGCTGCCCACGATGTCGGCATCGGCAAACGCAATGATTTCATCATCCGGGCGCATCCGGCTCAAGGCGGCGCGTTGATTGTGCACTTTCTGGCCTTCGTTCTGGGAAAGGCCGGCCACGACAAACTCGACCTCTCGGGCCTCCTCCCCCGGGGCGCGGGGTGACCTCCAGATGTTCTCCTGCGGTCCCAGACCAAGGAAAGCGCGTCCCTGGACGGCGGCGGGGTCAGTGGCGCATTCCGTGACGAGGATGATCCGATATTCCGGATAATCCTGGTGCATCACAAGATCGAGAAACGCGCTGAAATCCGGACCGGCGCCCTTGGCGGGAACAATGAGGAGGGCCCGGCGATGGCGGTCAGGAACGGTCTCCGCAAAGATGCGCCGTTGGCGACGCAGGAGAATCCTGGAGATCCAGGCCTTGAAAGGCCCGTAAGCGAGCTGCAACAGCCACAGAACCGCGATGACTCGGGCGAGAGGAGGCAAGCGAAAACCGAGCGCTCAGAAAGGTTTGACGAGTCCAGCCCAGGCGGCAACGGCCCCGAGGGCAATGCAAACGGCCCAGCCGACCACTCCCTTGAGAATCCCCTTTTTGGCGAGAACCACTGTGGCACCGAAAAACACCCAGATGCCCAGTTTGAGGAAAACCCAGCCGGCCGTGTAAGGAAGTTTCAGTTTGGCCATCAGCCCATACCCGCCGAGAAGAAGCAGAAAGAGGCCGATCCCGTGGAAGATGAGCGCCTGTTTGCGGAGCGGACCGTCCTTCCCCTGAACCAGAAGAACCGCGAGTCCGGTGAAAAGGGTCATGAGCCCGGCCAAGTGAAGAATCTTGTAGAAGAGGGGATCCATGACGGTGCGATCAGTTCTCTGTTTCTTACTTTAGGCACGGTGCGATTGCAAGCAGGGAGTTCCGTCGGGTTGCCGGCATCTTTGACAGGGTGTATCTGAAGGGATGTTCCACCGCCCTGCCCCCCCTCCATGAGCTCCTCGTTGTGGCCGAATGAAGCGGGAGCGACGCTCCGACTGGCGACACCAATCATCGCGGGCCAACTGAGCCAGATGTTGATGGGAGTGGTGGATACCGCAATGATCGGCCGTCTGGGAACCGTTGAACTGGCCGCTTCCTCGCTGGTGACGAACTTGAGTCACGTGCCCCTGGTTTTCGCGATGGGGTTGCTCTCCGCCATCACGGTGCGGACTGCCCAGGCACGCGGGGCAGCGGATGCGGAACGAGCCCGGGCGATCTTGAGGGACGGACTCTGGCTGGCCCTGGGCATCGGCGCAGCGACTTTGCTCGCGGCAACGGTGACCCTCGCCCAACTGCAGAATCTGGGCCAGGATCCTTCCGTGGTCGAGACCGTTCCGGTTTTCCTAAAATGGATCGCGGTTTCCCTGGTGCCCGCCTTTCTCAGCCTGGCCATCAAGGGACATACCGACGCCATGGAGCAGACTTGGCCGCCCTTTTGGATCACGCTGGGTGGAGTTTTGCTGAACGTGATCCTGAACTGGCTGCTGATCTACGGCAACGCGGGTTTCCCCGCTCTCGGGCTCTCCGGAGCTGGAGCCGCGACGCTGATCGCGCGCTTGGCGGTGCTCGCGGGGATGGTGATCTGGTGCCGGTCCTCGAGAAAACTGCACCGCTGGATTTTGGCGCGCTGGCTGGTCTGGCCGGACCTGCGCTCGCTCGCTTCCCTGGCCCGACTCGGACTTCCCTCCGCGTTGCAGCCCCTGGCGGAGGTGACCGCTTTCGTCGCGATCAGCTTCATCGTGGGAAACCTTGGTGCCAGGGAGCTGGCGGCCCACCAGGTTGCCCTGGTCTGCGCCGCTTCCGTTTTCATGATTCCCCTCGGACTTTCCACGGCGGTGACGGTGCGGATTGGGGCAGCGCTGGGGGCCGGAGAGACCGATTCCCCGCGGCGGATCTTTCTCTCAGCTCTGCTGGTGGCCGCAGGCTTCACCTTGTTGAGCTTCGCCGCCATCGCCGGCGGTCGCCATCTGATCGCATCCTGGTTTGTTTCGGAGCCGACCGCCCTGGAAATCGCTGCTGCCCTGCTGCTGATCTCCGCTGTGTTCCAGACCGGGGACGCCATCCAAGTGATCTCGATGGGAGCCTTGCGTGGCCTGGAAGACGTCCAATTTCCGGCGCGAGTGGCGTTTGCGGCGCACTGGATGATCGGTGTGCCCACGGGATGGTGGCTGACCTTTTGCCAGGGGATGGGGGTCCGCGGCGCCTGGTGGGGGTTGACCATCGGCCTAAGCACCTGCGCCGTCCTCTTCAGCACCCGCTTCTGGGTGCGGTCCGCGGCCCCGGTCCTGGTCGGCAAGGAATCAGGGTGAGGCTTCCACCTGAACCGGATGCATGAGATAGGCGATGAGATCGCGAAACTGGTCCGGTTGCAGGGCGAGGGCCAGGCCTTCGGGCATCAGGGAGACCGGAACCACCTCGGTTTTCTGAATCTGATCCTGCGGGATGGTCTCGGGCGCCGCCATGGTCTGGAGCGTGACCACCTTGTCGGTCCGTTCGCGCACCATCCCGGTGAGCAAACGACCATCCTTGAGCGTCAGGACGGAAAGCTGGTAATCGGCCGAGACCACGGCGCTGGGATCGAGAATGTTCTCGAGGAGGTAATCAAGGTTATCCCGTCCACTCCCCGTTAGATCCGGGCCAATTTTCCCGCCGCTGCCATACAACTGGTGACAGTTGGCACAGACGTTCTGAAACACCGTGCGGCCCTTGCCCTTGTCCCCAGCCGCCAGGGCCGTCGGAGTTAGCCGCCCTTTCCATTCCGCCAGGGCCCGCGCCTGGGCTCCCTCACCGGCCCGGAGGGTCCCCCAGACCGACTCAAGCCGCCGGGTCAGCTCCGGATCACCGAGGGCCTGGATCTGCCGGGCGTCATACGCACTGATGGCCGTCTTCGGAATCGAATCCCGCGCCACGGCATCGAGCAGCGCCGAGGCAAAAACGGGGCGAGACGTCAGCGAGGCGAAAAATACCGGTCGATCCTCGGGATGAAACTGCTTCCAGGCAGCCACGATCGACTCCGCCGCCTCACGATCCCCGAAAAGCGAAAGTCCCCGCGCCGCGACCGGATTCAGAAAACGGACGCTCACCAGCTTCTCACAAATCTGCCGCAAATCCTCCGGGCGGGCCTCGATGAGGCTGGCCAGAGCGGCTTTGCGGGCCGGCAATCCGCCCTTGGGATCGAGCGCCAACGCACGCATCTGGTCGAGGGCACGACCATCGCCGAACAGAACCTGCAATTCCTGGACCCCAGCCAAGGATCCCGCCGCTTCCGCGAACGCCGCCCATCCCTCCGGAGCCTTGGCCTTGCGCCACCCGGCCGTCGCCTGGTTCATTCCTTCCACGATTTCCTTGCGCAGCGCCTCCGGCCCCGCCAGGCCCACTTCCAACAGAAGGCGGACGGGTTGAGGCTTGGTTTCGAGATCTTCCGCGAGCCGCCTCGAGATGCACCGCTGCAAGACGGGCCAACAGGTCTTGCCGGCCAAACGCGCCAAGCCGGACGGATCTTGGTCGGCCACCGGGATCAGGCCATACCAGACGAGCAGCGGAAGATTGTGATCCTGCGCCCATTCGGCCGCCCCCACAAGTGGTTCCGCCACCTCGAGCCGCCGGGAGACCGGAAGCCGCTGCAGGACCGAGGCGATTTCCAAGGGCGAAGCCTCGACTCCGAGTGCCTGTCCGATTTCCTCGGAGGAAGCCTCCTCGCGCGGTCTTTTTCCCATCAAAGTATCGAGAGGCCAATGCTGGGAACGCACGGCCAGCGAATCCGGCGAGGGGACCCGACGATGGCGCCAGGCCAAGTCCCAGGCGAACGGCGGCTTGCCCTCTTCGTAAGCAATCCGGAAGATTCGGCCGCTGGTGCGGTGCACGCCGGTGCCCTCGTGGCACTCGCCGGTATCGCTCCAGTCGAGCACATAGATCGCACCATCCGGCCCCTCCGAAAGATCGATGCCGCGAAAGAACGGATCCTTCCAGATCGCGAAATCGGGCTCGTGCTTGGCCACGTAGCCAGCCCCCTCTTTCTCCACGCGCTCCACATTGATCCGCCGCCCGTGCAGATTCAGGGTCAACGCCTTGCCGCGGTAAGACTCCGGCCAGTTTCGGCTCCGGAGAAAGAGCAGACCGGAATGGGCGTGTCCCCCACCCCAGGCATTCGCAGCACCATCCCGGGATTTTGTCCAGTCGCCGGAGGTATCGAAATGCCAATGATCCGCATGCATATCAATCGCCTGATACACCCGCGGGTTGGGGTCAAGGGTGTGCGGACGGACGTAGTGGGCCCCGGGAATGAGGTGCCAAAAGTGGCCGTTGACGGTGTTGATGAAAAAGAGATCTCCGGCCTCGTTCCAATCGTGTCCCCACGGGTTCGTAGTCCCACTCGCGAGCGCCTCGAAGACCTTGGTCCGAGGATGATATCGCCAGATCGCCCCGCGCAAGGGAATGCGCTCCGCAGCCCCGCATCCTGGCGCGCCGATCTCTCCGGGGGCCGAAGCCCCGCACCGTCCGTAAAGCCAACCGTCCGGTCCCATCCGGAGTCCGTTGGCGAAGTTGTGATGATTGGCGGGCGGAACCGTGAACCCATCGAGCAACACCTCGGCCGGACCGTCCGGCACATCGTCCTGGTTGCGGTCCGGCAAAAAGAGCAGTTGCGGCGGACAGATCGCATACACCCCATCCGCAACCACCTCGAGGCCCGTCAACCGAAACAGGGAATCGGTGAACACCCGGCTCAGGTCGGACCGTCCATCGCGGTTCTCGTCCCCAAAGATCAGGATGCGATCGCGAAATCGGTCATCGAACTGCAGGTCGCGCGTGGCGTAGCTGAAATTCTCCGCGATCCAGAGCCGTCCCTTGGCATCCCAGGCCATCGCAATCGGGTTGCGCACCTCCGGTTCTGCCGCGAAGACATTCGCCTTGAACCCGGGCGGCAGGGAAATCGAGGCCGCGGCTTCCTCCGGACTCATCGGCTCACCCGGAGTGGTCTCCGAATTCAACGGCGGAGGAAACCCGGCATGCAGCTGGGCACAAAGCAACAGCGCAACAACCAAACGCACCCGGGCCGGAGTCATGATGGAAAGGTTCAAGGTTGCGGCCCGGCTGCGGAGGTTTCCGGCCCCCGCGCCGTCTGTCCCGCCTTCAACGCGGCGAGCTCTGCTTCCAGTTCCTTGATCCGGGCTTCCAGCTTGCGGATGGTTTCCGCCTGCGTCTGAACCCTGAACTCGGAGAGCTGGATCCGCTTCTCCGTTTCCGGGCTGTGCCGCTCCTCGAACAGCGACTCCTTCTGCCCTACCCCGGTGGGGACCCGCTGATACTTCGTTTGAGCCAGTAGAATCCCGGGCGACGTCACGATCACGGCCAAGGCCAGGGCTCCAAAACATTTCATTGCTCCCATGACCGTGAAACTGAGTGAGGGAAGCGCCCCTGGCAATCCCAAAGTGGCGCCAGGCTCAGACCCAGACGTTGTCGCCGGCCACTTCCTCACTCCAAGGCTGCGAGACCTCCCGAAGAATCGCCTTCACCAACGGCACCGGCAATCCTGGGTGCAGCGAAAGCAGTCTCGCCACCAGACCGGCCACCCGCGGCGCCGCGTAGCTGCTCCCGGTCACCATTTTCCACTCGTGTTGCAACCAGGGCACCCTCAACTTTTCCCCACGCGCAAAAAACTCCACGAGATGCCCCGGCCGATAGTGGATGGAATCGTCCTCGATCCGTCCCATGTTCACCGCGATCACGCTCGGAAAGTGCGCGGGCCATTCCGGTCGGGAGTAATCGGCATTGCTGCAGGCCGTGACCACATGGACATCGTGGAGATACGCGGCGTCGATCCAACTCTTGAAATGCCGGAAAATCAGGGGCCGGGCCGGCGTCCCAAAACTGCAGTTGATGATGTGATACCCCCGCTCAATGGCCGCGCCCACCGCCATCTCCAAGGTCGAGGCCGTCCCGGAACACCCGTGCTCCCCGGAGTGCAGCACCTGAAAACTCCCAATTTCCGCCTCCGGTGCCATCTCGTGCACCAGATGGGCCACCGCCGTGCCATGGCCAAAGACATCGCCCCCGGACGCTTCCCGCAATTCCGGCCCCAACTCTGTCGCCAAGATGCAAACCGACTCCCGGATCCGGGCCTTCGCGAGCGCCGGGTGCGTCCAATCGACCCCGGAATCCAGGATCGCCACCCGGACCCCCTTGCCCGTTCCGACGCGCAGCGCCTCGCGGGCTTGCGTCGGCACAATCCAGCCTGAACCACTCACGAGAAATCCGACTCCAGGAGGTTCTGCAGCAATCCGCCGTCGATCATTCGCTCAAACACCGCCACGCAGTGCTGCATTTCGCGAAGATGCGCCATCTCAAACGCCCCGGATCCGAGGCGGACACAGGAGGCGACCCCGCGCGGACGGTTGGCAAAAAAAAGGGGGACCGCAATCATGGCGACCGTGACCTGGGAGAGCGCGGCATCGATGGTGCGATCATGGGTGGCGTTCCGCGAAACCTCGTTCTCACAGAAGGCGTGCCCGCTGAGAAACACCATGCTGATCACGCCCCGGTCCAAGGGCTGACGGAATTGTCTCAGGAAGGACTCCTCGTCCGGTCCGCTGTTCATCACCGGAACGAGTTCCCGAGCTCCAGGGTTGGCGATCCACACGGTGCCCTCATCCGCTCCGGCGGCGCGAAATCCGTCGAGCAACACCCGGCGGGCCACGCCGTCCAGCACCCCAGACAATCGTTTGCCCGTCTCCGCGAGCGCGGCCCGTTCCAACTGCTGCTGAAAACCGGGGACGACAGAAGCGGAAATCATGGTCAATGGGTTGCCAACTGCCGCGCCAGGAACGCGATCGCCTCGCTGCTGGCGTTCAGGAGCGGGATCGCGCGGGTTCGCTCCTCGTCCGATGCATCGCCGCGAGCGATCCGACAAAGCAACTCGCGGATTTCAGGCGTCAATCCCTCTCGCGCCTCGATGGTGGGGTCGAGGAAGGCAAGGAATTCCGTGATCAGGACAAATTCTTGGACGTCTGGAGTCATCGGGAGCGGGGAGTTTCAATGGTCTGTTGTTCTGGACGAGGCTGGTGAGGAAACTTGCGTTTTTTTGTCGGTTTTCAGGAACCGGTCTCCACATCCCCATGCATCAACCGGGGATACACTTCGAACACTTTCAGGTAGTCGGACCATTCCAGGTCCAGATACGGGTCGACCGAATGCACGTAGTCCTGCGCTCCGTCCCGAATCAGTTCGAGCGCCTTGGTGATCCGCCGTCCGGCTTGCGCTGGGTCCCGGTTCCATGCCTGGGCGAGGCGTTGCTTCTGGATTCCGTGCAAACTGGAGAGTCGCAGAAACACCAGCCCCAACGGCTCTTCCCGTTCCGCCTGCCGGAGACCGAAAAGCAGCGCATCCCGCAACACCTCGGCGATGGCCTCCTCCGTGTAGACATCGGTGGAAACGGCGAGACGGCTGTCGAGCGGACTTTCATCCTCATCGCTCGTGATCAGGCTCGATTCCGTCTGTTCGGAGCGATACTCCAAACTGCGCCACCAACTGATGAGACGGCACCGGGCCGAGCGGCGCAACCAGCCCTCGAGCGATCCTTTCCCACCAAATTTCGAAAGCAACGGCCCTTTGGCTCTCCCGGCATCACCCGCCACACACTCCGCGATCAACTGATCAATCAAATCGATCGCCTTCTCCCGTGACCGACCGTCCTTGGCGTCGCACTTGGAGCTCAGCCAGGCAATCAACTGGTCCCGGAATCTCCTGGTGAACCGCTCGGCAGAGGCGGCCTCGCCCCGGAGTATGCCCTGGACCATCTCCATCTCTTCCGGGAGCCCTTCGCTGGTGGCGGCTGCTTTCATGTTTTTGGATTCGGCGGACCCTCGTCGCGTTTTTTTCGCTGACGTTCTTCCTTTGATCTGCTACGGTGCTGAGACTGCGCTAGAATCAACTTGTTTTTTCCGTTGTTTCTGCTCGGGTATGTCCATGCGCCCCTCCCGGAAGCTAGGTGTGGCCGTCGCTCTCGTGAGCACGGTCACCTGCGCGATTTGCGCTTGGATCCTCTCCGGAACCGATGACCGACCCGCAGCCCCGAAGACTCCGGCCGAAGGAGAAATCCTCCCGGCGTTTTGGAACGGCACCCCCGCCCCCACGGAGGAGGGAGATTCCTCCGGAGCCCTGACCACCCACGGTGGCTGGTTTTGCGCCAACCCGGACTGCCGATTTCTCCGAATGTCCGGAGGACAAACGTTCCGTTCCGCCAAGGCCCAATCCTGCTCGATCTGCCGACAGCCCTTGGTCCAGGACCGCCCCGTGGCGGCCGTCCCCGCGAACGCCGGGCTCACGGCACCGGAAGGTGGTTGAGAATCTCTTGGATGACCTGCTCCGAAGTGACTCCCTCGGCCTCGGCCTCGTAGGTGAGCAGAATCCGATGCCGCAGCACATCGAAGGCCAAGTCCTTGATGTCCTGGGGAATGACGTAGCCCCGCCCCGCAATGTATGCCCGGGCCCGGGCTGCCAAGGTCAAATTGATGGTGCCTCGCGGCGAAGCCCCGGCCCGGACCAGAGGCCGAAGGGCTTGGCTCACGGTGTCGGGATGACGCGTCGCGTGGATGATGTGAACGATGTAATCCTTGATGGAATCATCAATGTAAACGTGATTCACCAGCTCACGGCTCTCCAAAATGGTCCGCGGCTCGATGATGGCCCTCGTCTCCGGCGGCTTCGCGCTGGTCCCCATCATGTCCAAAATCAGGCGCTCCTCCTGCAGGCTTGGGTAACCCACGGTGACTTTGAGGAGAAACCGGTCAAGCTGCGCTTCCGGCAACGGATACGTTCCCTCCTGATCGATCGGGTTCTGGGTGGCCAAAACAAGGAACGGGTCCGGCAGCGGCCAAGTCCTCTCCGCCAGAGTCACCTGACGCTCCGCCATCGCTTCCAATAGGGCACTCTGGACCTTGGCCGGGGCGCGGTTGATCTCATCCGCCAAGATCAGGTTGGCAAAGATCGGGCCCAACTTCGGTCGAAATTCCCCGGCTTGCGGATTGTAGATCATCGTGCCGATGAGATCCGCCGGAAGGAGGTCCGGAGTGAACTGGACCCGACGGAAATCGACACTCAAACAGCCGGCCAGAGACCGAATCGTGAGGGTTTTGGCCAGGCCAGGCACCCCCTCGAGCAGAACGTGACCGTTGGTGAGGATGCCCACCAGAAGCCGATCCACCAGCAACTGCTGGCCCACCACGGCCCGCGCCATCTCCGCTTTCACGGCGTCCACCCACACCCGCTGCCTCTGGATCTCGGCGGTCAGGGAATCGGTTGCAGCCACGGGAGCCTTGGGCGGGGCGGGTCGACGGGAGAAGGACATCGGAGACGGGGATGAAAGTCTGGTGGGCACCCCATGGAAATCGACGATTGCCCGGAGATCAAGATTCAACCGGATCAATCGCTCTCACAAGGTCCACTCCGCCCGACGATTCCCCCTCCGTCAAGAGTATTGGGAACCCTGGACTCAACCGGCCACTTGCCGCAAATGCTCGAGCTTCCGCAAGGCGGCACCGCTCTCGATCTGTTCCCTGGCCAGGGCCACCCCCTCTCCCAGGTCCGGCACCAAACCGGCCACCACCAGGGAAGCGCCCGCGTTCAAAAGCACCAAGTCCCGCTTGGGCCCGCGCTCCGAACCGTCGAGGATCGAGACCAAAATCGCGGCGTTCTCGCCGGCTTCACCTCCCCGAAGTTCACCCAGGTCAGCCAGTTGCATCCCCAAATCTTCCGGGAAAACCGTTTCCCGCTCCACCTCCCTGCCCCGCTCAACCTTGCACACGAGGGTCGGGCCCAGAGTGGAAAGCTCGTCCATCGCGGCCCCTTCCGCCGTCGTGCCGTGCACCACCCAGGCGCGTTTCCGTCCGAGCCGGGTCAGAATGTCGGCGAAGACCGGTGGCAACGATTCCAGGAAAACCCCGATCAGCTGGTGCGGAGGCCGGACCGGGTTGAGCAGGGGCCCCAACAGATTGAACACGGTGCGGGTCCCTTCCCGGGCCAACTCCTGACGCACCGGCGCAATCACCTTGAAAGCAGGATGGCAGGCGGGCGCAAAGAGAAAGCCGAGCCCCGTGCGTTTGACACACTCACAAAAACGGTCCGCGGGCAGGTCCAAGCGAATGCCGAGAGCCTCGAGAACATCCGCGCCCCCGCTCCGCGAGGTGATGCCCCGGTTTCCGTGCTTCACCACCACCGCCCCGGCGGCCGCAGCCACGAACATGACCGTGGTGGAAACGTTGAACAGCTGCAACTTGTCGCCCCCCGTGCCGCAAACATCCATCACCGGCCCCTCCAGGCAATCGAGGTCCAGACCGGGATGCGAAGCCTTTTCGAGGAAGACTTCCACCAAACCGACAATTTCCGCCGGGGTCTCGCCCTTGGCCGCAAGACTCCGCAGAAACTCAGCTTTGGCAGGACCGGGAACCGTCGGGTCCAACAGGGCCGCCGCTGCCGAGCGGATCTCAAGGGAAGTCATCGGCTGACCTTCCCGAAGCGTTTCAATGGGGAAAAACATGGAAATGGCGCCGCCAGCGCAAAGAGTTCTCTTGCCTCCTGAGACCAGACCGTCGACGGTACGAAACCAGCAGAGCGTCAAAGGCCGCGGAAATCAAGTCGATGTCATCGGATTCCCAACCTGTTCAGCCTTTCGGAGGGCTTCTCCTCCTCGCCGGACCGGAATTGCTCGAGTCGACTTTCCGGCGCACCGTGATCCTGGTCTCCCAGCACTCCACGGAGGAGGGAGCCCTCGGTTACATCCTGAACCGCCCGGTTCACAAACAGGTCCGTGATCTTCTCCCCTCCGAGGAATTCTCCGCCATCGGCGATGTGGCCGTCTATTTCGGAGGCCCCGTCGCCCAGGATCACCTCACGTTCGCTTCGATCTGCTGGGATGCCGAGGCTCATTCCCTCATCTGCCGCACCCATCTCTCAGCTGCCCAAGCCAAGGCGATGCGCCTGGAAGGCTTCGAAATCCGGGGATTCATCGGCTACTCAGGCTGGGCACCGGGTCAATTGGAAACCGAATTGGCGGCCCAGGCTTGGGAGGTGCAACGCCCCAGTTCGGGCGAGGTGCTGGAACACTCTCCCGAAGGGCTCTGGCCCCGCTTGATCCGCGAACTCAGCCCCCTGCATCAAATCGCGGCCGACATGCCTGACGATCTTTCCTTGAACTGAGGCAATTCCGGGCGAAGGGTAAAGGTCGCGATCACGGGAACGAAAATTTCTTTCAACTTTTCTCCGTCGATTACGACCAAGAGCATATGTCGCAAGACCCTCACAACGAAGATCCGCGCAACCGCGGCGAGTCCTTTAGCTGGCGTGGCCTGCTGTTGCTGCTGATTGCCTGTCTCCTCTTCGGCCTCGCGTTCGCGGGACCTCTCGGCCAAAGCGTCAGCGGAGGCGTCAAGAAGAGCTACCCTGAGTTTCAGCAACTTCTCGAGCAGAGGAAAATCGTGGCCAGCGATGCGGATCCGCTCAGCATCATCGAGTCCGAAGGCAAAAAGGAGACAATCCTCAGCGGCACATTCATCGCCGGAACCACGGCAGATGGCCAACCGGATCGGCAGCGGTTCCGCACCGTGATCAACTTGCCGATCGTCCTTCAGGACAAACTCCTCGAAGACTTGGCAAAGTATCCCGCCGACGGCTCCAGCAACCCGATCACGCCCGGGACGAAGACACTGCGGAGTTTCATCGACTTCCGCAACCAGAGCAACGTCCTACCCACCTTGGTGGTTAGTCTGCTGCCCATCCTCATGCTGCTGGCCGTGGTCTATTTCCTCTTCCGCCACCAAATGAAGATGGCCGGGCGCGGAGCCATGAGTTTCGGCAAGAGCAAGGCCAAAATGATGTCGATGGACAAGAACAAGGTCACGTTCAAGAACGTGGCCGGTGTCGAGGAAGCCAAGGAGGAGGTCTGGGAAATCGTCGAGTTCCTCAAGGATCCCAAGAAGTTTCAACGCCTCGGCGGTCGCATCCCCAAAGGCGTTCTCATGGTCGGACCTCCGGGCACCGGAAAAACCCTTCTGGCCCGCGCCATCGCCGGTGAAGCGGACGTCCCGTTCTTCACCATCAGCGGTTCGGATTTCGTGGAGATGTTTGTCGGGG
>QQNE01000064.1 GCA_003402735.1 Verrucomicrobiota bacterium
CGTCGTTTTGGGGGCGGGAATAGATGTTCCCGAGAATCACAAACGACCAGGCGTTGGTCGGATCGAGACGGAGGACCTCGATAAGGTGATCCTTGGCATCCTCGAACTCGCCGAGCTCATAACAAACCATGGCGAGATTACGACGTGGCTCGATGGAGGTTGGGTTGAGTTGGAGGACGCGCTCGTAGATGCCCTTTGCCTTGGCGAACTCACCGTTCTGAGCCCGCTTCTCGGCCTTGCTCGCCAGCCGTTCCGCCTCGGTGACCTCAGACTGGCCGGCCTCGGGAATTTCGATGGTCACCACCCCATCCGCGACGGTGAACGTGGTTCCGGCCGGCAGAAACGGAAAGAGGGCGGCGAGCTTGGCGTTCTGAACGTCGGTAGGAAGATGGGCCAATTCCTCCGCGCCCCGCATCAACATGAGAACCTGAATGGGGATTACGAAGCGCACGGGGAAGGTCTGAGGCGAAGGCGGCAGATGGGGCGACCGCACGACTTCTCGACGTCTGGCGCAAGTACAAACTGCCGTGGTGTGGACCGGAGTCAAGGTGGTGACGGGAGATTGACGGATCTTCGATCCTCTCCCGTTCCCCATGAAAATGCATGACCACCGGCCCGCAGGTCCCATCATCACTCCCTCTCGGATCACTGTACCCTCCCCCGCTGAGACAATTATCTCAGCCAATCTTCAACCGCCCCATCGCCTCCACCACATCGACCACCTGGAACCTCACCGCCTTGCCGATCTTGAAGCAGGGGATCAGGCCTGCGAGGCGTCAGGATTAGAGTTGCCGACGGCCGACTTTCAGATGGCGGCAGAGCTCGGCTCCGGTGACGATTTGCAGTTGTCGCCCGATGGGGAGGAATAATTGTCGCTGGACAACCGTGCGCAACCACCTTGCCCCAACCGACCAAAGGTCAAAATTCAGTGCTTGCAACTACGGGCAAAAGCGGCCAACCTAGTGCACATAAGTCCTTTATAACCAGCCACTCAACCCAACTCCAAATCCGTCCGCACCGTCCCCCACGGACGACGGGCTGTCCGGTGCCTCACAGGAACGCCATCATCTCCAGGCGAGTGAACGCGTCGTCAGGGAAGGGAAGCGATGCAGGGCGTCGGGGAGATCCAGGACCTTGGCCTTGGCAGGTTCTTTGTCCCGGAGGCGGTCGGAATGGGGCGGACGTGAGGGGTTCGGTGAACCGGATCGGGACTTTGCGGAGCGGAGTTGGCCTGGCCGTTCAAGCGGGCGGGGACACTCGTGGGAGTTTGCGGGCGTCGTAGGGGCGCAACAGGTCTCGCAGAACCGGATTGGGGAAGCGCCGGGTGATGGTGATGGCGTGGAAGGCCTCGCGAATCTCCGCGATGCGGTGTCGCTCGATGAGCAAGCCATTCTCCAACTCGCGCCGCACCACCACGGGAGGCACGAGGGCCAAGCCGGCCCCTTCTGAAGCGAGGAGACGGAGCATGGCCATGTCATCCACCTCGGCGGCGATCACGGGCCGGACCCCGAGGCGCTCCATCAAGCCATCGAAGGCCGCCCGCAAATTGCTGTCGTGTCCTGGCAGAACCAGCGGTGTGGACGCGAGATCCTCCGGGAAGCGGAACTGATCCCGTTGCCGCGAGGCCAATTCCACGAGACTGACCGGTTGTTCGTCGAGGAGACGGGAATGCCAGGGGGTCTCGCCGTCCCGTTGCACTGGCAGGTTGGAAAGGACCACATCCAAGAGGTGGGCCTTGAGCATGGCCAGAAGCTCGCGCAAGTTTCCTGACCGGAGCACCAGCTCGACATCCTGCCGCCCGATCAAAGGGCGGAGCAAGCCTGCCTGAAAGTTCCGCGACAACGTGGCGACGGCACCGACCCGGAGCACCGTTCTGCGTCCGGTTCCGCGATGCCGCAAGACATCCATCATCTCCTCGCCGGTCTGGAAGATGGTCTCCGCGTAATCGAGCGTGATCCGGCCGGCCTCGGTGAGGACGAGGGACTTGTTTTCCCGGCGGAACAGCGGCTGACCGATGCCCTCTTCCAACTGCCTCAGCTGGATGCTCAGGGAGGACTGGGAGAGATTCAGAACCTTGGAAGCTGCGGTCACGCTGCCCTCCCTGGCAATCGCACGAAAATAGCGAAGATGATGGTAATTCAGCATAAGCCCCCCCTTGCAGAATGTGCGATGCATTGAGAAAAGCGAACGATTTTTCGCAGAACATATATTGGAGGAAAAGCATGTTTGGCTGGATGTGTGAGGGCGATGACCGGACACGATCTTGCCGATTCGTTATCCACTGACACCGACTCCTTTCTTCCGGTCGGCGTTGCCCTCCTGGCCCCGCTGCTGCCGTTCGTGGCGGCCCTGATGCCGGGAGCCTCCCAAGGCCAGGACCGGGCGAGATGGGTCCACGGGGCGGCGCTCGGCTCCCTGATGGCGGCTTTGGGAACCGCCGTGCTGGTGGGGGTGCAGGGTGAGACGCGCCACTCGATCTTTCAGGTGGACGCGCTCACCGCGGTGATGCTGTTGCTCGTGACCTTTCTGGGCGCCGTGGTGAGCCGCTACAGCTGCCATTACCTTGCGGGGGACGCCGGCCAGAACCGTTTTGCGAGGTGGCTTGGCCTGACCCTCTGCTCGGTCCTGACGCTGATTGTGTCGGGCAATCTGCTGCTCTTCGCGGTGGCGTGGACAGGCACCAGCCTCTCGCTGCACCGGCTCCTCACGTTCTACCCGGACCGGCGCGCGGCGCTGCTGGCCGCGAACAAGAAATTTCTTTTCAGCCGGTTGGGCGACCTCTGTCTGGGCGGGAGCGTGGTACTGACTTGGAATGCGTTGGGCACCTGGGATTTCCACGAGATGTTCACCGCTGCGGGCGGCCTTCATCCGGGGGAGAAAGCGGGGGTGGACTTCGCGTTGATCGGCTTTCTTCTGATGTTCGCGGCGCTGCTGAAGTCGGCCCAGTTTCCCTTCCACAGTTGGTTGCCCGACACGATGGAGACGCCGACGCCGGTGTCCGCCCTGATGCATGCCGGGATCATCAACGCGGGGGGATTTTTGGTGCTGCGCCTCAGTCCGCTCCTGGTCCACATCCCGGCCGCGCTGGATGTCCTGGCCATCACGGGAGCCTTCACGGCGCTCTTTGCCTCGGTGGTGATGCTGACCCAGACCAATGTGAAGCGCTCCCTGGCTTACTCAACCATCGCCCAGATGGGCTTCATGATGCTGCAATGCGGGCTGGGAGCCTTCGCCCTGGCCGCGCTGCACTTGGTGGCGCACTCGCTTTACAAGGCGCACGCCTTCCTCTCCTCGGGAGGCGTCGTGGCCCTGAAAAAATCGGCCTGGACGCCGAAGGAGCGCGCCGTGGCCCACCCCGGCATCCTCCTGGGCACGCTGACCGCCGCCGTCTTGATGACCGTTGGGATGGGATTGCTCTTCGGGATCCGCGTGGAATCCGACCCCGGGGTTCTGCTGCTCGGCGCGGTGTTTCTCATGGCCTTGGCCCATCTTTTCTGGAGCCTCTGGTCCGCCAACCGGGAGTTCATCCTGCTGGTCTACGGCCTGCTTGCCGGGGCGGGAGCTGCGGCGCTCTACTTCGGGCTCCATGCCGTGTTTGAATTCCTGCTGGCGGGGGTCTTTCCCGCGCATGCCCCGGAGCGCTCTCCGCTCGAGATCGGGGTGCTGGTGGGCGTTGCGGCGCTCTTCCTGGCCGTGACCGTGCTGCAGGCCCAACTGCCGGGATGGTCCGGGAGCCGCCGGATGCGGGTGCTGTATGTCCACCTCGCCAACGGAGCCTACCTGGGCACTTGGGCCAACCGACTCACTTCCCGAATCTTCCAGAATGCCAGCGACACGATCTAAGCTCATGAGCCGGACCATGCCCTCCCCCGACACCCTGCCGCCCCGGACCAAGCGTCTCCATCCGCGCAGGCCGCGTTGGCGGACCGGGTCCGCATTCAAGGTGGCCGAAGAAGCCTGCCTCCGGATCGCCCCGCTCTGGCCTCTGCAAGACTTCGTGGCTTCCAACCCGTGCCTGGGACTCACGGGTGAACACTTTGTCACCGCCTCGGAAAGAATCGGGCGGGTGGCTCCGGGCGGTCTGCGGATGGACCCGGCCTTCTACCGCGAGAAAGTCGACTCCGGCGAGATCACGGACCAGGATTTGGAAGCGGGTCGGCTCCGGGCCAGGCAAACCCCTGGGATGGATCCCAAAGTGTGGGAAGAACTGCAACCGGCACGTCTGCGGAGCGCACTGGTCGGGATCAGCGATGCGAACCATCTGCCACCGGAAACCCTGACGCTCGCGGAAACCCTCGACCGCAACCTGGGCACCGACTGGCACACCTGCCTGACCGAAAGCGTCGCGGACTTTTGCGCCGGATACTTCGACCGGGGCCAAAGCGCCTGGCGAATGCCCTGGCAGGGAGAATCGCTCTTCGCGGCCTGGAAGGAGGTCAGCTCGATCGATCGCAAATTGGAAATCGCCGGGTTGAACGGTTTCCGGACCCGGGTCCGCGTTCTGCCTGACGATCCCACCGCCGCCATCGCCATCTGCCTGAATTCCCTGGGCCTGGATCCGGTGAGCGCCGGGGATTACCTCCACCGGCTGCTGCTTTCGGTTCGCGGTTGGGCCGGGCATGTGCAATACCTCGCCCGCGAGGCGTCGATGCGCGGCGAAACGGATCAGCGCCTGATCGAACTGCTCGCCATCCGAATCTGCCTGGACGCCGCCCTCCTGAATGTGGCGGGGGCGGCGGACCTGATCGATTTCCGCTCATCGGCGGAGCGATTCGATCACCGTCCCTCGGAGGCCACCGCGATTTGGTATGTCTGGCAACTGGCGCTGGAACACGCCTGGGAGCGCCGGGTGCGCGGTGCGCTCGCCGCCAACGGATCTGAGGGGGCAACGGCCAACCCGACACGCCCCGGCGTTCAGGCCATCTTCTGCATCGACGTGCGCTCGGAAATTTTCCGCCGGGCGCTGGAGGCTTGCTCCAACGGGATCGAGACCCGCGGCTTTGCCGGGTTTTTCGGGTTGCCGATCGAATACCGGTCCATGGGCATGGACAAGGGGCAGGCACAATGCCCCGTGCTGCTCTCTCCCCAGGCGGTTGTCCACGAGTGCCACCATGACCCCGGCAAAGACGCGAGCGCCCGTCGTCAAGTGAGCCTCGCCAGACAATTTGCCCATGGCTGGAGCGCGTTCAAACAGTCCGCGGTCTCCTGCTTCTCCTTCGTGGAAACCATGGGCCTGCTGTTCGGCGCGGCGCTGTTGCGCGACGGTCTGTGGGCCGCCGGGGCGCAGCCGAAGCGATCCCAGCGGGACTGCGGGCCGTCGCTGGATTGGGGCGGCGGACTTCCTGTGGAGGCGCGTCCGGCGATGGCTTACGGCATGCTCAAAAACATGGGAATGAAGGGGAATTTCGGCCGTCTCGTGCTCCTTTGCGGACACGGAAGCGAGACGAAAAACAATCCCTACGCCGCCGGTCTCGATTGCGGGGCGTGCGGTGGGCATGCGGGCGATGTCAACGCCCGGGTCGGCGCCAACCTCCTCAACGACCCGGGCGTTCGCGCCGCTTTGGCTGGGGAATACGGGATCGAAATTCCGCAAGACACCTGGTTTCTGGCCGGGCTGCACAACACCACGACGGACGATGTGTGTCTGTTCGATCTCCAGAACCTACCGGCTTCCCACGCCGCTGACCTGAACGAGCTGCGCCATCATCTGGACCGGGCGGGTGCGGCGGCGCGGCGGGAACGCAGCAAACTCTTGGGTCTGAGGGCCGAGGATCCGGAGATCGATGCCCGGGTTCGTTCGAGGGCCGCCGATTGGTCCCAAGTGCGCCCGGAGTGGGGCTTGGCCGGGAACGCGGCCTTCATTGCGGCGCCCCGTGCGCGCACGGCCGGGGCCAACTTCGGCGGCCGCGTCTTCCTGCACGACTACGATTTCCGGAACGACCCTGACAACTCGGTCCTCGAACTGATTCTGACCGCGCCGGTGGTGGTGGCGAACTGGATCAACCTCCAATACTACTGCTCCACGGTGAACAATGCGGTGTTCGGGAGCGGGAACAAGGTGTTGCACAACGTCGTCGGCACCCTGGGCGTCTGCCTCGGCAACGGGGGCGACCTCGAGACGGGTCTCCCGCTCCAATCCGTTCACGATGGCACCAGGTTCCTTCATGAACCGATCCGCCTTCACGTTTTTCTGGAGGCTCCCACCGAGCGGATCGAAGCCGTGCTCGCCAAGCATGCCCAGGTGCGTGAACTGGTGGAGAATGGCTGGCTGCTGCTCTTCGCCATGGAGGCCGGGGGGCAGACCCGCCGCCACATCGGCGATGGGATTTGGGAGGAAAACGACTGATCCTGCCAAAGCCAGCTCCGCGGGGCAGCGCACCGAGTCGACTTGCCTTCGTGGCAGGGAGTGGTATGAACGTGAGCTCCGCCCCGCACATGGCTCCCATTTTTCACCGCGCCCTCTCGGGGCTCCTCACCGGTCTCATGACCCTCGCCCTGGCACCGTCCTGCCACACGGTCAGCATCGCGCCGCGCCCGGGCAAAAAGCTGGCGTCGGGTCAATTCGAGTGGGAGCCGCGGCGGTCCCCATCCGGTCCGGTCCTGGTGGTGGTGAGCCTGGATGACCAGATCGCCTACGTCTATCGGAACGGGACCCAGATCGGTCGGAGCACGGTTCACCTGGACGGGCCGGTGGAGACGGGTGTGTTCACGGTTCTGCCAAGACAAGAAACGGCGGAGACGACCGGGGCCTGGAAGGGAATCCCCATGCTGGAGGAAAATCACTCTGCGGGGCCGGAAACACGCGCCGCCGTGCGTCTTCCCCGGGCCTTTTCGGAGTTGGTGAGTGGGGCGACAGGGCTCGGGGCCACCGTGGTGATCACCCGCAAGAACTCGCCGCCCGCTCAATCTGACAAGCCCACGTCGGTGCTTCTCTCCAGCGATGTCCAGATCCGGCCCGAAGACGTTGCCGGGGAAGGCGAGTTCTGGGATCCCGCGTTGAGCGATGAAGGACCGGTGGCGATTCTCCTGAGCGTCGCGGACCGCATGGTGTATGTGTATCGCAGCGGAATTCTCATCGGGAAGAGCGGTGTCACCATCCTGCCAGGGCAAGACAGCGGCGCGCAGAGTGCCGTTTTCGTGATGTTGGAGGGCGAGCTGGCGGAGGAGAGCGAGGTTGTTCCCGGGGTCAGACAACGGCCCTGGGCGGTCCTCAACCTGGACGGGTCCGGATCACCGACAGATCCCGTGGCGGAACTGCGCAAACGGCTCCGGATCCCGAAATCCTTCGGCCAGCGGGTTTACCCGCTCCTGCAACCGGGAACGCTCCTGATCGTGACCCGCCAGACGGTCGCTCCGAAAGATCGCCCGGGAGCGGACTTCGCAATCTTCGGGCCCGGAACTTAGCCGACCATGGACATCGATCTGATCGATGCGTTGCGGTTCTTTTGGGTCTGACCTGGGTCGCCCGTCGGTTGGTTGGTTGTGTCCGCGCCTCCGCCCTCACTCTTTCACGAAGACAAAAAAGTGCTGCATGGGAAGAAACTCACGGGTCTCTTTCCATGACAACCCCACCGCGGCCATTTCCCGTTTCACCTGCCACTGCGTCATTTTGTGGAGTGGTTTGATGGCCACCTTGGGATCTTCCCCACGGTATTCCAACTGAATCAACCGACCACCGGGTTTCAACGCCTTGACGATGGACTCCATCATCTCTCTCGGGTGAGAAAATTCATGGTAGGCATCGACCATGAGAGCGACATCGATGCTGTTTTCGGGGAGTTTGGTATCCTGGATGGAGCCTTTGTGAGAGATCACATTGGCCAGTTTTTCGGCGGAGGCGCGGACTTGGATGAACGTGAGCATCTCGTCCTGGATGTCCACGGCGTAGACTTTTCCGTTGGTCACCAGCTTGGCGAGGCGCAAGCTGAAGTAACCGCTGCCGGCCCCGATGTCGGCAATGACATCGGTCGGCTTGACCTCCATGTTGCGGATGACTTCGTCCGGCAACTCTTCGCCGATCCGTTCGGGCCGCTCCAGCCAAGTGATCGCCTGATGGCCCACCACATGAGAAATCTCCCGTCCCATGTAAACCTTCCCGGTGCCGCCCGGACCGGGTGTCTTGGAAGTGTAGACAGCTTCCTGGGCGTGCAGGGCGCAGAAAAGGGTCCAGGTGAGAACAGCAGCAAGGCGACTCGTCATGGGATCATTCAAGCAGAGACCGCCCCACCTTCTCAACCACGGATTTCACCGGGGCTCGACAGGGCCCGGACCACCGCCTCCGCCTGCCACAAGTGGATCTGGAGATGCAGCCCAAACATGCAATGCCATCCGTGGGCGTCGAGCCGTCCAAATACCGGATGCGGATAACGCGAGGTTCCCCGGAGCCGGGGCAGCTCGGGCACGACCGCCAGATGATGCTCCACCGACTCCCGGAACAACGCCAGCTGTTCCTGGCCCGGGTTGACCGAGGGCAGGACATCCCGCTTGGGATCGATCACGGCAGGCGCTTCCCCGACAATGCCATTTGGCGGCGCCTCGCAACGCGATCCTTGAGAAGTGCGGGCCAGGCTCTGGACGATTCCGGTGATGCTTCGGTTGACGATGACGTTGTGCTCCAAAATTTGGAAGATCGACCAGCTGCGCATCTCGGGATCCACCCCCAACATGGCCGGGACCTGGGTGGGGCGCCGCGCCTCTTCCTCGCCCAAGCCGGCACAGAGTCCACGATACTCGAGCAGGGTGCGCCGGATTTGACGCGAGGCGCTTTCCCGCGAGGTGAGGGCCATGCGGAGGCGAATCAGCGGACGAATCAAGAGGTCTTTCATTCTTCCTTCAAACCGGGGCGAAGGGTGCCACAGTTCCAGCAGGAACCAAACGAATCCGGCACAGCTTCATGACAACCGGGACAACTCCAGTCCGGCCCCTGCGCGAGGGGCGGATTTTGCCTCTCGGAAAGAATGGCCTTGGCCCGTTCCTCATCCTCGTCATGGAGCACGCAGAGCGCCGGGGAAAAAAAGGTCGATTTCCGGCTCGCCAACGAAGTGCTGCCAAATTCGCCCCGAATGAAACAGGGGATGCCAGCCTCCTCCAGGACCGACTGATAAAACCCGACGCGGGTGGGATCGGGATGAACGAAGACTTCCTTCATGCGTCTGGATCACCCACCCTCCCCGGTCCCGGCCTCGGCGTCAATGACGGCGCCCAGACGATTGCCACCACCTGCAAACCATGCCGCATCGGGCAGGGCATAGGGCCGAAAAACTTCGCTGGTGCCCTCCTGTTCCCGGTGCAACAGGGCGCGGTGTCGGCCGAGCGAAGCCGCTTTCGGGGAATCGATGAGGGCGGCGGAATCGTTTGCGCTCATTTGGAAAAGAACGCGCATGTCGATCTCCCCGAGCGCCTTGCGCGGCAGGGAACGCTTCAGGTTGTTCCAGGTGTCACCATGAAGGACGAGGTGCACCCCGACGGCGGCCCCTTCCTCGATCAGCGTGACGAGGTCCTCGGAAGGTTTGGGGATGGCGACGGGGGCTGAGGAAAAGCTGTAGTCCTCCTCGTGACGCAACGCTTTGAACCGCTGCAGCCCGAGGATGAAAACAAAAATCGGCGGACAGGCGATCCCTTCCTGGCTGGTGCCCCGTCTCCGGACCTCGGCCGCCAACTCCGCGAAAGTGGCCGCGATTTCCGCCGCTCCAATCCGGGACGCAGTGCCCCTGGCTTGCCCGATCGCCTGGTCCAGGACCCGGCGTTCCGCGGTTTCCGGTGCCGAAGAAGCGAGCACCACGGAACGGAGACCGGCCTCGGGAGCCTGACAAGCGAGGGTCACCAAGGCGATCGCGACGAGCGCGAGCACCGTTTCCTCCTGCTGCCCCGCCAAGAGCAGGTGGCTGCCGCTTTGCGGTTGGAAACAGACCGAGACCGGTCCTGCGACGGCGTTGGGAGCCCCGAGAAAAAGGTGCATGCCGCCGGGAAGCGACCCGGGCTGGGCCAGCAGTCTGCGCAACGGTTCATTGCCCCACACATCGGCAGCGACATTCCCCTCAAACACGAAGGGGATGAAACCGGCAAAGCCCGCTTGGTCGGCCCGTTCGCGCACCGCGACCAGTTGGGCTTCTCGGACTTCATCCGGCAACCAAACCACCTGGAACGGACTGTTGCCCTCGATCGCTCCCGCTTGGTCATTGTAAATTCCCTCGCCCGGACGGGAGAGGAGACGGGCGGCCGGATTGCCGTCGTCCAAAATGAGATAGGAGTCCGCCTCGTTGCATTGCAACGCGATGCGCACCGCCATCTGGCCCAGGGTCGGCCGGGCCAGGGTGAAGGCTCCTCCCAGGGTTTGCGAGCCGAGGATGACGTGCATCCCGAACGCACGACCTTGGCGGACGATGCGGTCGAGCAACAGGGCCGCGTTTTGCGCCACCCGATCGTCCTCGGTAAAAAACTCCTGGAATTCATCGATCAACAGCAGGCAGCGGGGCATCGGCTCCCGCCCACCGGCCCGCGAGTAACCGGCCAGATCCTGGGCCCCCTTCTCCCGGAACAGTTCGCCCCGGCGCCGCAATTCTTCATCGAGGCGCTGCAAGACGCTCAGGCCAAATTCACGGTCGCTCTCGACCGCCACCACCCTCGCGTGGGGCAACCGGAGCCGGGCGTAGCATTGAAACTCCACCCCTTTCTTGAAATCGACGAGATAAAACTCCACCTGCCGGGGATCCGCCCAAAGCGCCAGGTTCGTGATGATCACGTGGAAGAGGGTGGACTTTCCGGAACCGGTCTTGCCCGCAATCAAAGCGTGCTGCCGGGTTGCTTTGCCCAGGGCGAGCCACTGGAATTTGCTGGCCCCCGTCCGGCCGATTGGCACGCGCAACTCGTTGATGGTGTCCTGGCTCCAGACCGCCTCTTCCGGGGGAGCGATGGAGGAGAAAGGGATCTCCACGCGATTGCTGTCGACGCTGGCCCGGCCGACGCGGTCGAGAAACATCCCCGCGACTTCCGGGGAGGGCGGGGAATCGAGCCGCAACGTCACCCCTTCAGGTTGCCCTTGCAGGACCAGGGCGCCCCCGGAAAAAGCCAAGCTCAGGGCGTGTCGCCGAAGATCTTCCGCCTTGAGACCGGCCGGAACGGGCTGGCCCGTGTTCCAATGGAGCAAAAGATACACGCCGCACCGCGGAC
The DNA here is from genome assembly GCA_003402735.1 of Verrucomicrobiota bacterium. GTDB lineage: Bacteria > Verrucomicrobiota > Verrucomicrobiia > Verrucomicrobiales > DEV007 > V1-115. Next base: position 11,170 of record QQNE01000064.1, read on the forward strand.
CGGCCAGGGCGATGGAGAGGAGGCGCTGCAGGGCGGTGGTGGAAAACCCCTGCGGAAAATCAGCGACGGCCAGGAACCGATTGTTCTCGGCGACGTTGCCGGCCTGGGCATTGTAATCCGCGATGGTGGCGAACTCGTTGCGCAGATACATCTGAATGATCTTCTCCATGTGCTCATTCAGTTCAGCGAGCCGCCGCTCCATCTGCTCTGGTTGCGTCCAGATCTTGCCGTTGATGAGGTTCTCCCCGGAATCGGCCAACCGCATCAAACTGGAAAAGGATTCGCCCAAACCGACCGGATCAAAGAGAGTGAAGTTGACCCGGCCCGGCGGCTGACTGGCGAGCAGCCGATACATCGCCAAGTTCAAAGCGGCCAGGGCGGCGGCCCGACCGCCACTGTCGGTCTCGATCACCAGGGAGGCTTGGTCCGGCATCCGGAGACAAACCGGGGCCTCGAATTCTTGAGCCGGAACCGAAAACAGGGGCGACTGCGGCCAGACCCCGGCCAGGGTGGCCACCTGTCCCTGCAACACGCCGATGGGGACGGCGGGGGCCCCTGAATCCGGAGGTTGCCATTCGCCGAGAGCGTCCGCACTCCATGCCGCGGTCAGGCGGGAGGAAAGGGCACCGGCCTGATCCAAGTCCGCGAGCATCATCGGCAGATTGGCATGCCAATTCTGCAACAGGGCCTCCCAATCCTGCTCGAAGCGGGCCTGAAGATGTTCCATCCGGTTCTCCAACTCCGCCGCGATCACCTGCTCCCGGGCGCGGGCCTCCTCCCGGAGCCTTGCCAAGTTCTCCTGATGAGACCGCAGCAGCCGGGCGGCTTTGGAGATGCCGAGCCGCTCGTGACGCTCCAGGGATTTGCGATGACGCTGTTCCAGCTCCGCCGGTGCCGTATTCCGAAGCTGCTCCGCATCGTCCATCATCCTCTTGAAACTCTGCTGCAATCCGGCCATGCCACGCCGATGCCGCGCCTCGATCCGTGCGAACTCCATTTCCTCCTCCCGCTCAACCTCGCGAGCGGCGGCCGAAAGCGAGGCACGCGCATCGGCCAACCCAGAACGGATCGTGACCACCATCGGCCGGGCCTGCCAACCCCCGATGAGATGGAGCCCAATCGCCACCACCGAGCATCCCGCCGCCGAGAGCACGGCCAGGAGTCCCTGTTGTCCACCCCATTCGGGCGGCAACAAAAGGTGGGCGGCGGCATGGCCCCCAAGGATCAGGATCAAACCGATCGACAGAGGCAGAAACCGAAAGAGAGCCGCCAACCACAACGCCTCGAGCTCTTCCAACGCGTCCTCCGCACGATCCAGGTCCCACTTCACGCTCTGCAGCAACCCGGTGACATCGCTGCCACCCGCGGGATCCGCCGTCAGACTGAGCGCATGATGCAAACGACGGGAGAATCCACCATACCCGCGGACCGCCCGCCTCGCCCTTTTCTCCACGTCTGATTGCCGTCGTTGCGAGTCGCCCAAACTCACCCGCAAGTCATCGAAGGAAGTCCGGGCCTGGGCGGACTCCTCGTCGCGCTGCCGATCGATCTGGATCAACGTCTTCTGTCGGTCGTAATGAGCCTGCCCCTCCAGCGCCCGAATCTTTTCGTCGATGCCGGTTCGGACCGAGCGATGGGCCCGGTCCAGCCAAGTCCGGCGGTTCCGTTGGCGTTGCCCGAATCGTTCCGAAGCGGAAATCCGATCCGTCTCCGCGCTGGCCGAGTCCATTTCGAGCCGCCGGTTGGATTCCACCAGCGCCTCATCAGCATCCGCCCTCCGCCTGGAATGATTGAGGCGCTTCCCCTGGTTCAGGGTCTCTTCCCGCTTGGCGGTGACCCGGACCAGCTCCTCGATGGCGCGCAACTGGGCGGCAACCTCGTCCGCGGAAGGGAGTTCCTTATTCACAATCGACACGGATTTGGCGGATGACCCGGTCGAGCTTCTCGGCCGCCACCGCCAGGGACTCGACAGACTCCGCGATGGGGAGGAGGTAAGTTTGGGAAAACTCGTCCGCTTTGGCATCCCGCCAAGAGACCGTGGTCTCATCCCAGACCCGCATCAATTCCTTGGTCATTCCGGCCAGCCCGGCAGCGGAGGTGGTGACATTCATGGGGGCGGTGGTAAGTCTTCCCGGGACGGCTGGACATCGGCATACCGTTCCAGGGCCTCGATCATCAAACCGAGTGCTTGAATGGCGCGCGGCAATTCGTCATCGACCATGAGACGCAAATTGTCCACCTGCTTGGCAAGCGGTCCCACCGCGGAATCAAAATTCTGGTCCCATTTCCTGGCGAGGCGCAATTTCTCCTCGGCCTCGCGCACGGCTTCATGCCAGCGCAGAACCTGGCGCTTCTCCTCTCCGGCGGAATCCCGCAACGCGGAAAGCTCGGCGCTGAACAACCGCTGCCGCGCGTCGTCCAGGAGCCGTCCCCTGCGGTGCAACTCTTGATTCCAGTGAGGCACCCGGTCCTGCTGAACCCAATTTCGGGTGCGGCGCACCTCATCCCCCATCTCGTGGAGCGCCGCCGCGGCCCGCTCCCGGTAGTTGATCAGAGCGATGCGAAATCGGTCCAGAGCCTCGCTGGAAAGAATGTGTGCCCGGTCCGCCATCTCCGCTGCTCCCCGCTCAACGCCGCCCCAGATACTCCTCGATCGTTTCCGCCTTGCGCAACAGATAGGGCGCGTGGCGACCTGAAGCCTCCAAAAAGCGGCGCAGAATCTTGTTCGCCTCCGCAAACTCTTCCGCAAATTTGGCTTGCTCCTGGTCCTGCCAAGTCTCTCCCAGGGCCGCAAAACGGGCCTGCATCGTCCCCAGTCGATTCCGCAACTCGGCATCGAACCGATGCAATTCTTCGGCGAACCGCCGCAACTCTTCCGGATCAACGATTGCCTGGGCCATGACCGGCGAACTCTAGCAGCGCCCGAGCCGAAAAACCACAATGGAGTCGCAGGAAAACCGATCCAAATCGGGGCGAGACTTGCCGGAAGAGCAAACTTTTACTTTCCATATTCGCAAAATTTGTCATGTATGAGAATCATGCGTGACTTCTGTTGCTCCCGATTCCTGGCGCCCGGCTTTCTGTTCCTCGCCGCCATCGCCTCTTCCGCCGCGGCAGCTCCCCCAAGGAACCTTCCGCTTCTCATGACCGAGTCCGGCCGCGATTATGTCGAGGTGGAGATCCTGAAGTTTGATCCCGAGGGCCCAATCTTCCGGCACCGCGACGGCTTGGCCAAAATCCGTTACCAAGAGATCAAGGAAAAGACGCGCACCCTGCTCGGGTATCCGATGGCGGCTCAACCCAAAGCGCCGGTGGCACAAACCAGTCCGGTCCCGACGGGAACCTTGATCCCGGTGCGCATCACCACCCGCTGGGCCATTTTCCGGCCGTCACCACCCAGGCCCCTGGTGTGCCGCCGTGCCCTTCATCCCTGGTTCCACCACCAAGCGGCTTGGCCCTTTCAAGATCCGTTCCGGCCCTTCGCCGCCGTGGATCTGATGGTCACCGGAGGCGTGGTCCCCCACCCCGGCTGGGCCGGTCCCGGCTGGATCTGGTGAGCCGCCCCGGCTCTCCCGGCTTTTTCTTGGACGGAGTCGCGGTCCGCGCCGAAGATCCCCGGAATGGCCAAACTCCCTCCGGCCCTCGCGGAATTGGTCGCCTTCTTCGTCGGGCTCACCGAGGCCCAACGCCGGGAGGCCCTGTGGTCCTGTGCGGAAGAATCCGCCCGGCACGCCCCGCGCGAGGACGAAACCCACGACGCCATCGACGCGCGAACCGAACCGGGCTGCAGCGACGAGGTGACCCTGTTCGTGAAGATCGAACCCGATGGCGGCTTGCGCCTCCGGGCCGAACTGGGTCCAGACACGCGAACGCTGACGCGAGCCCTCGTGACCATCCTCTGCCGGGGACTCAACGGATCTGATCCGGCGCTTGTCGCCGCGTTGCCGGACGACTTCATCCCAGAGATCGTGGGAGAACCGTTGCTCCGCTCCCGCTCCAGAAGCGTTTACGGGATCACCAGCCGTCTGCGGGAAGCGGTCCGGTCCTTGCTCGCGCGGGCGAAGCCGGAACCGCCAAACGAAGGCGACTGAACCCGGGGGATCATTCTCCCGGATGAATGCCGTAGGTCCTCAGCTTTTCCCGGAGCGTCAGGCGGGAAACCCCCAACCAGCGCGCCGCTTTCGCCTGATTGCCGCCGGAACGGGAGATCGCCTGACTGTAGACCTCTCTCTCAAAAACGCTTTCCAGCTCGGGCAAGGCCGCTTCCAATTGCCCCTCAATGACCCGGGTCAGGGTGGCGCGCACCAAATCGCGCAAGCTCGGGGTTTCGGCTGAACCGAGGTCGTTCTCTTCCAGAACCGCCCGGCAATCCTGCCAACTGATGGTGTAACCCCGGGAAAGCAGCAGCGCCCGGCGGATCACGTTTTGCAGCTGGCGGATGTTCACGGGCCAATCCTGACGAGCCAGAAACTCCACCGCCGCCGGGGCGATCGAGGGGCCCTCGATGTTGTATTCCCGACCGAATCTGCGCAGAAAATAATCCACCAAGAGCGCGATGTCATCCCGCCGCTCCCGAAGCGGTGGAATCAAAATCGACGCCACATTCAGCCGATAAAACAAATCCTCCCGGAACTCCCCGGCCCGGACCATCTGCTCCAGGTTGCGATGGGTCGCCGCGATGACGCGCACGTCGACCGGAATCTCGCGGTCGCCTCCCACCCGGTGAATCATCTTCTCCTGCAAGACCCGCAACAACTTGACTTGCATCGGAGCCTTGAGATCGCCGATTTCATCGAGAAAAATCGTGCCGCCGTGCGCCTGCTCGAACCGACCGATCCGGACCCGGTCCGCTCCGGTGAAAGCGCCTTTCTCGTGCCCGAACAGTTCGCTCTCCAAAAGCGGCTCGGGAATCGCCGCGCAATTCACCGCCACAAACGGTTTGTGGGCGCGATGGCCATGCTGAAAAATGGCGCGGGCAATCAACTCCTTGCCGGTCCCGGTCTCCCCGCGAATCAGGACATTGACCGGCTGCGCGCTGATCCGGCCCAGCTGTTTGTAAATGTCCCGCATCTCCCGGCTCCGCCCCACAATGGTGTCCTGCTCCGGATAGACCTCCCCGATTTCCACCGGCTTCGAGGTCCGCCTCACATCTTCGCAAGCCTTCAGCGCCGCCCCCACGACCTCGCCCGGATCCGCCGGTTTGAGGAAGAAGTCATAGGCGCCGGCCTTGATCGCCTCGATCGCAAAACTGCTCTCGGCACAGGAACTCAGACAGATCAGGGGAAGCCGGAGCCGCGCCTCCCTCATTTCCCGAACCCACGCGAACGCGGCGCAATCCTTGTCCGGAACCTCGCAGATCAACACATCGAACCCACCCTTCAAGGCCAGGGCGCGCCCTTGGTTCACCGAACGGCACCATTCCACGCTGATCCCGGGGGCGCGGAGACGGTCCGCAAAATCTTCTGCAGAAGCATCTCCATCAATCAGAAGGAGGTGAATAGCCCGCGACTCCATACTGGCGACAGCCGCGCAGCAGGTTCCCTGCCCGGGCCATGAAAAAACCAGGCCCGACGTATCGGGCCTGGCTGAAACCTAGAAACATGAAACACAAACAACATAGCCGCACGAAGCAGCTATTCCTTATCTTAACAGAGCCTGATTATTCGTCAATCAGGAAAATCACTTCACCACCATTTTTCCCTGACACTCCCTTTACCTGGCTGCGAAAGAACGTGCCCCGCTTCCGCCCTCCTCCCGCAACGGAGTTCTGCAGGAACGTCGAAAAACATCGGACGGCGTGGGCGCGTCCGTTATGAACGGAATCATCAAGCAGGTTGAATGGACGGCGGCGGGGCGCGACGACCAAGCTGTTCGACGCTCCCTCCTTTCTCCCAGACGGTTTGACAGGTTGCCGCTCCCGGAGGAAATTTCCGGCCTCATGATGTTTGTCCTCGCCCGCCGTTTGGCATCGCTCCTCACCGCCGCATTTGTTTGCGGCTTGGTCAGCTGCTCTTCCATTTCCACCAAGCCCTACGATTGCAAGGCCTACCGCCCGGCAAACCCGTCTGCGGTGCAGATCAAGGTCAGTCTCGCCAACAGCATGGTTTACGTGGTCGAGGGCAACCGACTCCTCCTCGCCACCGCGACGACGATCGGCACGCCGGAGAATCCCACCCCCAAGGGCCACTTCAAGGTGTTCCAGAAGATCGCGGACAAGCGCTCCAACACCTATGGATTTCACGCCGGCCAGGATGCCATCCGGCCCGGCACCCGCACCCAAACTCCCTCCGGAGCCCGTTACGTCGGCTACCCGATGCCCTTCTGGGTCGAGTTTTCGCCGGGCTACGGTTTCCATGCGGGTTGTGTCTGGCCGATGCCCCGCTCCCACGGTTGCCTCCGGATCCACAAGAACGTGGCCCCAAAATTCTTTGCGCTGGCCCAGGAAGGCACTCCGGTCTACATCGCCGATCATCAACCGGAGGATGCCACCATCGGGCGCAGCGTCCCGAGACCCACGGACTATGCCGATCCCGATCCCCCGGCTTCCTTCCTCATCAGCGACCAATATTTCGCCCAGTTGCCCCAAGCCCTCTTCGAGGAGGCTCCCGCCCCGCTGATCCCCTGAACGGATCACGCGTCCCGGCCCCTCCATCCGTTCCCTGCCATGGACTCTTCCCCCTCCCCTCCGCCCTCCCCCTCCCGTTCCGCCCGGGTCAACCTCCGACGACCGGATGTCATGGAACTGGTCCAGGCTGAAGTGGAAAATCACTACCGCAGCAAGGTCGTGGACCAAGTCCGGGCCCTGCAAGGGAAACTCACCATCGGCAACACCACGGTCCGGCTCGCCCAGGCTTTCGGGTTTTGCTATGGGGTGGAGCGAGCCATCGATCTCGCCTACGCCGCCCGCCGTGTGTTTGCCGATCGCGATATCTATCTCATCGGCGAGATCATTCACAACCCCGAGGTGAATCGCCAACTCCAGGCGATGGGAATCAAGAACATCGATGGACCGAACCCGGACAAGGAGATCTCCGATCTCACCGCCGATGACGTGGTCATTGTTCCCGCTTTCGGGACCACCACCGAACTGATGGCCAAGCTCCAGGAGCGGGGTTGCCAGGTGATCGATACCACTTGTGGCGATGTCATGACCGTTTGGAAACGCGTCCGCAAATATGCGGAAGAGGGAGTGACCTCCATCATCCACGGCAAGTCCTATCACGAGGAAACCAAGGCCACCGCCTCCCGCTCCACCGGCCCGGACGGGCGTGGTCACTACCTGGTGGTCCTTGACCTCGAAGAGACGGACTACGTCTGCCACTACATCGAACACGGCGGCGACCGGGAGGAATTCCTTCTCAAGTTTGCGCATGCCCATTCGGATGGATTCGATCCGGACCGCGACTTGTGCCACATCGGGGTGGCCAACCAGACCACGATGCTGAAGTCCGAAACGGAGGAGATGCAGCGGCGTCTCGGGGCCGCGGTGCAACGGCGCGACCACGGTGCCACAGAAAACTTCCGCCTCTTTGAAACGATTTGCGGAGCCACCCAGGAACGTCAGGACGCGCTGTTCGAGATGCTCAACGAGCCGATGGACCTTCTCCTCGTGGTCGGCGGCTACAACTCATCCAACACCAGCCAACTGGTGAAGATCGGCGGCAAGCATCTGCCGACGTTTTTCATCCGGGACGCCGATTGCCTTCGCTCGCTCGAGGAGATCGTTCACTACGATCTGAGCCGCAAACATGAAGTGACGAGTTACTCGACCGCTCTGCTCGGAGAAGCTCCCGTGAAGGTCGGCATCACCGCCGGTGCGTCCTGCCCAAACAACCTGATTGAACAGACCATCCTCAAAATTTTTGAGCTGAGAGGGATCTCTTCCGAGGCAGTCACCGCCTCCTGAATTCCCCCACCGCGAACGGGGGGGGATGAAACCGCTCCATCCCCCCTTTGCCGGTTCAGGTGCAGCTCGTGCACTCTTCCCCGGTCATGTCGGCGTTGAGCCGGCAGACCCTGGCGACTTCCGCCTCGGAATCCACCTCCCGGGCCAAACCTTCCTCGGCACCGCTTCCCTCCCCGGCAACAACCCCCCGGAGTTTCTTGGAAGTGTCCACGCTGATCTTGTCGATCCCCGAAGCGCTCAGGGTGCGAAGATAATAGGTGGTCTTCAACCCCTTGCGCCAAGCCGCCCGATACATATGCGAGAGCACCTTGAGGTCCGGCCGCGCCATGAAGAGATTGACCGACTGAGACTGGTCGATCCACTTCTGCCGACGGGCGGCTGCATCGATCACGAAGTCATAGGGAATGGCAAAGGCCGTGGCGTATTTCTCCTTGAGATTCGCCGGAATCCCAACGATCTCGCCGAGCTCTCCATCGTGATACTTCAGACGATCAATCATCGCCTGATTCCACAACCCGAGCTTCTGGAGATCACGGACGAGGAACGGATTGAGCACCGTGAACTCGCCGCCCAGATTGGACTTGCTGAAGAGGTTCTTGTAGAGCGGCTCGATGCACGGCGTGCTTCCCATGATATTGGAAATCGTGGCCGTCGGCGCGATGGCGATGACGTTCGAATTTCGCATGCCCTGACGAGCGATCTTCTCGCGGAGCGGCGCCCAATCCATGCGCCCGCCGCGGGCCACGTCGACCGGCAACCCGCGCTCCTCCTCCAAGATGTCCAGGGTATCCTGCGGCAAAAGACCGCGATCCCACTTCGAGCCCTTGTAGGTCGAGTAGGTGCCCTTCTCCGCCGCCAGATCGCTGGAAGCCTCGTAGGCAAAGAACGCGATCGCCTCCATCATCTCATCGTTGAAATCGACCGCCGCTTGGGAGGCGAACGACACATCCCGGAGATAGAGTACGTTTTGCAGACCCATCACCCCCAAACCGATCGGGCGATGCCGCATGTTGGCGGTTTCCGCCGCTTTGGTGGGGTAGAAATTGATGTCGATCACATTGTCCAGAGCGCGCACCGCAATCCGAATGGTCTCGCGCAGCTTGTCCAGATCCAACATCCCGTGCTCGTCCACATGCTGATCGAGAACCACCGAGCCGAGGTTGCAAACCGCCGTCTCGTCCGCGCCCGTATTCAGAGTGATTTCCGTGCAGAGATTGGAACTGTGGATCACCCCGACATGGTCCTGCGGACTCCGCACGTTGCAGGGATCCTTGAAGGTGATCCAGGGATGTCCGGTCTCGAAGAGATTGCGGAGCATCAACTTCCACAATTCGATGGCCGGCATCGAATGCCCGAAGATCTCCCCACGCCGCGCCCTCGCCTCGTATTCGACGTAGCGCGACTCAAATTCCCGGCCATAGGTCTCATGCAAATCGGGAACCTCGTTGGCGCGGAACAGCGTCCAAGTGGCGCGGTCCTCCATCCGCTTCATGAACAGATCGGGAACCCAGTTCGCGGTGTTCATGTCATGCGTGCGGCGGCGGTCGTCGCCGACATTGCGCCGCAACTCGAGGAAATCGAGGATGTCGTTGTGCCAAGTCTCCAGGTAGGCACAGCCAGAACCCTTGCGCTTGCCGCCCTGATTCACGGCCACCAACTGGTCGTTGTGCAACTTGAGGAAGGGAATCACCCCCTGGCTCTCGCCATTCGTGCCCTTGATGTAGCCGCCCGTCCCGCGCACCGAAGTCCAGCTCCCTCCCAGACCGCCGGCCCACTTCGACAAGCTGGCGTTCTCCGCCACCCCGCGCATCATGATGGACTCGAGGCTGTCGTCCACCTTGTAAAGGTAGCAGGAAGAAAGCTGGGAGTGGACCGTGCCCGCGTTGAACAACGTCGGCGTTGAGGAACAAAACCGCCGGCTCTTGTAGAGCCCGTAAAGCTCCAGCACCCGCTGCGTGCTGTTCTCCTCATGATAAAAGATCCCCATCGCCACCCGCATCCAGAAAAACTGGGGCGTCTCCAACCGCCGATGAGGCGTCACCGTCTTGTCAACGAGGAGATACCGATCATAGAGGGACTGGATCCCGAGGTAATCAAAGTCCATGTCCGCAGTCGGGTCGAGCCGCGCCGCGAGCGCGTCCAGATCCATGGCCGCCAAGGCCGGATTCAACCGCTCGATCTCGATGGCACGCTCCAGGTTGCGACGGAACGCTTCCCGATGAAACCGGGAGATCTCATCCGGGCCGTTGGTGACGATGTTCCAGCCCAACACCTCCTCGTAAATGAACGTGCACAGCACCCGGCCGGCAAACTTCGAAAAATCGGCGTCCTTCTCAATCAGGCTCTTCGCGTTCAGAATGATCGTCTTGTCCAGATCCTCCTGACTCATCTCGGAGAACACCGAACGACGCAGCTCGAACTCGATCTCGTCGTTGCGCAGATTGAGCGACAGCCCCCGTCGGGCAAACGCGATGCGATGACGAAGATCACTGCCGTCCCACAGGTAGGTGGAGCCGTCGGACCGCTTCACCAGCACCATCTCCCCCTGCGCGGGATCCTCGAACAGGGCCGGCTGGTGCCGATCCTCGTCTTGGGTGCGGAGTTCGCGTCGGTGTTGCCGGAACAGAATGTAGCTCTCGGCCGCCTTGTAATGGCCCTGCCGCATCAACTCCTCCTGGACCCGGTCCTGGATGTCCTCGATCTCCATGTATTCGGCCTGCAGTTCCCCGATCTGCCGGGTCACCGCTTCTGCGATCTCCCGAGCCGCCGACGAATCACTGGGCACCGCCAGAAAGGCCTTGCGCACCGCATGCTCGATCTTCTCCTGGTTCCAGGCGACGATGTCCCCGTTCCGGCGAATCACCCGGGTGGCAATCTGCGGCACCCGTCCCCCGTGAGGACTCACTTGGGCCTTCGCCGTTCCCAGCCGGAGATTCTGCTGAATGATGAAACTCCGCGCCACATCGTAAGCATGATGCTTTTCCAAAGCAGATTCAATGGTGTGGGTCAATTCCTCCTCGGTGAGCACAATGCCGCCGTCCAGGCCCGGCCCCTTGCGCTCCAACAACTGCCCTACCACCGCACCCGTCACCCTGGCCACCAGGCTGCGGTTGGACTCAGAAAAGATGTCGTCCCGGTTCTGTGAAAGGCAGAGGTCGGTGACGGCAGACCCGACCGTGTCCGCAATGTCTCCCTGACGCAGATCCCTCACCCCTTGATGCCCCTTAATCCGGATGGGGAGACCCGAGGAGGCGTCGGACGCGGTCTTGGCCACGTGCCGCCAATCAAAGCGCGGCTTGTGATCGGCCGGCTGGGCCGCGAAATGCTTCAAGGCCAAGTCCTCCTCGTAGAGATTTCTGCTGGTCATGGTGTGTGATTACTAGAGTGCGTGTGGTTATTATGAGAAGGAAGAGACGACATTCCCCCCTGACAGGGGAACCTCGTCGGTCGGATCAGAGTTCCGAATCATCGACGAGCTCGAGCGAAGAGGCTTTCTGATACTCTGTTACCCGGCCCTCGAAGAAGTTCTGCTCTTTCTTGATGTCCATCATCTCCGCCAACCAGGGGAATGGATTGGAAATCCCCGGGTTCAGCGGAGCCAGACCGACCCCGGTCAAACGCCGGTCGGCAATGTAATCGATGTATTGGATGAAATCCGAAGCGCTGAGCCCGATCGAATTCACCGGCAAACAGTCGCGGATAAACTCCTTCTCCAGATCGACGGCTTCGACCATGAGCGCGGTCAATTCCTCCTTGAAGGCCGGAGTCCAAACCGCCGGGTTCTCCTCGACCAGATCCATGAGGAGATTGCGGAAGACCTCGATGTGGTTCGACTCGTCCCGCAAGGTGTAACGGAACATCTGCCCGATGCCGGGAAACTTGTTGTTCCGGTAGAGACTCAGGATCATCCCGAACAAACCGTAGAATTGAGTCCCCTCCATGCACTGACCGAAGACGAAGATGTTCTTGGCCAGGAGCTGCTTGTTTTCGAGCTTGGTCATGTCGAGGTCGCGGCGCAGACTCCGGGAGATCCGGGTCACGAACTCGTTCTTGCGGCGGACCGTGCCGATTTGCTCAAACATCGCCTCACACTCGTGCGGATTGATGCCGAGACTCGAAATCATGTAGAGGAGGCTGTCCGCGTGGATGTTCTCCTCGTGCGCATGCCGCCCCAGAACCAGCTTGAGTTCCGGAGCCGTGACCAATTCGCGAACCACGTGCTGGATGTTGTCGCCCACGATCCCCTCCGCCGCCGAGAAATAGCCGATCCCCATCCGGATGATCCAGCGCTCATTTTCGGAAACGTCGGTGGCCGAACGCCACTGCTCCAGGTCCTTGCCCATCGGGATGTCTTCGGGCTCCCAATGGTTGGCCTTCATCGTGCGGTAGAGATCGTAAGCCCACTGATACCGCAGCGGCAGAAGATTGAAGGCCATGGACGGGCGGCCATTGATGACCCGTTTGCCGGCAAAGGCTTCTTCCGCCTTTTTCTGATCCAAAACAAAAGAACGACCGCCAATCTCGAAGGTTTTTTCCATGGGTAATGAGCGAAAAAATTAGTTAATTGAAGTTAGAGTTTGATACCACCGATTCGTTTCCCGTCCCTTGTTGGACGCATTTGTCTCCAGGAAAAAGGACTGGCCTTTTCCTGCGAATTGCCTCGGCTGGTCATTCGTGGTTGCCCTTAGAGAATTTCGAGACCCAACACCACATGTGGTGGGTCACCAGGAGAAATAGCCCAACATCTAGTATCCAAGCAAGCTGAAATTCTTTCTTTGTGCGGCTCGACGGGGTGAAGCCCGTCCAGAAAAGCGCCAGAGCACCACGCCCGCAAACCGCGGCACCAAAGGGCCGATGGTTCGAGGAGCAAAAATGATCAATTTCCCAAATATTCAACAATTCCAAATCAGAGTGGGGCATGTTAGGGCGGCCTCAGACCCAACCCGGGGATGGCTTTTGTGCAAGTCCAGATCTTGTCAGTTTTTTCTGTCAGAAGTTGCCAACCCGCCCAGAACGGCGCATGCTATCCACGTCCGGAAAGGTCCCATCTCTCGGGGCCGATCCGCACGAAGGAAGGA